>CAVFIO010000001.1:0-8130 GCA_963622535.1 Akkermansia muciniphila
GTTTCTTTAGTCACAGCATCTCAACCTATATTAAAGTATCTAAAAATATCCTGTAATACATATTATATGATATGTTATAACAATAATCGGGCATATATCAGGCATTTTTATAAAGCCTGTCACAAGAATTATTGTGGGTATAGATTTAAACATCTGTACCCAAAAATTATTCATAATATACTATACTGGGTATAATAATTGAAGATTTTACCCATAAAGCATCATTCCCCATAGAAGTGAGCTCTATCTATGAAAGAAAATATAATCGGCAGAGAACAGGAAAAAGACCTGCTACAGCTCATATATGCATCCGAGCAGGCAGAGTTTGTTGCAGTTTACGGACGCCTGCATGTTGGAAAAACCTTTCTGATTAGAGAGTACTTTGAAAATGAAATAGTCTTTCAGGTATCAGGACTTGCTAATTCTCCAACCAATAATCAGGTAAAAAACTTCTATCAAGCACTAAAACGTTACAACAGACAGCTAAACCGGCTACCCTCAGATTGGTTTGAATGCTTTGAGCTTCTTATAGATTATTTAGAACAGCTCCCTCACATCAGACGTAAGGTTATTTTTTTAGATGAAATACCGTGGATGGATACATCTGGTTCTAATTTCATCACCGCGTTAGAGCACTTCTGGAATAGCAGAGTCTCATCAAGGCATGACATAGTTCTGATCGTCAGCGGTTCAACAACCTCATGGATGCAAGATAAATTAATCAGTAATCATGGAGTACTTGGCGGCCGACTTACTCATCAAATCTTACTTTCAGCATTAACCTTAGGTGAAAGTAAAGCCTTTCTACAGCAAAAAAATATACTCTTTTCAGACTACGAAATTGCTCAGGCCTATATGATCCTAGGAGGCATTCCTTACTACCTTAATATGTTTGATAAACGCCTAAATCTTGCCCAGAACATTGATCGGCTGTTATTTAATCCAAATGGAGTACTCTACAATGAGTTTTATAACTTATACCGCTCACTTTTTAAAGATTCCGAAAGTTATATTAAGGTAATAAAAATACTTAACACTAGGGGAAATGGTCTGACAAGGCAGGAAATTTCAGAACTATCCGGAATAAAATCAGGCCGACCTCTTACGGAAGTTATCAATAATCTTGAAGCATGCGGTTTTATACATAAGTATCAAAACTACGGATGCTCAGTACGCAAGACTTTATACCAGCTAGTCGATTTTTATACCCTTTTTTATTTTAGATTCCTGACGGATTGCTCTTTTTACAATATGAAACACTGGAATGATATACAGCAGACAGATGCTTTCTATCAATGGGCAGAAATATCATTTGAAATGTTATCTACATTACATATAGATAATATAAAAAAAAGACTGGGTATATATGATGTAGCGAGCGCTGTTTACTCATGGCGTAGTAGCAAGCAAGCAGCGGAATATGCAGTGACACAAATAGCTTTAGTGATTGAGCGCGGGGATAACACCATCAATATATGTGAGATAAAATTCAGCGAGGATGAATTTACCATAAGCGCAGTATATGAAAAAAATCTGCGCAATAAAATAAACAGTTTTTCTACAGAAACGAAAAACCGTAAGTCTTTACAGCTAACTATGGTAACAACTTACGGTCTTCATAAAAATCAATACGCTGGCATTGTGCAAAACGAGGTAACGCTTGCAGATCTCTTTTTATAGTTCAGCTATTTTGCAGAAATAATCTTCAAGACAGCCTGCTCACAGATTTCACTCCATCCTGCTTTAAGCTCCGATACTAAGGCAGGATAGCCCGGATCACTTTGCTTTCCATGATAAGCAAACGGAGCATTTATTAAACGATGTTTATCCTTGCTGGCTTCTATATAAGCGTCAATATAAACATCACCTGAGGTTGAGCCGTAAAAATCCTTAACCTCAACTGCAACCTCAACATTTTTGGCAGCAGAGTGTCTGATTAAGGCATCCCTCATGATGATAGATAGCTGATCCTCAAGCTTTGATGACCACTTATGATGGAGGGCAGGTCTTAGACCAACATCAGAGGTTTTTATCACTAAAGAGCCATCTGAGAGTATGCCATATACCTTAGTAATAACCTTGTAATTGCGATCCATGGACGCACTGGTTATGCCATCAGTAAGGCTGTAACGTTCATTATTCACAGCTCCATTAGAGCTACATCCGTTAAGTGCAGATAATGAGATAACTGTACCAAGAGCAAGAGCTGCCAGATGCATTTTGCAAATCATTTACTATTTATCTCCACTACCAGGAATAGGATCATCACTGTCATTACCAAAGATTAAAGAATTAGGCTTCTGCCCGACGCTATCCATAGCAGGACGGATTTCATTTAAAACCTGATTCATATTAGACAGCAATGCACGAATGTCTGACACAACATTATCCGGTACCTTCTTAGAATTACCATTTATCGCCTCAAGAGTACCGCGAAGCTCTGCAAGAGTCTTAGATGTTTCTGCCATAACCGTGCTTTGATTAAACTTCTGAGACAAAGCGGTAAGCTCCTTCATAAGCCCATTTAACGTCAGCAGATCCTGCTTCACGTCCTGAGAGATCCCTTCAAAATCAAGCTTGGAAATCTGATCACCAAGTGCAGAAATCTGATCACTTAAAGATCTTGCTTCAAGCACAGGGATCACCAGATCACCACGGTATAGTCTCACTCCAGTATTGCATTTGCCCTTTTTATCAGAAAGGCTTAATGAAATTACATCATTTGCAGCCAGCACTGATGATGAAATCACTGATGCACACAGCTTGCCGTCTGACAATGCCCGTTTGGCATTGCTGACCAGAGTTTCATCTTTTATGCCTTTTACTGATAATGCAAAACGTACTGGAATAATAGAATTATTTCTAATTACTGATACAGGATCATCAAACCAGGGACTTTCGGTTACACGACCGATTTCAATGCCCTTAAGCTTAACCACAGAGCCTGTTTTCAAGGCACCTATTCTGGTATCAAGCATGATCACAAAATGAGGTCTGTCCTCTAAGATACCACTGGCTGCAGCCGTAAAGTTTTCATACAGAGGAACAACACTGCCATTCTCAATAGTCTTGCCATGCTCATTGAAGTTATCAAAAGTAATACCGCCAGATAAAAGATTCTGCAGATTCTCAGTACGGAAGGAAATACCAGACATTCCAAAGGAAAAATCCAAACCTGAATTAATCCAGAAAACACTTTCATTACCGACAAGGCTGCGATATTTGGATTCGATGCTGACCCTGTAGGAAATCAGACCGCTATCAGAATTAAGCTCAGCGCTGTTAACAGTACCGACAACAAATCCTCTGTAAGTCACCGGATCACCTTCAGTGATACGGCGGCCATGAGTTGAGGTTAGAGTTAAAATCAAAGCATTCGGATCTTTTACTGTAGCCGGTACCTTATCCTCTAGCTCAAAGGTATCACCATTTTCATCAGCAGTACCGGCAACCAGCTGAATATAGTTACCGGTAAACAAGGTATCAAGGCCGGTAATATTGGATAGTTGCACTCGCGGTTTGACCAGATAGAACTTGGTGTCAGCACGTAACAAATCCTTTTCATCAGGATAAATACGCACCTTCATCTGAACGAATTTTTTATCCTCAGTCAGACCGATAGTATCAATATTACCAACCGTTACAGCACGATATTTGACTAATGTTTTTCCAGCCTCGATACCTGAAGCATCCTCACTGATTAAGGTGATATAGGTACCTCTATCAAAACTGTAGCTTATGATAAGCAAAGCGGTAACAATAAAAGCCAAAGCTGGCACCAGCCACACCATGGAAAACTTGTGTGACTTAACTAACGTAGCGCGATTATTCTCTTCCAACGTAGTTATCCCAGATCAAACGCTCATCAAAGGATGATGCAGCAAAAATAGTAATAAACACAACCGAACAGAAGGCAATAATAGCCATGCCTGGAGCAATTGTCATCAAGCCTGAAAAATGTACTGCGGCTGTCATAATGATCACAACAAATACGTCGATCATTGACCACTTGCCGATAAATTCAACAATGCGATACAGCCCGCTTAAAATCCTAGGATTAGTTACATTTCCGTGTTTTACCTTAAGCGTCAGGTAGACCATAGCAAGGATCTTAAAGCCGGGAATAAACAGGGAGGCAATAATGATCACCAGGGCTACAAAATAAGAACCAGAGCTCCAGATTGCAATTGCTCCCTGAACAATATTTGAGCCGGAATCTGCTCCCAGCAGTGTCACTATCATTACCGGATAAATATTAGACGGCAAAAACATGATCGCTGCCGCCAGTACCAGAGCTACAACACGTGATGACCACATGCGCTGACGGTATGAATTTAATGCCTGACAGCGCGGGCATCTGGCTTCATCGTGTCCCTCATCTGCCTTATATACCAGGCCGCAGTGCCTGCATACCATCAGACACTGCTCAGCCCCCCGCCTGTCAGGCTCAACAGCTATCTCTTGATGATGTTCATATTCAACAAGATCCCATACTCTTGATGAAGGAAATCGCGACCAGCACCAGATGATCATTACTGAAAATATAAGATAGATATAAAAGCCTGTATGAAAGGCAACATCAGCAAGTGCGGTGATCTTAATCAGGCTGATCCCAACCCCCAGAGCAAATACATCCACAAAACAGAATCTTCTGCTGATGTCATACAGGTTTGCCAGAAATCTGGTGATCTTAATTTGAGTAAAACCGATGACACACAATATAAGCAGCATCAGACAAGGAAATACAAAGGCTGTCATTAAAAATACTGTTGCGAGCAACAGCCAGACACCGCGCAGGCTGTCAAACATCGAAACAATATAGATAGTAGAGGTCAGACCTGAAGCATCAATTGATAAGAAAGGCTCAGCAAGCGAGCAAAACAACAGCATCAGAGCAGATACAGCAATCAGGGCACCGGTCTTAAAAGGATGGATTACTGCATGCTTTAAAACAGCTCCGCAATGCGGACAGCAGCATAAATAGCCGTGAGCATCTTTGGGAATAATTACAGGGTGATCACAACAATGACACAAAACGACGCGTTCGCCGTCTTTAAGCTTTTCATCACTGTTCAATCACATATCCTCATTTATAGCCCTGCGCAAGGATCATTTTTCCTTCCTGCAAGGATTTCTGTACGTCGATTATATGCTGATTGGATGATCCTCGAAAGTCCAGCTCCAATGATTTCTTCTCTATCATAAAAGGGCCGTCTACGACAACATCCAACAGTTCCAACAGGGCACGACGCTTAGGATCAGTTATTAATTTATCAAAGGTAAATCCAGTATAGGACCACAGTGAATATCCATGAGCTCTGGCAATTTTTGCAAACACAGTCAAAGGCTCAGGCTGAATAAAAGGCTCTCCGCCTGAAAACGTAACACCAGTTACGAGAGGATTAGACGTCATTTCATCATATAAAACGCCTAAATTAACCTCCAGACCACCTTTTAAATCCCACGACTGCTCATTATGACAGCCTTTGCAGTGAAATGGACAGCCTTGAGTGAATATCACATAACGAATACCGGGTCCGTCAACAATTGATTCTTGAACAGCCCCGGCAATTCTTAAGGTGGTGTGATCCAGAAGTTCCAGATCAGTCATGCTTTTATCTCTTATCAGACGTGCATGTGCTTGACGCGATCATTAACTTCTGCACGCTTGGCATTATTGAAACGATCTAAGGTACCAACCAAATAACCAGTTACACGACGGATTCGCTCAAACTTAACGCCTTCACCGACGACACCATTATGTGCATGTAATCTAGATTGCATTGTTAATATCTCCTAATTACTGTAGTTCCGGCACGTTTTCATTTCCAACGTGCCAATAATATTTCTTTATTTAATCAAAGCAGCTGCAGTCAACGCCCAGTCTTCTTAAGCGCTCAATGGTGATACCTTCACCATCATGACGGCCGCAGCGAGGGCAGACATCATTGATAACACCGACGTAATTGCATACCGGGCAGCGATCCACGGGATGATTAACAGAGCCGTAACCTACGCCGCACTCCTTCATGAATAAGATGACCTTTTCAAAAGCATCAACGTTCTTAGTTAAATCACCATCGAGCTCAACATAGGAAATAGATCCGGCATTGCACAGCTCATGATAAGGTCCCTCAATCTTGATCTTATCGGCAGCACTGATATCGTAGTAAACAGGCACATGGAAGCTGTTGGTGTAATAGGCTCTGTCAGTGACACCGGCAATCTTGCCATACAGCTTCTGATCGATTTTGACAAAACGGCCAGAAAGTCCTTCTGCAGGAGTTGAGAATAAGGAGAAGTTGAAACCGCTTTCCTGAGTATGACGATCAGTAAGTGCACGCATATGTCTTACGATCTCCATGCCAAGCTCGTTAGCCTCGACGCTCTCGCCATGATGCTTGCCGCACAGGGCCTTCAGGGTTTCAGCAAGACCGATAAAGCCTACAGACATGGTACCGTGCTTGATAATATCCTCGATAAAATCGTCAGGATCCAGTCTGTCAGAGCCGATCCAGATCCCCTGTCCCATCAGGAACGGATAATTCAAAACACGCTTTTTAGCGATGATATCGAAGCGATCCATGAGCTGTTCAAAGATCATGGCAAAGGTTTTATCAACACTGTCATAGAAACGGGAGATAGAGCCATGAGCTTCAATTCCAAGACGCGGCAGATTCACGGTAGTAAATGAGAGATTGCCACGACCGGGAATTACCTGTTTGGTCTTGTCAAAATCGTTTGAAACCACACGGGTACGACATCCCATGAGTGCAACTTCTGTCTCAGGATGGCCATCTACATAGTATTTCTTGTTGTATGGTGCGTCCAGGAATGAGAAATTAGGGAACAGACGCTTTGCAGATACCTTGCAGGCCAGACGGAAGAGATCGTAGTTTACATCGCCTTCCTTGGTATTGATGCCGTCTTTAACCTTAAAAATCTGTACAGGGAAAATAGGGGTTTCACCACCGCCTAAACCTGCATCAGTTGCCAGCAGCACATTCTTCATAATCATGCGCTGCTCGGCAGTAGTACCGGTTCCGTAGTTAATGGAGGAGAAAGGAACCTGCGCACCTGCACGTGACTGCATGGAATTTAGATTATGGATCAAAGCCTCCATAGCCTGATAGGTCTCACGCTCGGTAAGCTTCATGCCCTCAGATAAGACATAGTCAGCATCGGAGGCAAAATCCTTTGAACCGTTATCTTGCAGGAATTTTTCTACATAGGCATGAATTTCAGCTTTAGCCTCATCATCCATAACGGTATTACGCCTGTTATAGATTTCATTACAGAGTTCCTTTAACTCGGTAATGTCCATTTTTTCCTTACGCAGACAGATCTCGACCACACGTCCTAAATGTTTCACATATGACTTGGCAACATAGGGAGCCAGATCATACTCAAACAGAGGGATTGACTGACCGCCATGCATGTCATTCTGATTGGACTGAATGGCAATACAGCACAAGGCCGCTGCTGACTGAATTGACTGAGGCTCACGTAAGAAGCCATGACCTGTTGAGAAGCCGCGCTTGAACAGATCCTTAAGACCAATCTGACAGCAGTTAATTGTCAGCATATAGAAATCAAGATCGTGAATATGGATATCACCACGGGAATGAGCTAGTGCGTGCTCCGGGCGTAAGACGTATCTGCGAACATAATCCTTTGAGCCCTCAGAGCCAAAGCGAAGCATAAGTCCCATAGGAGCATTAGCATCAATATTGGCATTCTCACGCTTTAAATCCATATCGGCGGTGCTCTTAGATGTGAGATCGCGATAAATCTTGGTGAGATCGGTGTTGTAGGTTCTAGCGTTGGTACGACGCTGACGGTACAGAATGAAATTCTTAGCCTCGGATGCCAGACCAGACTTAATCATGGCCTGCTCAATAAAATCCTGAGTACGCTCAACTGAAGGTGTTTTAGGAAGCTCTTTTTCGATGTCTGCTACAACTAGAGAGGTTAGCTTTGCAACAAGCTCTTCGTCTTCGGCGGTTGCACCATCATCAGGGTGCACTGAAACCAATGCTTTACGAATAGCATTTGAAATTTTCTGCTCGTTGAACGCAACCTTTCGACCGTCACGTTTCACTATGAAGCGGATCATGCGAGGGACCTTCC
>CAVFIO010000001.1:8140-72069 GCA_963622535.1 Akkermansia muciniphila
AATTAGCCTGCAATTACAAGTAAACAATATTTTACTAACGTGTCTTTTAACTCTTGACACAGATGAAAGCACATAATTTTGCAAGGAAAAAAGTTAGAATCTTTTTTTGAGAAATTTTTTTGGAGGATAAGATGATCGATGTTTTCTGTAATGTAATAGACAACTTTGGCGATGCCGGTTTCAGCTTAAGACTGTCAAGAACACTGTGTGAAACAGGCGAGCATGTACGCCTGTTCTGCAATGACATCGATACTCTTAACACCATTATTTCAAAACAGGATCTGGAAAATAAATTACTAAAAATAAATCCGTGGCCTGATGCCAGGGAATACCTTCCTTCACAAACGGTAATAGAGGCTTTCTCATGTCGCCTAAGCGATCCGTTAACAAGGCTGCTAAAAGAAAAACACAGTCTGGTTATTGAGCTTGATTATTTAACAGCTGAGAAATTTGCCGAAGACTGCCATGGTCTGTCATCATCATCTGATGGACTTAACAGTTACTTTTTCTTTCCGGGATTTACCAAAAAAACCGGCGGGTTGATTTTTGAAGAGGATTTTAAAAATAAGGTGCTATCCCAGAACATGCTTAACGCAGGTAGCAACTCTCTAAAGGCCACTCTTTTTTCATACGAAAATCAGAAAATAAAAGATGTCTTCAACAATTTAAATCAGGGTGACACAAAAGTTGAACTTACCGTTTTTGCAGGCAAGCCTCTTGAAAACATCAACAGGCAGTACCCAGGCTTGAATCTTGAGGTAGGGCAGGGCACAAAGCTGGGCAATATCAACATAAATGCAGTAGCCATGACCGATCAGGCAGGCTATGACGGGATTTTATTAAATTCAGACTTTAATATGATCCGCGGTGAGGAATCAGCAGTACGCGGCATGCTTTGCGGCAAACCTTTTTTATGGCATATCTATCCCCAGGATGAGGATGCTCACATTGTAAAGCTCAATGCACTGTTTGACCGTATGCTAGATGAGCTCCCGTCATCAATGCATCAGGATATCGAAATCATCAGATCCTTCAATCTGGAATATAACGGTGTAAAAACCAGAACAGAGCTGCCGCCAATCAACAGCTTTATAAAAAGATGGCACGAGGTTACTATGGCCTGGGCAGTTCACCTCTTTTCATTAGGCTCTCTTACCGTAAACCTCAAAGAGTTCATAGAAAGTAAAACCAGATCTTAAAGAGACTACACGCAGTAGATTAAAGACTCTGCAGGTCCGTACCTTTAAAAAATGGCATAAATTTGCTAAAATAGAATGTTAGCAACTCAGCGGCCTAGGCCCTGATATACGCAGTAACAGTTACCCGCCTCTTAAATGAGGTGAATGTTTTAGTTAAACAAGGTTTCAAAAAAATGAAGTTAGCACAAGAAGTCCGTGCCGGCAACGTCATCATGGTTGACGGCAACCCTATGGTCGTTCAGAAGGCTGAGTACAGCAAGTCCGGCCGTAACGCCGCTGTTGTTAAAATGAAGCTCAAGTCCTTACTTTCCAACGCAGGTACCGAAAAGGTTTACCGTGCTGATGATCGTCTCGATGATGTTGTTCTCGAGCACAAGGACTGCACTTATTCTTATCTGAATGATCCTTTCTATGTATTCATGGACGAGGAATACAATCAGTACGACGTCGATAAGGAAAACATGGGCGACGTTCTTAACTACTTAATCGACGGCATGGAAGATGTCTGCCAGGTTACCTTCTATAACGGTAAGGCAATCTCTGTTGAGCTTCCTATCAGCATCGTTCGTGAAGTTGAGTACACCGAGCCTGCAGTACGTGGCGATACCTCCGGCAAGGTTACCAAGCCTGCACGTCTGGCTGGCACCGGTTACGAATTGTCAGTTCCTGATTTCGTTAAGACCGGCGACAAGATCGAAATCGATACCCGTACCAACGAGTTCAAGAAGCGCGTCTAATATATAGACAGCACTTTAAAAAGCCGCGTTGCCACAGGCGACGCGGTTTTTTTTATTCAGATAAGTCCAGGCAATCAAAATCAGTTTTTTTTACGCAAGATCTAAGGCTGTCTTTTGCTAAAATTGCTTGTCAAAAATTGTTAGGAAAGATGTTGAATCATTAGGGATCAACGGTGGAATAAATGAGCATAAAATAAGTATATATTTTATACTGTTAAAACACACCTGTTTTTCAACTAAGAGTAAACGCTTAACAGAATTGATCCCTAAAGAAATATTACAGGCTAATATACTGATAAATAAACAAAAAAATAAGTTTTCGACAACATCGCCCGTACTAATAAAAAAGATAGTAAAAGAATATATAAAGAAATAGATATTTATTCTCTTATCTTATTTAAACTCAAACTTTCCCTGCAGAAATTGGGAAACTCAACTTAGAACAAAACGCGGATTGAAATGAACCAGTTCAGAGAATTTGACGTAATTGTGATCGGCGCCGGCCATGCAGGTATTGAAGCTGCAGCTGCCTCTGCCAGAATGAAATGCAAAACACTGCTTTTAACTCATAATCTTGAGACTGTAGGTGAAATGTCCTGCAATCCTGCATTTGGCGGTATAGGCAAGGGCCATTTACTGCGTGAGGTTGATGCCATGGGCGGTGTATGCCCGGGAGCAATTGACAAAGCAGGCATTCAGTTCAGATCCTTAAATTCCTCAAAGGGACCTGCAGTGAGAGCCACCCGTGCTCAGACTGACAGACATCTGTATAAGAAGGTAATGCGTGAGACTCTGTTTAAATATGAAAATCTCACCATCTTTCAGCAGCCATGCACAGGACTTATATATAAAGATAATGTAATTTCCGGAGTTAAGACTGCAGGTGGAGTTGAGTTCTACTGCAAGGCCGTGGTGATCTGTGCCGGTACCTTCTTAAACGGTCTTATTCATATAGGTCTTGATCATTACAGCGGTGGACGGGCAGGAGATCCTGCATCCATCGGACTTGCTGAAAATTTAAAGGAATTAGGTCTTAAGGTCGGACGTCTTAAAACAGGTACGCCTGCCAGAATTCTGGCTGATACCATTGATTACTCGAAAATGGTCAAGCAGATGCCTGAGTTCCCGCAGCCGGTATTCTCTTTTATGAATACTGACGCAGTTCATCCACAGCAGGTTCCTTGCTTCATTACCCGTACCAATGAGAAAACTCATGACATTATCAGAAACGGTCTTGACAGATCTCCTTTGTACTCAGGTGTAATTCACAGTGTCGGTCCCAGATACTGCCCTTCAATTGAAGATAAGATTGTGCGTTATCCCGAGCGTGATTCTCATCAGATATTTATAGAGCCGGAGGGATTGACCTCTCCATTGGTATATCCAAACGGTATTTCTACATCACTGCCTTTTGATGTTCAGGAAAACTTTATCCATTCAATTGAAGGTCTGGAAAACTGCGTGATCGCACGCCCGGGTTACGCAATCGAGTACGATTTCTATGATCCGCGTGAGCTTAGCGTCTCTATGCAGTCAAAGATTGTTCCAGGTCTTTTCCTTGCAGGTCAGATAAACGGTACTACCGGCTATGAGGAGGCTGCAGCTCAGGGCATGCTTGCAGGTATCAACGCCGCCCTGTTTGTAACGGGTAAAGCTCCGTGGTTCCCAAGACGTGATCAGGCTTATGTTGGTGTATTGATGGATGATCTCTGTACCTTAGGTACCAAAGAGCCTTATCGTATGTTTACCTCCCGTGCCGAGCACAGACTTATTTTGCGTGAGGATAACGCTGATGAGCGTCTGACTCCTCAGGCAAGAGATTTCGGTCTTATCTCTGATGAACGCTGGCAACGCTTTGAGGAAAAACAAAAGCAGATTGAGCGTGAGCGTGCCCGTCTTAAGGAGATCTCGGTTAAGCCGTCATCAGATATGGGCAAACGCATAGCCTCTATTTTAAAGGCGGAAGCTATGACTCAGGAGCAAACCTTAGAGGCTCTGCTGCGCCGTCCAGAGGTTAAATACAACACCCTGATGCAATCTGCAGAGCTTGAGCCCATAGCAACTGATCCTCAAGCCTCTGAGCAGGTTGAAATTCAGGTTAAATACGAAGGATACCTAAAGCGTGAGCTTGAGGATATCAGGAAAAATCAGAGCAATGAGAGTACTCTGCTGCCTTTGAAGTTTGATTACTCTTCAATTCCATCCTTGTCCAAGGAGGTTGCGCAGAAGCTCAATGAATTTAAGCCTGAGACCATAGGAATGGCTTCCCGTATCTCCGGTGTGACTCCTGCGGCAATTTCAATCCTGCTGGTTCATTTAAAGAAATTAGGCTTATTAGGTACTAACTGATGGCAGTTAAAACAATTCAGGCAAATTCTGCTGATATTTACCAGCGTATTGCAACTCTGTGGAAGGATTCAGAGTGTACGGTTGCATTTGATGAGGAAAAGGCTCAAAAGCTTACCGAGCTGGTAATGTTGCTTTGCAAATGGAATCAGGCATTGAACCTTACTGCCATAAGAGATCCTATGGAAATGGTGGTGCTGCATATTCTTGATTCAATGAGTATTGAGCCTTATATCTTTGGCAAAAATGTAGCTGATGTAGGTACAGGTCCGGGGTTTCCGGGGATCGTGCTTGCAATATTGCATCCTGAGATCCGTTTCACTCTGATCGATTCTGTTGCCAAAAAGATTTCTTTTGTGAAGAACGCGGTTAATACATTAAAGTTGCAGAATGTCACTGCAGTAAACGGCAGATGTGAGAGTCTTTCTATAGACGATCCTTTTGAATGCATTGTAAGTCGCGCTTTTGCTCCATTAGAGAGAATTGTCACCTGGTGTCGCGGACTGCTTGCCAAGCAGGGCAGGTTTGTTGCCATGAAAGGCAACCTGTCAGATGATGAGCGCAAAGATCTTCCTGCAGATGCGGTGATAGAGAAAATAGCAGAGCTTAAGGTTCCCGGACTTGATGCAAAGAGACAGGCTGTGATCGTAGCTTTGAATGAAGAATAATTAGGAAAAAATAAGAAATGGTAAGAATAATAGCGATCGCTAATCAAAAGGGTGGGGTAGGGAAGACTACTACCTGCGTAAATCTGGCAGCCTCCCTTGCATCAAAGGATAAAAGGGTCTTGGTCATCGACAGTGATCCTCAGGGAAACGCTACTATGGCGTCAGGGGTTAATAAGTTTGATCTTGAAAAGACCTTATGCAATGTCCTCATCGATCAGATGGATGTCAATGAGGTTCTGGTACAGGAAACAACCGGTGCTTTTCATTTGATCCCTTCTAATGAGGATCTTACTACTGCAGAGGTTAAGCTTCTGGATTACTATGGACGTGAGTATCGCCTGAAGAATGCCCTGAAGAATATTCGCGATAATTACGATTACATTCTGATAGACTGCCCTCCTTCCCTGAATCTTCTGACTGTCAATGCAATGTGCGCCTCTGATTCAATTTTAGTGCCTCTGCAGTGTGAATATTTTGCTCTGGAGGGCTTAACTCAGCTTATTGATACCGTTGATCAGCTGGCAAATATCGTCAATCCAGATCTTAAGATTGAAGGTATATTGCGTACCATGTTTGATAACCGCAACCGTCTGTCTACAGATGTATCAAATGAGCTTAAGAATAACTTTGGCGATCTGGTCTATGAGACTATCATTCCAAGAAATGTACGTCTGGCTGAAGCTCCAAGCTTCGGTAAGCCTGCTCTCTACTATGATAAGTCATCAACCGGTACCAAGGCCTATATATCATTAGCAGATGAAATTATCAAAAGATCCGAGGCTTGAGATAGCTAACAGTAAGTAGGAAATAGAGCCTGTAAAATGCTCTGGTTAAAAGTATCAATTAGGTAGGTATAAAGTCATGGCTTTAGGTCGCGGTCTGGGATCTCTGTTATCTGAATCAAAAAGGTCAACAGAGAGAAAAATACAAGGCATCAATGAAACAGGCGCAAAGCAGGAAAAAGTTGCTGTCTCTAAAAATGCTGTGGTTGAGCTTGAAATAGAAAAGTTGCATGCCTCAATTTACCAGCCGCGAAAGGAATTTGATGAGGAGGCTATAGCTGAGCTTGCATCCTCCATCAAAGAGCATGGTCTTCTGGATCCTCTGATTGTAAAAGAATCAGCAGAGAACCCGTCATGCTATGAAATAGTCTGTGGTGAGCGTCGCTATCGGGCCTGTAAACTTGCCGGAATTTCTAAAATTCCATGCTTTATCCGCAACATGGCACGTACTGATGCTTATGCCATAGCGCTGGTTGAGAACATGCAGCGCGAGGATCTCAATCCTCTGGAGCAGGCCAGTGCCTTAGAGCAGATGCTCAATGAGTGCGGTATGAATCAGGAGGAGCTTGCCAGGACTTTAGGTAAGTCCCGTTCGACGGTGACCAATATTCTTCGCCTGAATAAGCTCATTCCTGAGGTCAAGGAGATGCTGAGCCTTGGAAAAATTGATCTGGGACATGCCAAGGTCTTATTAGCACTTGATGGTCCGGTGCAGAAAAATGCCGCTGAAGTGGTGGTAAAAAAGGATCTCTCTGTGCGACAGACTGAGGAGTTTGTCAAAGCTGTCAAAGAGCAGGACAACGATGAAGGGGATGATGATAAAAAGCCTGTTCCTGAGAAGACTGTATTTATTAAGGATCTTGAGTCTAAAATCGGGGCAAGATTTGATGGAATTAAGTTTCGGGTGGGGGGCAATGAAAACAAGGGAAGGCTTACCTTGTCGTATTCTAATGCCCAGGAGTTTGCAAGGCTTAAGGAGCTGCTGGGGCTCTAGTACCTTGTTTGTGCCTTAAAGATTATCTGTCAGCACCGTTTTTCCCGCCTGGGATGGTCCACTATCCCTAAAACGGTGCAAATGCTTGGTTTGATTAAATCCGATAAAAAAAAGCAGCTAACTATGTTTAAACATTCAGTAAATTTAAAAATGTATGTGTGCATCTATGCCGGAGCGATATTTATCGGCCAGATGTTTCCTTTTTTTTCGGAAAATAAGGCATGGCTCGCATTTTTGTCTACTATGTCAGCTATTTTTGTTTTTTCTGTATCTAGTTTAGTGAGCTTTTACTGTGCCCATCGGCATGATAATTGTAAAAATACAGTAAATTCAGTAGTTTATGACGCAATTTATGGAATTGTGTTGAAATACTTAATACTTGTATTTTTGCTGATATTTTATTTTAAATTTATAAAAATAGCAGAAATAGTATTCATAACAGTGTTTGTATACCTGATAGTGAGTAAAAATTTTCTTGCATTCAAGCTGTATAACCGCTGATCCAGAGCGTGCACTCTTTGACAATATCTAATATTTGCCGTATTTTCGTTAGATATAACAAACTCATGACGACGTAACAATTTTGCGAACATGTTGCGTTATCGATTTCAGCTCTATAAAGCTAATAAGGTGTCGAGTCTATGTCAGAGAGCAATTCTCAAGAGTATATTTCGCATCACTTGCATTTTCTTCAGGTCGATCTGCGTGATTTTTCAATCGTCGATAGCGTTAAGCCTACCGATCAGGCTGCCTTTGAGCAGTGCTTAACCTCTCAGAGTGCGCACGAATGCATCAAGACTGTAGCAACTGAAAAATGCTATTTGTCAGATCTTGGACATGGAACCTGTATAGGTGCAGTTCCTGAGGCCAAGGCTTCCAATATTTTTAATCCTTATACTGTAAATCTTGACTCCATGGGCATTACCCTGATTCTGGGTGTTATCTTCCTGGTGATGTTCAGATATGCAGCTAAGAAGACCAAGACTGGAGTTCCTGGTAAGTTCCAGTGCTTCATTGAGATGATCTTCGGTATGGTCAAGGATATGGTCGAGGGTATCTTCAAGCGTAAGAGCAAGTTTATTGCTCCGCTCTCTCTTACTGTATTTGGCTGGATCTTCTTGATGAACCTTATGGATCTGCTGCCAATCGATCTCCTGCCTGAGACTGCCAAGGAAATGGGTATTCCGTTCCTGCGTGTTGTTCCTTCAGCTGATGCCAACATCACTCTGGCTATGGCCTGTGCGGTATTCTGCTTAATCTTTGTCTTCTCATTTAAGAATATCGGTGTGCTCGGATTCCTCAAGAGCATTACCCTTCATCCTTTCAATCACTGGGCGTTCATCCCTGTTAACTTCGTGTTAGAAGGTGTGTCTCTGCTGTCTAAGCCAATCTCATTAGGCTTGCGACTCTTTGGCAATATGTACGCCGGTGAAATGATTTTCATACTTATTGCTCTGCTACCTTTGTGGTGGATACAGTGGGTATTGAATGTGCCCTGGGCATTGTTCCACATTTTAATTGTGACTTTGCAGGCTTTTATTTTCATGGTTCTGACCATTGTTTATCTTTCAATGGCCAGTGAAGATGATGAATAGTTCATTGTTTTAACAAGGAGAAATGAAATGGACGCAACCATGCTTTACCTCGCTGCAGGCCTGATGATGGGTTTAGCTGCAATCGGTGGTGCTATCGGCATTGGTCTTTTGGGTGGAAAGTTTATTGAGGGTGCCGCAAGACAGCCTGATCTGCTTTCTCTGCTTCGTACCCAGTTCTTCATCGTCATGGGCTTGGTCGACGCTATCCCTATGATCGCTGTCGGTCTCGGTATGTACGTAATGTTCGCCGTAGCCTAATTGGCTGATACGATTTTTTAAGCGGAGCGTTTCACTTTGGAAATCAATGCCACTTTTTTAGGACAGGCAGTAGCTTTCCTGATCTTCGCAGTCCTCTGCATGAAATATGTGTGGCCGCCTCTGATCAATGCCATTGAAAAAAGGCAGAAGGAAATAGCTGACGGTCTTTCTAATGCTGAGAAAGCAAAAAAGAACCTGGAGCTTGCCAACAGCGGTGCTAAGGAAGCATTGCAGGAGGCAAGAGCACAGGCTCAGAAGATTGTTGACGAAGCTCAGAAACAGCGTTCTGAGATTCTGGATAAGGCTGCTGCTGAGGCTGTTGCTGAGAAAGCCAGAATTTTAGAGCAGGCCAAAACTGAGATTGAAGCAGAGCGTAACAAGGCTCGTGAGGAGCTGAGATCACAGATCTCCGCCCTTGCTGTAGCAGGCGCTGCCAAGATCTTAGGTGAAAAGGTCAACGCTACTACCGACAAAGCTGCTTTAGAGCAGATTGGAAATTCTCTTTAAGATAGGATGATCAGTAATGGCTGAGAATTTAACTGTTGCCAGACCTTACGCTGAAGCTGTTTTCAGTCTGGCATCAGAAGAAAAATCCTTTGAGAAATGGGAGCATATGCTGATGGCTATGAATGAGGCTATCAGTGATCCGTTTTTCCTGGGGTTTTTAAAGAACTCGTCCAGCCCTGATGATGCTTCCAGTTACTTTAATAAGATCCTTGACGGTATCGTCGATGATTCCGGCAAGAATTTTATTAAGATTTTAGCTGCTAATTCTAGATTTGAGGTGATCCCTGAGATCTATGAAGAGTATCTAAGACTGAAAGAAAAGCATGACAAGGTGCTAAAAGTGCGCCTTACTTCAGCTCGTCATTATGCTGCAGCTGATCTCGAAGTTCTTAAGAAGAAGCTTTCAGAAAAATATAACTGCACGATTGAACTTGAAAACGATATCGATCCGTCCCTAATCGGCGGAGCCGTTTTGAAGATCGGTGACAAGGTAATCGATGCAAGTGTGAAGACAAGTTTGGTTAACCTGTCTTTATCCCTCAAATAACAAGAGGATGAATAATGTCAAATAATTCATCAGCAACTGAAATTGCTGCTCTTATCAAAGATAGGATCAAGCAGTTCCAAGTTGTAACAGAGGCTAAGGATGAAGGCACTATCGTTTCTTTAAATGACGGTATTGCCCGTATACATGGTCTTGCTAATGTGATGCAGGGCGAAATGCTGGATTTCGGCAATGACCTTTATGGTCTGGCATTGAACCTTGAGCGCGATTCAGTAGGCGCCATTGTTCTTGGACCATATACTTCTCTGTCAGAAGGCATGAAGGTTCACAGCACTGGCCGAATCCTGAACGTACCTGTTGGCAATGCTTTGTTGGGCCGTGTTGTTAACGCCTTAGGTGAGCCTATTGATGGCAAGGGACCTGTAGCTTCTGACGGTTACTATCCTGTTGAGAAAATTGCTCCCGGTGTTATTGCCCGTCAGGGCGTTGATCAGCCGATTCAGACCGGTTATAAAGCCGTTGATTCCATGATCCCTATTGGTCGTGGACAGCGTGAGTTGATCATCGGTGACCGTCAGACCGGTAAGACCGCTCTTGCAATCGACACCATTATCAACCAGAAGAAGTATGGTGTACGTTGCATCTACGTGGCAATCGGTCAGAAGGCATCAACCATCGCTGGTGTTGTGAGAAAGCTTCAGGATATGGGCGCTTTGGACAATACCATTGTCGTGGTTGCATCTGCATCTGATACCGCAGCTTTGCAGTACATTGCTCCTTATGCCGGTTGTGCTATGGGTGAATACTTCATGGATCAGGGCGAAGATGCTTTGATCATCTATGATGATCTCTCCAAGCACGCTGTTGCTTATCGTCAGATTTCACTGCTGCTCCGCCGTCCTCCTGGGCGTGAGGCTTTCCCCGGCGACGTGTTCTATCTGCACTCAAGACTGCTGGAGCGTGCATCACGTGTTAACGCAGAATATCTTGAGAAGAAGTCTTCAGGCAAGATCGTAGGTAAGACTGGTTCCTTGACTGCTTTGCCTATCATTGAGACTCAGGCAGGCGACGTGTCAGCCTTCATTCCGACCAACGTTATTTCAATTACCGATGGTCAGATCTTCCTGACTACCTCCCTGTTCAACTCTGGCGTAAGACCTGCTGTTGACCCTGGTATTTCAGTGTCCCGCGTAGGTGGTTCCGCTCAGACTAAGATCATCAAGAAGCTCTCCGGTGGTATCCGTACCGCTCTGGCTCAGTACCGTGAGCTGGCAGCTTTCGCTCAGTTCTCCTCAGATCTTGATGAGAGCACCAGAAAGCAGCTTGATCATGGTCAGAAGGTAACTGAGCTCATGAAGCAGACTCAGTACGCTCCTTTGTCAGTAGCTGAGCAGGCTCTCGTGATCTTCGCTGCCGAGCGTGGTTATTTAGAAGACGTCGACCTCAAGAAGATTGCCGCTTTCGAGTCAGGTCTGTTAGGCTTTGCCCACAGCAAGTACGAGCAGTTTGTAGCTGATCTCGATGCTAAACCTGATTACAACGATGATGTAGTCAAGAAACTTGGTGACATCATCACTGAGTTCAAGTCTACTCAGACTTACTAGGAGCTGTAATGGCCGGAGCAAAGGAAATACGCACTAAGATCGCCTCGGTGAAAAACACCCAGAAGATCACTAGTGCCATGCAGATGGTAGCTGCTTCCAAAATGCGCAAGGCTCAGGACAAAATGAGCCAGAGCCGGCCTTATTCTGAAGGTTTGTTGCGCATCATCGGACACATTGCAGCCAGCCATAGTGAGTTTAGACATCCTTATATGGTTGAGAGACCTGTTAAGAATGTCGGAGTTGTGATTGTTTCTACCGACCGCGGCCTATGCGGTGGTCTTAATATCAACTTATTCCGCAAGATAACCCAGCATATTATGGAGTTATCCAAGAAGAATATCGGTGTTAAGGTTGTCCTGTTAGGCTCTAAGGCTGCTAACTACTTCTTAAAATTAAAGGATGTAGAAGTAGTAGCCTCTCATAGCGGTTTTGGTGATAATCCATCTCCGGAAAAGCTGGTTGGTGCCATCAAGGTAATGACTGATAAGTTCTTAAACGGCGAGGTTGATCAGGTCATGATCTGCTACAACCAGTTTAAGAATACCATGGTTCAGATCCCGTCAGTACAGCAGTTGCTTCCTCTGAAGAAAACAGAGGATGAGAAGGTTGCTGCCCACCACTGGGATTATCTGTATGAACCGGATCCTGAGGCCATTTTAGGCGTTGTTCTGGATCGTTACCTGCAACAGATGGTATACCAAAGCATTCTGGAGAACTTGGCATCAGAACAGTCAGCTCGAATGGTTGCTATGAAAGCCGCAACTGACAACGCAGAAACGCTGATAAGTGATCTGCAGCTTGTGTACAACAAGGCTCGCCAGTCAAGCATCACGATGGAGTTGAATGACATCGTGGCTGGTGCTTCTGCGGTCTAAGGTTAATTGAGGAAATAAAATATGGCAGAAACTGCAAGTCGCGCCGGAAAGAAAGGTACTGTAGTACAGATCATCGGCGCAGTGGTCGACGTGGAGTTTAAGGAAGAAGATATTCCTGAGCTCTATGACGCCTTAAGAATTGCTGCCGAGGGCGACAGAGCCGAAATCATTCTGGAAGTTCAGCAGCAAATCGGCGGTGGCGTTGTACGTTGCATCGCCATGGGTTCATCCGACGGTTTAAGCCGCGGTCTTACTGCTGTAAATACTGGTGACTCCATTAAGGTTCCAGTAGGCCGTGAGACTTTGGGACGTATTATGAACGTCTTAGGTCAGCCTGTAGATGAAAGAGGCCCTATCGGCGAGAAGGAAGACTGGTCAATTCACCGTGCAGCTCCTTCTTATGCTGAGCAGTCCTCAACTACAGAGTTGCTTGAGACCGGTATTAAGGTTATGGATCTTATCTGCCCGTTTGCTAAGGGCGGTAAGGTAGGCCTGTTCGGTGGTGCTGGTGTTGGTAAGACCGTTACCATGATGGAGCTTATTAACAACATTGCAACCGCTCACTCAGGTTTGTCTGTATTCACCGGTGTTGGTGAGCGTACTCGTGAAGGTAACGACTTCTATCATGAAATGGAGGCCTCCAAGGTTCTGGACAAGGTATCCATGGTTTATGGTCAGATGAATGAGCCTCCGGGGAACCGTCTGCGTGTTGCTTTGACCGGCCTGACCGTTGCAGAGAAGTTCCGTGACGAGGGCATGGATGTGTTGCTTTTCATCGACAACATTTACCGTTATACCTTAGCCGGTACCGAGGTTTCCGCATTGCTGGGCCGTATGCCTTCAGCTGTGGGCTATCAGCCTACTCTGGCTGAGGAAATGGGTGCTCTGCAGGAGCGTATTACTTCTACTAAGAAGGGATCTATTACTTCAGTTCAGGCTGTTTATGTTCCTGCTGACGACTTGACCGATCCTTCTCCTGCTACTACCTTCGCTCACCTTGACGCTACCATCGTGCTGTCCCGTCAGATCGCCTCCTTAGGTATTTATCCTGCAGTTGATCCTCTGGCATCTACTTCACGTCAGCTTGATCCTTTTGTTGTAGGTCAGGAACACTATGATGTTGCCCGTGGCGTGCAGACCGTGCTGCAGCGTTATCAGGAGTTAAAGGACATCATCGCAATTTTGGGTATGGATGAACTCTCTGAGGAAGATAAGCTTACAGTGGCTCGTGCCCGTAAGATCCAGCGTTTCCTCTCTCAGCCGTTCTCTGTTGCAGAAGTGTTCACCGGCTCTCCTGGTAAGTATGTTTCCTTAAAGGACACCATTCGTGGCTTTAAGGGCATTATCAATGGCGATTATGACAATCTGCCGGAGCAGGCTTTCTACATGGTTGGTACCATCGAAGAGGCTGTTGAGAAGGCTAAGACCCTGTAATCGCAAGGAGTTTGCATATGGAAACATTTGCATTCCAGCTTGAAGTCACCAGTGCTGACGGAAGCTTATACTCAGGTAAGGTGAAGAGCGTACGCGTCACCGGTGCCGAGGGTGAGCTTGGTATCAGATATGGGCATACTCCGCTTTTAACAACCATTAAAACCGGTCTGGTTTCTCTGGTTGATGTAAATGACAAGGAAGATCAGATCTACCTTGCAGGCGGTGTATTGGAGGTTCAGCCTGAGATAACAACCATCTTGGCTGATACCGCCTTAAGAGCTGCTGACATCGATGAAGCTAAGGCTCAGGAAGCTATGAATGCTGCCAAGGATGCAATTAACAAGCATCAGAGTGGTGATATGGATTACAACACTGCTTTGGCACGTCTTGCTGATGCTATGGCCCGCCTCAAAGTGGTGGATATTGCAAAAAATAGACGTTAAGAAAAAACCGGGAGCGCTCCCGGTTTCCTTGCGTTAGTTCAAAATCGGAGCTGTATGGTTCCGATTTTTATTTATTCTCCAGTGCCATCATATCCTGATTAATCCCCTGCTGAGAGAGCATGGCTTTGAGCTTTTTCATACCGGCAACCTCAATCTGGCGTACTCGCTCAACTGAAACGTGAAGCTCGTCTGAGAGATCCTGCAGTGTAGCCTTGTTTTCATCAAGCCAGCGACGCTGAATGACTGTTCTTGTGCGCTCGTCCAGATCGGACAGGGCCTGTGACAGCTTGCTTAATTCAAAGCTGTGATAATCATGGTTTTCAAATGTCCTGGCAAAGTTTGAGTTCTCATCCTCAAGATAGGCTGCCGGAGCAAAACTGTCCTTATCCGAGTCATCGCTCACGTCCATGTCAAAGGCAACATCCTGACCTGAAAGTCTGCTTTCCATTTCAGCTACATCCCTGGCGGTTACATCCAGATCATTTGCAACCTGCTCCCGCTCTGATGAGGTGAACCAGCCAAGATGCTTTTTATTTGAACGCAGCTTAAAGAAGAGCTTGCGCTGAGCTTTTGTGGTTGCAACCTTCACCATGCGCCAGTTCTTAATGACGTAATCATGGATCTCTGCCTTTATCCAGTGAATGGCAAAGGCTGCAAGACGTCCGCCAACATCCGGATCAAAATGCTTAACGGCCTTCATAAGCCCGATATTACCCTCCTGGATAAGATCTGCCTCAGGAAGTCCGTAGCCTGCATAACCGCGGGCCACACTCACGACCAGGCGCAGGTGGGAGAGCACCAGTTTACGTGCAGCTTCAATATCGCCATAATCCTTAAGACGACGGGCCAGGTTGCGTTCATCCTCCTCCTCAAGCATGGGAACAGCATTAACAGATGCTATGTAGGCATTCAGATTGCCTACAGGAGCAAGTGTCAGCTGCATTGAATTAGAGGAATTATCTTTTGACATCAGTCGTTGCCTGGAATTAATTTTCCGTTATTCACCAAAAAGCGCATCAACGAAGGCTTCAACATCAAATTCACGCAGATCTTCGGTCTTTTCACCAATGCCGATAAAGCGCAACGGTATTTTAAACTGATCTGCAAGAGCGAACACAACGCCTCCTTTGGCAGTGCCATCAAGCTTGGTGATAGTAATACCTGTAACCTTAACAGCCTCATTGAAGATTTTTGTCTGAGATACAGCATTCTGTCCGGTTGCGCCATCAAGCACCAGCATGACCTCGTCAGGCACATCGGCATCATTTTTCCTCATGACTCTCACAATCTTCTTGAGCTCATCCATGAGGTGATCTTTGTTTTGCAGACGGCCTGCAGTATCACAGATTAAGACGTCACAGCCACGGGATTTTGCGGCAGTTAAGGCGTCAAATATAACCGAGGCACTATCAGAGCCTGTAGGTTGGGATATAACCGGAACACCGGTGCGCTCTCCCCATTTTACAAGCTGCTCAACGGCTGCAGCTCGGAAGGTGTCACCTGCTGCCAGCATTACCTTTAGTCCCTGAGATTTAAATTTCAGGGCAAGTTTTCCGATTGTTGTGGTCTTGCCGGCGCCATTGACGCCTACCATAAGGATCACATATGGAGTATTGCCATCCTTATGTACATTCAGAGGAATAGCGCATGGACGCAGAATATCGCACAGGATCTGCTTTAGGTTATTCTTAAGTGCACCTGCGTCATGCAGCTCGCGAAGCTTTGAGCTTTCGCGCAGCTGCTCAATGACGCGCTCGGTGGTATCTACTCCGAGATCAGCTGTAAGCAGTGCAGTCTCAAGATCCTCATAGAGCTCCTCTGAGATTTTTTTTCCCTTGATCATGGCTTCAAGACCAAAGGATATATTCTCACGGGTACGCTTCAGGCGTTCAAAAAAGGATCTCTTAACCTTTACCGGTGCTTCTGCCTGAACGCTGTCTGCTGATATCTTTTCCTCACCGTCTGATGATGTGCTGACTGCATCTTCTGCAGATCCTTGCGTAGATGCTGTAACTTCAGCATTCTCATTTACTGATGTATTTTCTTCAGCTACATCAGCAACTGATTTTTCGTCTTCCTGAGCATGAACAGCTTTATTTTCCTCGTCTGTGTTTTCCAACAGTTCATCAGGGGATGCTGTAGGGATATCAGTTGGAGATTCAATATTTTCTGCAATAGACTCATTTGCTGAAGCTGTTGATTGCTGTTCTTCTTCGAGCTCTTGTTGCTTTTCAAGGACTTGATCCCTGTTTTCTACAAGCTGTTCCTTATTTTCTACATTATTTTTTGCAGATTTCTTCTTAAATAAACCGAAAAAGCCCATGTTGTATCCTGTGATATTTTGATTGCTAGGTATGGATCTGGGGCGAATTTTACGCACATCCCTATATTTTACTATTTAGTATCATGTTTCCCAAAAAGACGCTAAATTTCTTCTACAAGTCCTGTAAGATATTCGGTGAAATTTTCGATGGCAAGGATGTGATTATGTACGCTAATGATCATCAAGTAAGGATTATAGGTGGAAAATTCAAGGGCAAGCTTTTAAGAGTAGGTCAATTAGATGGTCTGAGGCCAACTCCTGATCGGGTCCGGGAGACTGTTTTTACGTGGCTTGGAGATCATTGTGAGGGGGCTCGGGTACTCGATCTTTTTGCAGGATCCGGTGCTCTAGGATGTGAAGCGCTATCCCGTGGTGCAAGTGATGTAACCTTGATTGAAATTGATAAGAAGAATAGCAGGAATCTTGAGGATGCCACCGCTGATATGGACAATATCATGGTATTGAATACCGATGCTATCGCCTTTATCAAGCAGGCAACCGGAGTTTACTCACTGGTATTTCTCGATCCTCCCTATAAGGCGGATTTGCTTGAAGATTGTCTGCTGGTGTTGCTAGACAGAGAGCTTATTGACGAGAATACCTTACTCTATGTAGAGATGAATGCTGGTAATACCTTATCGGTGCCAGGATATGAGGTTATCCGTGAGGAAACTGCAGGTCAGGTCAAATACGCACTGTGGAGAAAGGCGCAGATGCCTTTTTAGAGCAGAAAAAAGGGAGCGTAACGCTCCCTTGATTATCAACTTAACCTGAATATCAGGCAGGCTTGTAGCCGTTGAAGTTGTATTCAACCTTCATGGTCTCAGGTGAGAGAGCTGCATTCATGCCTTCAACAGGCTGAGATGCATCGAAGGATGCAGAAAGTAAAGGCAGAGGATTGATCAGGCCGCGATCAAGAGCGGAGACAACTGCACCGAACTCATCATAGAAACGGAATACAGAGTGCCACTTGATGCCTTTGACAGCGAAAGGTCCGAAGTCCTTAGGCTCATGACCTGCACCGTACATACCAACCTGAGAAACAATTGCCTCAGGACGTACAAGCTTCATGAGCTGTGCACATGCAAAGCCGTTGCCGGTAGCTTCGATACCGAGGTCGAAGGAACCCTTGTGCTCGCACCATTTCTCGATCTGCTCAGGATCTTCCTTGGAGTTGCAGACAAAGTCAGCACCCATCTGCTTGGCGATCTTTAAGGTTTCGCCGCGGATATCGATGCAGGTAACAGTGTTAGCACCTAAGGTCTTAGCTGCTGCAACACAGAGGCAGCCGATAGGACCTGCACCCATAACAACTACGTCTTTACCTAAGAGGTTGCCCAGAGCATTGATACCGCTGTAGGCAATGCCCAAAGGCTCGGCAAATGCACCGACTTCAGGCTTTAAGGTGTGGACAACGCCGCACTGCTCTTCGTGAACGGTGCAGTAGTCAGCAAACAAACCAGTGGTGTGAGGGAAAAGTGCTGCAGAGCCTAAGTGCTGAACATTTTCACAGAAGGTGTACTGCTTGTTCTCGCAGTAGTAGCACTTGAAGCAGGGACGTGCAGGGCGTAAAACAACCATGTCGCCCTTCTTGACCTTGGTAACATCCTTACCGACTTCTTCAACAACACCGCAGCCTTCGTGACCGATAACAAGAGGCTCACGAACTACGATAGCGGTACCGTTACCACCCTGGGTGTAATAGTGCTGATCTGAACCGCAGATACCGCCGGTCAACATTTTAACGATGACTTCTTTAGGGTCTTTGATGGTTGCATCAGGTACGTCTTCGTAACGGAGATCCAACTTCTGGTGTAAAACAATAGCTTTCATGTTTTCCTATCCTATAAAGCAGCACTGGACGACGCCAGTTCGTATTTCGAGTTATAACTTCTCGAAACCTCCAAGACTTGTTATACAACTAAGCCTTTATGAATTTCGGCACTAATTTTAACGTATGCAAAAAAATAAAAGCTTGAATGCTAGCATGTTTTTTATACCAGAATTCAATTTTGCAATAAGCATCAAATTAATGACAATATGTGTTTTACTTGTCTTGTATTTTAGTGGTCTTAAAATGGCTTATTAATGCTGATCTGTAATGTGTGAAATTAAAGATCTGTGTCTTACATGAGCCGTAATTCCACGAGCTGTAAATCTGTCAGCCAGCGATTGTGCAATGTAGACACTGCGGTGAAAACCACCGGTACAGCCGATAGCTACCGTAAGATAGCTGCGGTTACTTGTTTCAATGGTAGGAAGCCAGCGCAGCAGAATATCGTCGATCTGTCCTATGTACTCGTCAACCTCCGGATGTCTGGCAAAGAAATCAATGATAGGCTTATCAAGTCCTGTATAGGATCTCAGCTCCTTCTCCCAGAAAGGATTTGGCAGGAAGCGTGAGTCGAATACAAAATCAGCATCCTTGGCTATGCCGTCCTTAAAGCCAAAGGATTCAAAGATCATTACCAGCTCACGTTCCGGACGGCCCTGCACCAGGGTTGTGATCTGGGCTGAGAGATCATGTACTGAAAGATTAGAGGTATCGATACGTAAATCGGCAACAGAGGAAATACTCTGTAATAGCTGTGATTCCTGCCTGATAGCCTCATCAAGAGACATGGATTTTAATGAAAGAGGGTGCAGTCGTCTGGTGTTGGCGTAGCGCTTTATCAATTCCTGATCATCTGCATCAAGATAGATGATGGTGCTTTTGATTAATGGATCGTTACGGGCTTTTGCATATGTATCATTGATGATAGTCATGTCACGGTCACCGCCATAGATGATGGTGCGGATGTCTATCGATACGGCAAGCTTAGGATAATGCTCCTTGGCAAGCTTGATTAAATTTCCCATAAAGACTGCCGGGAGATTATCGATGCAATAGAAACCCAGGTCCTCCAGAACCTTCAATGCCAGTGATTTACCTGAGCCTGAACGTCCTGAAATTACAAATATTTGTATTGGTTGCTTCTGCATAGCCTCATCTCCTTTTTGCTAGGAACCTTTTTTAGCCTCTAGTGATGCATCAATCTGTTTTAATAATGTACTGATTTTATTACGTTCATTGCGAGCAAGTCTTAAAGAGTTCAGTAAATCCTGATTAGAGAACACCTCAGTAAGCTGTTTTAACAGTCTGGCGATCTCTTCATATTTATCATCAGGACTTATGAACAGGGTATATGCAATGTCCACATAGAGCGGATCCGAGTCTATTGAGTTGAAGGTAACTGGGGAATCAAGAATTGACAGTACTGCCAGTGTTTTGTTGATCCCGGGGATCATGGCATGAGGTATTGCAATCCCGTTGAAAAATACCGTAGCACCGTATTGCTCACGTGTATTCAGCGCTTTTATGATGAGATCCGGGGCAACATGCAAAATTACCGATGCATTCTCAGCTATCTCTTCAAAAAGTTTTTTTTTGGAATAGCAAAATAACGAGGAGAGGATTAAGGTCTCAGGTAACAAGCTGTTATTCCTAAATAACAATGCCCCGCTTAAGGGCGGGGCAGTTAATATAAGTGCTACTGGGGATTAGCCCTGCAGTTTTTCCTTGTATTTGACCAACTGACGATCAACCTTATCGATCAAGCCGTCAATGGCTGCGTACATGGTGTCGGCATCTGCCTCGGTGTGGAGGCTGTCACCGGTAACCGCTACATCGGCCTTTGCAATGTGAGTGAGATTATCCACAGTGAGGGTAACGCTAATTGAGTTGATAAGCTCAGCCTTGCGCTCAAGTTTCTTGAATTTATCATTCACATAGTCTTTGAGAGCATCGGTAAGCTTCAAGCCCACGCCTTGAATTTTCACCTGCATATATCGTCCTTAGTTCAGGTCAACTGAACAGCACTTCGGCATTAACTATTTAATGCTTCTACATTTTTATAATATGGTATTTTTTTGACAAATTACAATAACTTGATCAAATTTTTGTATTTTTGGGCGATTAATTTTTTCGTATTTTTTCAAATCAGGCGTTTACGCTGAGATGAAGGGGCAATACCTAATGATTCACGGTATTTTGCAATAGTGCGTCTGGCAACGATGATCCCTTCATCTGAAAGCAATGTGACCAGCTTGCTGTCAGATAATGGCTTTTTGGCATCCTCTTTGGCAATAAGCTCTTTGATGCGTGCTCGTATTGCTGTAGATGATGCTGTACCGCCGTCATCCGTGCCTACCTTGGATGAGAAGAAGTACTTAAGCTCAAAGGTTCCCTTGGGAGTTACGATATATTTTTCGGTAGTGATGCGCGATACGGTTGATTCATGCATCTCTATTTCACTTGCGATATCGTTCAATACCATGGGATGCATGGAGCCTTCGCCATATTCCATGAAGTCCTGCTGTCTTTCAACTATGACGTTAGCAACCTTCATCAAGGTTTCATTACGTTTGTTTAATGACTGCATAAACCAGTTAGCTTCCTGCAGATTGCTCTTGAAGAACTTTTTGTCGTCTGCATTCTGAGCCTGATTGGCAAGCATGCGATACTGTTCATTGATGTGCAGCTTAGGGATGGCATCTGAGTTGAGCTCAGCATGATAGTGGCCGTTTTCATCCTTGACCACAACTACATCAGGAATAATAAAATCAGATTTTTCCTTAACGGCACAGCGCCCTGGGCGGGGATTTAAGGACTGGATGAGATCTATTGATTTCTTTAAGCTCTCCTCTCTTATCGAAAGCTTTGAGCACAGGGTTCTGAAATCACGGACAGACAGCTCTTTTAGATAGTTGTTGACTATATTTAAGGCCAGCTCTCGGGTTGCTGTGGTATTCATCGCTTCAAGCTGAATGCGCAGGCATTCCTGTACACTCCGTGAGCCTACTGCTACCGGATCGTAATGCTGAATCAGCTTTAATACGCTTAAGGTATCCTCCAGGGTAGTTTCAGGATAATCCTCCTGTACCGTTTGAGTAATGCTTTCAACTGTTTCCTGAAGATAGCCTGAATCATCAATTCCATCAATGATGTTTTCTGCAATTATCCTGTCCGGGCCTGTAAGTGGCGACAGGTCTAACTGCCATAAGAGGTGATCATGAAGGTCATAGCCGGTTTCTCCTTCAAAAACGCTGTCCGCATCTGCTATTGCCACAGAGTGTCTGGTATCAGCTGAATGTGAAACAGGCTCATTATTACCAGCGCTTTCATTGTGAGTCACATTGCCGTCAGCACAAATCGAGATTTGAGAATCCGCATCAGGGAATGCTGTATCTGCTGTTTTGATAGATGAATCGTTATCAAAGGGATCAAATTCATCGTTTCTATCCCCCTGTGATTCCTGCTCGGCTATGGTTTCCAGGGATTCAAAGCGGTTCTCATTACCTTCCTCTTCGATCTCCAGCATGGGATTCTGTTCAACAGCCTCGCGTATTTCCTGGCGTAACTCCAATGTTGAAAGCTGTAGGAGTTTGATTGCCTGCTGAAGCTGCGGTGTCAGTGACAGCCCCAGCTTTTGTGCCTGTCTTAGCTGTAAGCCGTTGAATAGTCCTGCCATGTTGTCCCTTAGTTTGTTTGATTACTGATATTAGAGAGTAAAGTCCTTGCCAAGATATACGGCCTTAACCTTCTCGTTGCTTTGAATTTCCATGGGAGTACCCTGGGCAATTAACTCGCCTGAGCTTACGATGTATGCCCGTTCGCATACCCCTAAGGTTTCACGCACGTTATGATCGGTGATTAAAATACCGATCCCGCGGTTTTTAAGGTGGGTAATGATGTTTTTAATTTCAGAAACTGAGATAGGATCAACACCGGCAAAGGGCTCATCGAGCAAAATAAATTTAGGATTGGCAGCTAACGCACGGGCGATCTCTACACGTCGACGTTCACCGCCTGACAGAGACATGCCAAGGCTGTCTTTTAGGGCTGCAACGTTAAACTCATCCATGAGATCAGAGACCATGGTTTCACGTTCATGCCTGCTCAGTCCCTTTTGCAGTTCGGCAACTCCCATGAGATTCTGATAGACAGTCAGCTTTCTGAAGATTGAGTTTTCCTGCGGCAGGTATCCGATGCCCATCAGTGCTCTTTGGTGCATAGGCATCATGGTAATGTCCTGTCCGTCCAGCAGTACCTGCCCCTGTTCTGAGGAAATAATGCCAACCAGCATATAAAAGGATGTGGTTTTTCCGGCACCATTAGGACCTAAAAGGCCGATAATGGAGCCGCTTGATACCTCAAGACTTACATCCTTAACGACGGTTCTTTTCTTATAGGTCTTGCGTAGGTGAAGTGCTTTAAGCTCGCTCATTGGTAGCCTTGATTATTATTTTTTGCTGTTATTCTGGTTTTTGTCGTTGCCCTGAAATTCCTGCGGGATGAAGGTACTCTTTACACGGCCGTTCTGGTTGTTGGCGGTATTGGCTTTCATCTTCTGACTTACCGTGTTGTAGACGATCTTTTCGCCTGATACATGGGACTCGCCCTGCCATACGGTGGCATTTCCGGTAAGAACAATATCCCCTGTAAGCGGCAGATACTGCAGGGTTGATGATTGAGAGCGCAGGATCTTACCGTCATCAAGCTCCTGACGGAAGGTTACAGGCTGTCCCCAGGTCATTACCTCTTTGAGTTCGTTTTTCTCATTACGGGTAAGCTCTGCCTTGTCACAGTGCACCTCGATTGTTCCCTGAGTTGCTACTACATCTCCGATGAAGAACAGCTTGTTAGCCTGAAGATCGGCTAACTGCTCCTTAGACTGAACATTCAGAGGCTGCTGGGTATCTGTTTTTAGTGCATATGCATTGTTAGCATTGATTGTCAGAAAAGCAAAACTAATTGCCAGAGCCGTTAGACGGGTAATAGGTTGCATTGACGTTGCCCTTGTAAGTCATCACATTGGTATTGAGATCGATTTTAAAGTCGGTTCCAGAGTTAATCCATCCCTGACCGTAGATAGTTGTTTTATCTTTAGAAGTGATCTCATTTTTTTTTAAATCGTAATAGCCATTAGCAGAGGTTGCTTTGCTGATTGCTGCACCTTGAAACTCAGGCACAAGCACAACATGGCCGTTCAGTTTGGCATACTCGTTGTTATGCAGCTGTCCTATATCTCCTGTAAGCTTCCATATTTCTGCCTCGCCCTGTTTGTTTTTTTTATAGGAGTGCAGAACGGGGAGCTTGAAATCAGCAATATCGGTGGCCTCATTGAAGGTCACATGTACTGCTTTTATGGAGCTTTCTTTATTGCCGGCAGCATCGTATTTGGTGGCAAAGAAGTTGTCTGCTTCATAGATTTTTGCTGCCTTGTCAGTAAGGCCGTCATCATCGTCTAAAGCCTGAGTATAGCGATAAAGGCCTAAGGCTCCACCAAAAAGCACTAAGGCAATTACTGTTGATTTTATGGTTACTGCCATCAGCAGAAACCTCCATCGGTGCGCATGATCCCTTTGGCCATTAAAATCAGATCACAAAGCTCTCTGACTGCTCCAAAGCCGCCGTTTCGGTGAAGAGTTATATCACATATTTTTTGAATATAGGGAGTTGCATCCTTAGGACATGCGGTAAAGCCAGCTTCATAAAACATAGGCAGATCATTGTGATCATCACCTATAGCTGCAGATTGCTCTCTGGTAAGACCTAATTTTTTTAAAAGCTCAATTACGGCCGGAGCCTTGTCACGCTGTCCCTGAATCACATGCTGAATATGAGTTTCCTCGCAACGGCGCTCTACAAGGTGTGACTGACGTCCGGTGATGACTGCGCATACACAGTCGCTGTGAGATTGAAGCTGCGTAAGTCCCAGACCGTCCTTGGTATAAAAACGCTTGTACTCACCTTGCTCGTTGTTTAAATAGATGCCGCCGTCTGTGAGAGTTCCATCGACATCAAGCATCAGGAGTTTGATGTTTTTCAGGCGGTCAAATACTGTTTGTGAAACAAGACCGTAGCAGGTGTCGATCATAATTCTCTCCGTTAATATTAGTGGCAAACTATTGTAAGTGTGTATTACGGCTAGGTACTCTATCAGGTAAAATAGGCTCCCAAGATACTAGTAACTAATTATAGCCGTTCTTTCATGTTTAGCTATGTTAAGAACATCGGCTTTTGTGTTCATATGAGTAAAAAATGAGCGACGACGCTATTGTCAGAGTAGAGGATCTGTCATTTTCCTACACTGGCAAACAGATCTATAAGGATCTGACTGTAAGCTTTCCAAGAGGCAAGATCACTGCCGTGCTAGGACCGTCAGGTACCGGCAAAACCACCATCCTGCGTCTTATAGGCGCACAGCTGAAGCCTGATAAGGGGCATGTATTTTTTGATGGCAAGGATATGCATGCTTTAAATCGCAGTGAGCTGTATAAGATCCGTCAGAAGATGAGCATGCTGTTTCAAAGCGGAGCTTTGTTTCAGGATATGACTGTGTTTGAAAATACAGCCTTTCCTCTTGAGGAGCACACCAGACTTCCAAAAGAAATCATCAGGGATATTGTGCTGATGAAGCTTGAGGCTGTGGGAATGCGCGGAGCGTGTGATCTCTATCCGTCTGAGCTTTCAGGTGGTATGTCACGTCGTGCCGCCTTAGCCCGCTCCATCGTGCTCGATCCTGAGCTTATTATGTATGACGAACCATTTGTGGGACAGGATCCGATCACCAAAGGTGTTTTAATTGAGCTTATTGCAGATCTTAATGCTTCATTAGGCTTAACCTCCATCGTCGTCACTCATGATGTCAAGGAAACCATGAATATTGCGCATTATGTAGTGATCCTCTCTGATGGCAGGGTTATGGGGCAGGGAACACCAGATGAGATAACCCACAGCACAGATCCCCGTGTGATCCAATTCATCAATGGTGAGTTTGATGGCAAATACGCCTCTTCATTAAAAGGCAGTGGCAGCTATCTGGAGGAGTTGGGATGTTAAATTTGCTGGGAGCCATGGGAAGATATTTTCTGCAGAAAACATCCTCTCTTGGACGCTCTTTCCTGATGCTCTTGAATGTGGTTTTTGTAAGGCCTGATTTCAGGCGTAATACATTACTGCTTATCAATGAGATCTATTTTATCGGCGTACAGTCGGTGATCATCATTCTGGTGTCGGGACTGTTTATAGGTATGGTCCTAGGTCTGCAGGGCTTTAATATCCTCAAGGATTTTATGGCTACAGGTTCTCTGGGAACCCTGGTCGCTCTGGCAATCATCCGTGAGCTGGGACCGGTAGTGGCTGCTCTCTTATATGCAGGACGTGCAGGCTCTGCACTCACGGCTGAAATCGGACAGCTTAAGGCCTCCGAGCAGATTTCAGCTCTGGAGATGATGGCGGTTGATCCTCTGCATCGTATCATTGCCCCACGTCTTTGGGCAGGAATTATTTCTCTGCCTGTTCTATCTATGATGTTTGCTGTTATTGGTATCTATGGCGGCAAATTAGTAGGTGTTGACTGGTTAGGTCTTGATGACGGTATTTTCTGGTCAGGCATGCAAAGCAGTGTTGATATAGCAGACGATGTTATCCCTATGGTAATAAAATCGCTGGTTTTTGCTGTGGTATGCACCTGGATCGCTCTTTTTAACGGTTATGACTGCCGTCCTACGTCTGCCGGAATAAGCTCGGCAACCACTGCAACTGTAGTGCAGTCATCCTTATCTGTACTTGGATTGGATTTCATTCTTACGGCTTTGATGTTCTAGGAAAAAAGGTTATGAAGTATTTAAAAGCTGAAATTATGGTTGGCATCTTCGTACTGGCAGGCATTATTGCCTGTGCGGTAATGTCTTTGAAGATTGCAGGTTTAGTGTTAAACACAGGCTCGGATTTCTATACCTTACATGCAAAATTTGACAACATCGGCTCATTGAAATTGCGTGCCCCGGTAAAGATTGGCGGTGTGGTTGTGGGGCGTGTATCTAAGATCAGCCTTGATGAAAAAAGTCTGGTTCCGGTTGTGGATATGGAAATAGAATCCGCATGTAATACGCTTTCTAATGAATCTAAGGCCTCAATTCAGACTGCCGGTATTATCGGTGAGCAGTATATTTCCATCACACCAGGCTTCTATGATGAGGATCTTGGCTCAGAATATTTAAAAAATGGTGATTACTTTACTGATACAGGTTCGGCTCTGGTTTTAGAGGATCTCATCGGCAAATTCCTCTACAGTGCAGGTGATGATAAGAAGAGTGACGGCACCGACAGTGCCAAGAGCGCTGAGTAATTGCTAAGTACTGGGATTTAATATAAGTGGCAGACAAGCACTTTTTTCTGGAGAATTAACATGAAGTTTTTTGCAAAGATTATGGCCGTATGTGCCCTGGTATTTACAAGCATGGTTGCAACTGCAGCCTCCAATCCGTATGAGGCTGCCAACGCTATTGCAAGACAGGCTTTTGCTGATTTGAAGGCCAATGCTGATAAGCTTTCTGATCAAAAGGTAGTGCTCGATATTATCAACAGGGATCTTTTACCCTATGTTGATGTTAAATATGCAGCCTATAAGGTTATAGGAACCTCTCTTGACAAGACCTCCAAGGAGGAGCGAGAGGAATTTGCCTCCGCCTTTGGTGATTACATGATGCGCTCCATGTCAAATGCCATTGGTAAATATACCAATCAGGATCTGACTGAAAGCCCTGTGCAGCAGGTTGCAGCAGATGCCACCATAGTTCCTGTAAAATACGTGCTCACAACTCCCGGTAAGAGTGATGTTAATTTCGTCGTTAAGATGAGACTTAATAAAAAAACAGGGGAATGGAAGGCCTTTGATTTAATAGCTGAGAACATCTCCATTCTGGATGCCAAGAGTGCAGAGCTTAGCCCCATCATTCGTGATAAGGGCATTAAAGAGGCTATCAAGGTTTTACAGAATAGCAAGGAATAGTGATGAACTCCTTTACCGAGCTTACCAAGGAATCAGTACCATCTCTCTGGGAGAGACGCAGTGAGTTGTTTGCCAAAGACAGTGTCTCTCTTGCAAATGTAACTGTCGATTCTGCCGGAGTTGCTTTTTTAGTGCGTTGGTCCAAATCCTTAGGAAAAGGCAGGCGACTTATTCTTCAGGATGCATCAGCAGATGTTGTAAGACTGATAAACGTATTCAAAATTTCACAATTGTTTTCCATGGAGTAGTGATGGATTCAGGAATTCCTCATTTTGAAGGCTTTGATGCAGAGCCTGAAGAGTATAGCCGTAGCGCCCATAAGCGTGAGGCTCAGGCACTGCGCAAACTTATTGAGGAGATTGCCAATTTAGGCGATCAAAGCTTCAAGCGTCTGGTATTACCAGAGGACGTGCGTGAGGCTATTGTGGTTGCAAGAAAGCTGCGTCCACGCTCTGATGAGCGTCGCCGTCAGCTTCAGTTTGCAGCCAAGCTTGCACGCGATTACCCTGAAACTGATTTTAAGACCCAGGTAGCTATGCTAGGAGCATCCTCTAAGGAAGATCCTGATATCATGCGCTTTGAAAAGCTTCGTGCTGAGCTTATTGAGAACGGGGTGGTTTGTGTCAATAATCTGTGCCAGATCTGTGGTGAAATTGACAGAAACAAGCTGCGTACTCTGGTAAAAAAAGCAAAAGAAGAGGCAGCAAAGGTTGATGAGGGGGCTGAAAAGCCTGCATCACGGGCTCTGTTTAAGTTTGTAAAGACTGAAATTAAAAAGGCAGGAATTGCAGTCCCTGCCACTTTGCTTGAGATCTAAAATCCAATCAGGCCTCCTCAATATCCAGGAGGCCTGGTTTTAAGCTCTAGGCCTCAGTACCGCCTACGGTGATAGCGTCTATCTTTAAGGTAGGGGTGCCGATCCCGACCGGTACCGACTGGCCACCCTTGCCGCATACTCCAATGCCGCGGTCAAATTCCAGATCATTACCCACCATAGATACCTGCTGCATGGTTTCCGGACCGTTGCCTATTAAGGTTGCGCCCTTGATGGGTTCAGCTATCCTGCCGTCTCTGATTCTATAGGCCTCAGAGGTGGAGAATACAAACTTACCTGAGGTTATATCAACCTGTCCACCCTTGAAGTTGACGGCATAAATACCGTCCTTGACGCTTTCAATGATTTCCTGGCGATCATAATTGCCGGGCATCATATAGGTGTTTGTCATACGGGGCATGGGCAGGCAGTTATAGCTTTCGCGGCGGCCGTTTCCGGTTAGTGACTGCTTCATGAGCATGGCATTCTGTCTGTCCTGCATATAACCCTTCAGGATACCGTTTTCAATAAGGATATTTGATTGAGAGGGGGTTCCCTCATCATCGATGCTTGAGGAGCCGCGACGTTCAGGCATGGTGCCGTTATCAACGATGGTACAGGCTCCTGATGCAACCTTCTGGCCGATAAGTCCGGTAAAGTTAGATGATCCGGTACGGTTAAAATCACCCTCAAGACCATGACCTACAGCCTCATGGATGAGCACACCTGGCCATCCTGCACCAAGTACTACACTCATAGAGCCTGCAGGAGCTGCGGTAGCATCCAGATTTAAAGAAGCCACACGGACAGCCTCATGGGCAATACTCTTTAGGGTGCTTTCATTGGCTATTCTGTCCAGCATGAAAGCGCCACCTGCTGATCCAAAGCCTGTTTCACGTTTTCCTTTGTGCTCCATGGTGACGTTAGCTGCCAGAGACACTACAGGCTTAATGTCATAGGCCAGCTGTCCGTCAGTGCGTGCAACCAGGATCACGCGGTAGGATGTGTTAAGAGAGGCTATAACCTGAGTTACTCTGTTATCCTCGGCTCTTACCATTTCATCTATGGTTTCAAGCAGCTTTATCTTGCTTTCACGGCTCATTGAAAGCAGAGGATCTTCAGAAGAGTACAAAGGCTGTACTGTATACGGAGTAACAGCAATTTTTGATGCTGTAGAGTTTACTGTTGATATTGAGCGAGCTGCAAGGCATGCTTCTTTTAAGGAGGCCTTATCCAGTACGTCTGAGTACGAAAAGCCTGTTTTGCCACCGGTGACAGCTCTGACACCTACACCCTGAGAAATATCAAAGGATCCTCCCTTGATGATCCCCTCTTCTAAAACAAAACTCTCTGAGGAGACACGTTCAAAAAACAAATCGCCAAAGTCTATGCGGCGCTCTTGCAGCAGCTCAAGGGACTGTCTTATTGCGGCTATATCGATGTCGGAGTTCTTTAAGAGAATATCGTGTGCCTTTTGTTGGATCTCTTGCTTGTCCATATGATTACTCCACATCCTTTATTTGTTTGAAAAAAATGAAATTCCGGAAGCCTGAAGCAGCTTGCTGACTTCCTGCATGGGAAGTCCGATGACATTAGTCGGAGAGCCAGAAATCGAGCTGATTAAAAAAGCTCCCTGTCCCTGAATGGCGTAAGCTCCGGCTTTATCAGCACCTTCGCCTGTTGCAGTATATGCCTTCAGTATGTCATCGCTAAAATGTCCAAAGGTAACCCTGGTACATACCACCTGAGTGTTTATCTGCTCCTTATTTATAAGACAGATCCCGGTAAAAACCTCATGGGTACGGTTATTCAGCTGTGACAGAAAGTCAAAGGCTTCATTTTTATCATGGGGTTTACCCATGATCCTGCCATCTAAGGCGACTACTGTATCGGCTGCAAGGATGAGGTCTTCTTTGTGTTCCAAAGATACGGCCAGAGCTTTGTCCCTTGATAATCTCTGCACAAGATCTGCAGGAGATTCTCCGGCTCTTGCGCTTTCATTAATATTTTTAGTTATTACTTCAAAAGAGATCCCAAGCCTTGAGAGTAATTCCCTGCGGCGAGGAGATCCTGATGCCAAAATAAGCTTATTGTGCTTCATTATTTGAGGCTATCTTCTTACCTGTTAATGATTCTGTAATCACTTTAAAAAGCGGACAGCAGACAAACCATAATACTGCCATCACAAGTGACGGATAGATGATATTCAAAGAAAAGCTTGTCTGTAAAATCACATGTGCAAGCCAGTAACCGACGGTACGTATTACCAGTGCCACGCAGCCTACAACTATGGTTTGCTCCCACAGTGAATAGGTGTGAAATTTTTTAAACTGCCATGCAATGATGTACACCTGAGCGCAGAAGGTCAAGGCATTGATGCCAAGAGGTGAGCCCGTTAGAAGATCGAGCGCCAGTCCTGTAAGCCAGGCTAATTCTATGCAGGTTCTGTTTCTCAATACGGCCGAGAAGAAAACCAGGATAATTACAGGAAAATCAGGTCTGTTTTCCTGCAGGAAGCCTGGCAGACGCATGATCTCAAGCACCATTGTTATAAGGAGCAGAGGGATTATGAGCAACAGTGGAGAGTGTGCATTCTTTGAATTATTCATGGTCTCTCCTCCTTCTTTACTGTTGATTCATTCCTGATCCTGTCCGTATTATCATTTGCAGGATCTGCATTTTGCTCAGTTAAACCTACATGCGGTTCTTCTATGGACATGGAATCTACCAGCTGCTTGATGCGCTCACGTCGCAGCATGATCTTGTTATCAGTTGCCTCCTTTGGAGGTCTGGCATTAGGATCAAGCTGATCATCTTCATACCAGAGCAACAGCACATAGCGCATTGTACTGAGATCAACAGCAGGCTTTGCTTTGATTGAGGCTAGGGGCTGGGATTTGGATACGCCCACAGCGGTGATGGTCGCTACAGGATAACCCTCGGGGAACACTCCTCCCAGACCTGATGTGATAAGTTTGTCACCTACCTTGAAATCGGCAGTTCTTGGAGCATTGTTAATTACCAGCTCATCTAAATTGTTATCACCGGTTGCAATTGCGCGGATACCGTTTCTTTCGTTGACCACCGGAATTGAGCTTAGAGGATCAACGAGTAATAACACCCTCGAGAAGGAGTAATTGGTGGATACAACCTGTCCTACAAGTCCTTCATCGTTCATTACCGGCATTCCAACATATACGCCATCATTGGTGCCACGGTTTATAACTATACGGTGTGATGACACATCAGCATTAACATCAATGATTTCTGCAAACAGGCGCTTGGTGGTTTTATGAACAGGAGAATTTAACATGCGACGCATAGCTTCGTTTTCCTGCTCTAGCGACTTGAGGCGGAGCATATCTGCGCGCTGGATGAAATTTTCTGTAGACAGACGTTCGTTCTCCTCAAGAAGCTCGTTTGACGATTTGATGTGAGATGAGACAACCTTGGTTATCTTTTTGGGGGAATCTGCAAAGGCTAAAACCGGATAGAGGGCAGTTTCCAGATAATAGCGTACATTGCTCAGCGTTTTGGAGTTCATATCGATCACAATGAGAGCTATCGATATAATTGCCAAAATCACAAAGCGCACATGGATCAGCAAACTGTCCTTGCGTACTTGGTTAGTCAAGTAAGGATCCTAAGAAAAAAGGGTATATCTGTTAAAAATACTACGGGGATCTCTTATAGTAAAACAGAGATCCCCGCCAATTATAAACTTAACTGTGCAATCAGTTGAAAATCTCGTTTTCCTGAGCGTCGTACATCTCTAAGGCTTTGCCACCGCCACGGGCGACACAGGTAAGAGGATCATCTGCAATCAAAACAGGAATTCCTGTTTCCTCACGCAGCAATTTATCAAGATTGTGAAGCAAAGCGCCACCTCCTGACAGAACCATGCCGTGCTCATAGATGTCTGCAGCAAGCTCCGGAGGGCATTTTTCCAAAGCTGCACGTACAGCATTGACGATACCCTTGATAGGATCAGACAGGGCTTCCAGAATTTCATTGGAGTTTAAGGTAAAGGAGCGGGGGACGCCTTCAACAACACTGCGACCGCGAACTAACTGCTCGTGCATCTCCTGTTCAGAATAGGCAGAGCCGATTTCCATCTTTACGCGCTCTGCGGTGCTCTCACCGATCTCATAGCGCTTGGTATTGCGTACGTAATCCACAATAGCCTGGTCAAAGCGGTTACCACCGATGCGTACAGATTCAGAGTAAACGATACCGTTTAGGGAGATCACTGCAATCTCGGAGGTACCGCCACCGATGTCGACGATCATTGAGCCTGTTGCCTCAGACACAGGAAGACCTGCACCGATTGCAGCTGCCATTGGCTCGGTAATTAAAAATACCTCAGAGGCTCCTGCTCCTTCTACTGATTCACGGATAGCACGACGCTCAACCTGGGTTGCACCGCAGGGAACGCACACCAATACGCGGGGAGATGGTTTGAAGGGCATGAAGTGGGAGTTGGTAAGTACCTTATCGATAAAGTACTGCAGCATTTTTTCTGTGTACTGGAAATCGGCGATCACACCGTCCTTCATGGGACGGATAACCTCGATGTTGTCAGGGTTGCGGCCGAGCATATCCTTGGCAGCTTTTCCCACAGCATATACCTTACGCTGAGTGCTACCTGATTTATCAATAGAAATTGCTACTACAGATGGCTCGTTCAGGACGATGCCCTTACCTTTGACATATACGAGAGTGTTGGCAGTTCCCAGATCAATTGACAGATCATTTGAGAACATGCTGCGTAATTTTTTGAACATTTATACTGGGCCCTAGAGGGTAATGAACTGATGCACTTGTTTACATCAATTTGTTAAGGAATTTGGTGCGCAAAGTATATCATACAAAACGCGATACTATGCGGGATTGCGTGCATCGATAGCGGTCAATTTTTGCAGTCTTTATAAATAATTAAAACCCGTGGATTTTAACTATGCCACGGGTTCAAAAAAGCTACAAAAACTCTTGTTTAGAATGGAATATCATCATTCATTGTCATAGCAGGCTCAGTAGGCTCAGGTGACTGGGCGGTATATGTATTAGTCTGGGGCTCTGCTGTAGGCTGTGCGTAAGGAGACTGCATAGGCTGGCTCTGAGCTGCTGGAGCCTGAGCATAAGGAGGCTGCATAGGTGCACTTGGAGCTGCACCATAGGCGTTTTGCACCGGTGCAGAGCCTGGCTGACCTCCGTATACATTCTGAGGAGCAGCTGCGCCATAAGGATTAGCTGCCGGTGCCTGCTGACCATAACCTGCAGCACCCTGAGCACCGTAAGGATTTGATGCCTGTTGAGTCTGGGCACCGTAGGCAGGGGCTGCTTTCTGAGCCCAGGGGTTACTGCCTGCTGACTGATAAGAGCTGTTAGCCGCACCCTGCTGTGCATATCCGCCTGCTGTTGCAGTACCGCCCTGTCTTGAGCCAAGCATCTGCATTTCGTCAGCAACAACCTCGGTCACGTAGTGCTTCTGACCGTCTTTATCATAGGAGCGGGTACGAAGTTTGCCTTCGATATATATCTGAGAGCCCTTGTGAAGATACTGGCCTGCGATTTCTGCAAGCTTGTTCCACATGGTGACGCGATGCCATTCTGCAAACTCGGTGTACTCACCAGTCTCTGAGTTACGACGCATTTCGTTAGTAACCATGGAAATAGATGCTACGCTTTTACCGCTGGTTGTCTGTCTAACGGTGGGTTCATCTCCTAAATTACCGATGAGAATGACTTTATTAACGCCTCGTGCCATGATTTAATTCCTGTATTTTAAGTACCGTAATGAATAATATTTGCTGTGCTAACTTTACAGCATTACAGCGTGATTTTCACTCATTAATTGAACTTTGTTGCAAAATTGAGGATTATCTCAAGAAGTAGTGCTGAAAATAAAAAAGTTCTTGAAAAATAAATAGTTAAATTAAAAGTAATACAAGCCTGCAGTGTTTGAATACCACAGGCTTGGATGACTGATTCTCTCTAAAAAGGGATCTCGGAGGGATCGAAGGTGTCATTGACAGAGGCCGGCTCTATTGCTTTTGGAGCCTGAGGTTTCTGATAAGTATTTGGACTGCGATCTGCAATACCGCTGTTGCTCTTACCTCCTAGCATCTGCATGTCATCTGCTACAACCTCTGTGACGTAGTGCTTCTGACCGTTTTTGTCATAGGAGCGGGTACGTAATTTACCCTCAACATAGATGAGAGAGCCTTTGTGGAGGTATTTATTTGCTGTTTCTGCAAGCTTGTTCCACATTACAATGTGATGCCATTCGGATGTTTCTATGATATCCCCGGTATCAACATTACGGCGGGCTTCATTTGTCACTATGGATAATGTGGCTACGTTTTTGCCACTTGGAGTTGTTCTGATGGTAGGCTCATCGCCTAAGGTTCCAATGAGCAGAACCTTGTTAAGACCTCGTGCCATAATCCTCTCCCTATGTGTTTGCTGGTAGTGCAACATACTGCATTTGTTAAAACTGCATTGTTGCAACTGCTATCCTAACATTTTTGATAAAAAAAACATTGTTTACATAGCTGTATTTACATACCTGTCTAAAAAAAGCTTATCCAGGCTGTAAATTAGGTCCTAGTGTTAAAATGGGACTTCTTTCAGGTTACTGTCAGCCATGTAGCTGGAATTTGAAAAAATTTGATAACTTATTGATATTTAAAGAATGGATAAAATTACTATCCGCGGTGCCAGAACGCACAACCTAAAAAATATAAATGTGGAATTGCCTCGCAATAAGCTGGTGGTGATCACCGGCTTAAGCGGCTCAGGTAAGTCATCTTTGGCATTTGATACCCTCTATGCGGAGGGACAGCGCCGTTACGTGGAATCATTGTCATCCTATGCCAGACAGTTTTTACAGATGTCTGACAAGCCTGATGTGGATTCCATTGATGGATTATCTCCGGCAATTTCAATTGAACAGAAATCCACCTCGCATAATCCGCGTTCAACCGTAGGCACTATAACTGAAATTTATGACTATCTGCGTTTGATGTGGGCCCGTGTAGGTGAGGCCCGCTGTCCTGAGCATGGTACAGTGCTGAAGGCGCAGACGGTAACCGAGATCACCGATACCGTTATGTCGCTGCCTGAGGGGGCTAAGTATATGATCCTCTCTCCGGTGGTACGAGGACGTAAGGGAGAGTATCGTCAGTTATTTTCAGATCTGGCACGCGATGGTTTTATAAGAGCGCGTGTGGATGGTGAGATCATCGAGTTATCCGATCCTCCTGAGCTTGGACTGCGTATCAAGCACAATATCGATATTGTTGTAGACCGTTTCAAAATCCGTGCAGATATCCGTCAGCGAGTGGCTGATTCTGTTGAGACTGCCTTGAAGTATGCTGATGGTCTTTGCCTTGCTGTTCCCATGGATGAGCATGAGAGCAAGGATGAGATCCTTTTTTCATCCCGTTACTCCTGTCCTGAGTGCGGCTATTCAATTCCCGAGCTTGAGCCGCGTGATTTCTCCTTCAATAATCCCCATGGTGCCTGCCCCAAATGCAGCGGTCTTGGGGTGCAGATGGTTTTTGATGAGAAGAAAATCGTTCCTGATGAAAACAAGTCTGTATTTGAAGGTGCCATTGCAGGATGGGATCGCCGTTATGCCTTCTTTTTCAGATATCTTGAGCAGGTATCGGGCCACTACAAGATAGATTTGCATAAGCCCTGGTCAGAGCTTAAGCGCAATGAGCAGAAACTTTTCTTATACGGTACTGGCGATGAAAGCATACCTATGGAATTTCGTACCCATAGCAAGGTCGAGAAGCGTTTTGAGCCGTTTGAGGGAGTGATCCCCAATTATGAAAGACGTTTGCATGAGACTGAATCTGACTATGTGCGTGAATACATTGCAACACTCATGACACCTCTCACCTGTCCTGATTGTGGTGGTGCCCGCTTAAAGCGTGAATATCGTAATGTTTTTATTCAGGATAAATCCTTAAACGATGTCTGTTCCATGTCTATTCAGGAAAGTTTCGACTTTTTTGATTCATTGAAGTTTGGCGAGCAGCAGGGAACTATTGCAAGACGACTTTTAAAGGAAATTAAGAGCCGTCTGTCCTTCCTTATCAATGTAGGTCTTGGCTATCTGACCTTATCACGCTCAGCCGAAACCCTGTCAGGCGGCGAGGCTCAGCGTATCCGTCTGGCCTCTCAGATCGGTGCTGGGTTAACCGGTGTTATGTATACCTTAGACGAGCCTTCTATTGGTCTGCATCAGCGTGATAATGCACGTCTTATCGATGCCCTGAAGCATCTGCGCGATCTTGGTAACAGTGTCATCGTAGTTGAGCATGATGAAGATACGATGAGAGCTGCCGACTGTATCGTAGATATTGGACCTGGTGCCGGGGTACATGGTGGTACTGTTGTAGCGCAGGGAAGTGTTGAGGATCTTGAAAATAACAAGGCATCATTAACCGGTGATTATCTGGCAGGTCGCAAGCGTATTGTGATCCCTAAAAAGAGAGTTGCTCCTAAAAAAGGCAAGGAGCTGATCTTAGAGGGCTGTATTGGCAATAACCTCAAGAACATCACTGCCAAATTTCCTGTAGGCTGTTTTATTGTGGTAACCGGTGTCTCAGGCTCAGGTAAATCCACCCTGATAAACGATACCTTAGTTAGAGCTGCCGAGCGTGCCTTAAATAAGGTAACTGCCAATGACGAGCCGGCACCCTGCAAGAGCATTAAGGGATTAGAGCATTTTGATAAGATTATTTGTATCGATCAAAGTCCTATCGGCCGTACTCCTCGTTCAAATCCTGCAACCTATGTTGGGCTTTTTTCTGATATCAGATCGTTATTTGCCAAGGTTCCTGAGGCCCGTGCCCGCGGTTATGGCCCGGGACGTTTTTCCTTTAACGTCAAAGGCGGACGCTGTGAGGCCTGCCAAGGTGACGGTACTATCCGTGTATCCATGAATTTTATGGCAGATGTGTTCGTTAAATGTGAGCAGTGTAACGGCGAACGCTATAACCGCGAGACTTTGGAGATTAAATACAAGGGTAAGAGTATTTCCGAGGTTCTCAACATGAATGTTGAGGAGGCCTTGCAGTTTTTCGAGGCTGTTCCTGCAATTGCCAACAAGCTGCGTACCTTATCTGAGGTTGGCTTATCTTATATTACTCTGGGGCAGGCTGCTACCACCTTCTCAGGAGGTGAGGCTCAGCGTATCAAGCTGTCTAAGGAATTATCAAAGAGAGCTACCGGCAAGACCTTGTATGTGCTTGATGAGCCTACTACCGGCCTGCATTTTTATGATGTACAGCAGCTGTTAAAGGTTTTACTTGAGCTGCGTGATCAGGGCAATACTGTGATTGTCATTGAGCATAATCTTGATGTAATTAAGAGCGCCGATCACATCATAGATTTGGGACCTGAAGGCGGCAGTGGTGGTGGAACCGTGATAGCATGTGGTACACCTGAGGAAATTGCCAAATGCGATGCTTCCTACACCGGACAATTTTTAAAACCTATTTTGAAACGTGGGTACTAGACTAGGAGAAGACCATGTACGAATTAACACAAAAAGAACACGATGCAGTGTTGCAGTTAAATGCCGAGTACCGTCGTTCATATTTCATGAGCAAGGCTTTAGAGCAAGGTGGTTTCTACATCATTACTGATGACGAAGGTCCTTTTATGCTTGAGGATTTGGATACTGATGAGGAAGATGAAAAGGCTACTGTATTGCCTGTGTTTGCTCATGAGGATTTTGCCAATGAGTTTATTGCAAGTGCTGAAAATCTCAAGGGATTCAAGGCTCAGTTTGTGACTAATGAAGCTTTTAACAATAGCTGGCTTGAAATGCTAAATTCTAATGAAATCCTGCTTGGATTTATGCCTGTTGGTGGTGGTGAGTTTGAAATCTCCGCACCTGATCCTATTGTTGTGGCTACTCAGGCTTAGCAAGAGTATTTTTACTTTCTGAACACGTTTCCAATCGTTATTGTCTTAGCTTGTGTTCATAATCTAACCTCAGTACAGCAATCCTTCCTTGATGTAACTTCAGGGAGGGATTTTTTCTCAAAAAACACATCTTAATTCATTCTTAAAAATTGATGAAAAGAATCTGCTCTTGAAGATCCCTCTTGGTTATCTGCTGTTAATTAACTGCTTGAAAAAAATAGGGCAGGATAATAGTCAAGTAAAAATTAATTTTACTTGACATGATTAAAATGAAGAATATAGTGTTACCTGAGGGGATGTAATATGAACAGTTATGCAAAATACATTGAAAATATGATTGGACAGGAGCCCGAAAATACGCTTCTGGAGGCAAGTGTTTTGTATCGAAAATTATTTAGCTCAGTTCCTGAATTGTCATACTACAAGACTTTGGAAAGAATGACTAAGCAACGCGCTCTTGTTCACCTTGCGAAAGGGATCTATTACAGACCTAAAAAATCCAGATTCGGATTGATTCCTATCAGCGAAAACGAAATTGTCAGACATTATACGAGTGATGCTAGGGGTATAGTTGTAGGCTATAAGTTATATAACCAGAAAGGTTTGACAACGCAGATCAGTAAACGTGTTGAAGTTCTGTCTTCAGCTCTCTCAGAGCAAAAGAAAAATATAAATAACGTATATGTTAGAAACTGTGGACTGAAATTTACAGAAAATACAATTCCTGTGATAGAGACCTTGGAGATCTTGCAGAACTATAACCATATTGAGGATATCAACAAGTCGGCACTTGTTGGCTATATGAAGGAATTTTCATTAACTTACTGCGATTCTGCTGCAGTCTATGTTCTGAAAAATTGGAAATACAAAAAATCAACAATTGCTTTTCTTGAGAGCTTTCTTGAATTTTTCCATATCAGCAATACTCTAAATCAGTTTCTTTCAACACTCTCATCCTATGCGATCCCTAAAATAGAGGAGTTGTATGGTGAGAGTAAATAGTTTGAGCTTTATGTAGTTAGTTCTGATTATTCCTGATATGGTTCAGTTCCCTCAAGTTTACATTTGTCCAACATCTTTTCACGATGGGCAAGCTGCCAGGAGTTGACGCAGTTTTGCCAAAGAATATAGCAGCCTGGTGCAATTACCGCGGCAGGATGCATGAAAGACAAAGCTACCCATAATCCAAATACACCATTTCTCTGACCAAAGGCCTGACCTGCACTGATACGCTGATGAGTGAGGTTGCCATATCCCTTGCCAAGGCCAAAGTGGAGTGCGGTGGTTAAGAAGCCAACAGCAGCCATAGCTAGTAAGGTTCCAGCACTCTCTGGTGAGTTTACGATACATGAAAAAGTACGGGAGGAAACTGAGCATAGGCATACTGCCCAGATATAGAAGGACAATCCTCTTAATTTAGTGACAATGAAATGATGTAGAGGCTTTACAAAGGCTTTGGTCAGGAAGGCCAGGATCAAAGGTAAAACGATCACTGGGAAAATTCTTCCTGCAATTACCATGAATTCCTGAACGAAAGTTCCTGACAGACGGTTTGTAAAGAAAGGGAAAAAGAAAGGAATTGTTAAGGCGCATAGGACATTGCCAATTAATACACCTGTAACAATTGATGCTTCATTACCACCAAGTCTGCCACCAATGACACCTGCAGCAGCTGCTGGCGGCATGATAAGACACATGATAGTACCCTGAATTAAGGCGTTATATGGTGTGTCTGGAACAAAGTGCAAATAAAGAGACAGCGCACCTGTTGAAGAAACCATCAGTCCAAAGAGCACTACATGCCATTTGCGTGGCTTCATATCACGAATGTTTACCTTGCAAAATGACAGGTAAAGCATCGAGAATATGAGATAAGGAAGAACGCGATCGCTAAAGAAGTAGGCAGCAGGCTTAAGTGTTTCCATAGCCGGTATAAAGTGGAAGAGACAGAATATTGTTCCACCGCAGCCGATGGCGATAAAAAGAATATTTACGCGTATGAAGCGTAAGACCTGCATTAATCTTGTTTGCTCTTGCATTGAATTCTGATTATTCATGTTTTGCGTAACATTGTGACAAATGATGGTGGATTTTCTGCTTTATTGTGTGATAAGGCAATAGCCAAACAATAAAAATCACCAAAAACACGCAGGCGAATCTTGTTGTATGATCTACCAAAGCTAATTTACGTAATGAGGATGGTATGCACGATTTTAACGCTGAGATTTTTGAGCGCGAGCAGAAGATGAAGAATATTGCTGGCACTGCCGTACAGATGGCTTTGGATGCTGGTGCTGACGAATGCGTTGTTGCCGCAGGCTGTGCTCAGGGCATCAGTGTTTCAAGTCGTAATGGTGAGGTTGAAAACATTGAATTTAACCGTGATAACGGCATGTCCATCACCGTATATAAGGATCATCGCAAGGGCAGTGCGTCTACTACTGATCTAAGCGCTGAAGCCCTGCGCCAGACAGCAGAATCCGCTGTTTCTCTAGCATCATTTTCTGATCCAGATGATTGTGCTGGTCTTCCTGATAAAGATCGTTTGTGCGCAGCTTTTCGTGATTTTCATACTCTATATGAAGGCTTTAAGTCACCAGATGATGCCGTGGCTCTGGCTGTAAAGCTTGATAAGCTTGGTATTGAAGATAAAAGCGCAGGACTTAAGAATTCAGATGGAGCCTCGGTTGACTATGCCTTCTACAATCACTGTATGGCAAATTCCTTAGGTTTTTGCAGAGTGTCATCATCAAGCATGGCGTCTGCTTCCTTAACCTTATTAGGAGAAGCTCAGGGCAAGATGCAACGCGGATCCGGTTTTACTATTGCTCGTTCTCCTTCCAATTTATATACACCGGAGATGGTTGAAGAGGAAGCTCGTAAGCGTACTTTAAATAAGCTTAATGCGGTAACGGTTAAAACAGGTAAGTACAATGTGATTTTTAGCCGTTCTGCTGTACAGTCTTTGATGGGACATATCACCTCTGCAATATCAGGAGGACATATTTACCGTCGCAGTTCCTTCTTATGTGATCGCCTGGGAACACAGATTTTGCCATCTTATGTAACCTTGCATGAGGATCCGTTTATAGATGGTGCCTTTGGTTCAAAAAACTGTGATTCTGAAGGTGTTGCTGTAGAGCAGGCTGATTTGGTCCGTGATGGAATTCTTAATGAATATCTCTTATCTTCATATTCTGCACGCAAATTAAAAATGCAGACCAATGGTCACGCAGGCGGTACCCATAATCTGTTTGTAAATTTTGATGCCGAGCATACTAAGAGCTTTGATGAGCTTCTTGATGAAGCCGGGGAAGGTATCGTCATTGAAGAACTCATGGGGCAGGGCGTAGATCTCACCTCCGGCAATTATTCACGCGGAGCTGCTGGTTTCTATTTTAAAAACGGCAGGCGTGAATACGCAGTCTCCGAGATCACAGTTGCAGGTAATCTTAAGGATATGTTTATGCAAATGGCCCTGATAGGTGATGATCGTGATCCGCGATATAAAATGCAGACTGGCTCTGTTTTGATCCCGGATATGACAATTTCCGGATCCTAGTTTTTAGCATATGCATTTTAGGAGTTGCTCTGATGCCAAGGTTTGCCGCTAATCTCACCATGCTCTTTAAGGAGCATGCTTTCCTTGAGCGTTTTGAACTGGCTGCAAGAAATGGCTTTGAGGCTGTAGAGTTTCTGTGGCCTTATGCGTATGAGAAAAAGGAATTAAAAAAGCTGCTTGATGATAATCATCTTAGCCTGGCGCTCTTTAATACCACTGCAGGTGATACTGCCGCAGGTGAATGGGGACATGCAGCACTTCCTGGACGTGAGGCCGACTTTCACAATGAAATGGAGCAGGCTTTAGATTATGCTGATGCACTGAAGTGTCGCACTGTTCATGTGATGTCAGCGGTAGTGCCCTTTGAATGTGAACGGGAGCTCTGTCATCAGGTTTTTGTGAGCAATATGCGCAAGGCTGCTGACAGAGCCTCAAAATTCGGTGTCACTTTAACCATGGAAGCGCTTTGCCCTGAGATCAAGCGTAACTATCTGTACTCATCTCAATACGAGACTATGGCATTGGCAAAAGAGATTGCCCGAGAAAATGTCAAAACTCAGCTTGATACCTTTCATGCGCAGATGGTTGACGGTAATTTAAGCAGACTCATACGTGATTTCAAAGGTGCCTATGCTCATGTTCAGATTGCGGCAGCTCCCTCAAGACATGAGCCTGATGAGGGCGAGATAAACTACGATTACATTTTTAAGCTACTAGATGACTGTGGCTATAAGGGCTATGTCGGATGTGAGTACAATCCTCGTACTACCACTGAAGAGGGGCTTGGCTGGTTTCAAAAATGGCGTAAAAGATAGGAATTTTGCTGACTTTTGCAGAGTCAATTGCGTTCTGAGTACAGGAAAAAAAGGGCTGGTAAATACCAGCCCGATGTATCTTAGGAAGATTAGGTATTAATCCAATTCAACGATGGACTTACCAGTCATTTCCTTAGGCTGCTCCATACCGATGAGCTTTAGGATGGTAGGAGCGAGATCGCACAGACGGCCATCATCACGCATCTTTGCCTTTCTGCCAACATAGATGAGAGGTACAGGCAAATTGGTGTGAGCGGTGTAAGGCTGACCGGTGGTCAAATCCTTCATGCGCTCGCAGTTACCGTGATCGGCGGTGATTAAGCACTCACCATCAACCTTTTTCAAGGACTCAACCACGCGGCCGATGCAGTGGTCAACAGCTTCAACTGCCTTAACAGCAGCGTCGAATACACCGGTGTGGCCAACCATATCACCGTTAGGATAGTTGCAGATGACAACGTCATACTTGCCAGACTCGATAGCAGCGCAGAGCTTGTCTGTTAATTCCTCTGAGCTCATCTCAGGCTGCAGATCATAGGTTGCAACCTTAGGTGACTGGATCAGGGTGCGATCCTCACCTGGGAATACAGTCTCGACACCACCATTGAAGAAGAAGGTGACGTGAGCATATTTTTCAGTCTCGGAGATACGAAGCTGAGTCTTGCCGTGCTTGGAGAGCCACTCACCTAAAGTATTGGTGAGATCCTCAGGAGGATATGCGCATGCGGTCTTAATGTCGGCAGCATACTGAGTAAGCATGACAACGTCTGCCAAAGCAGGCTTGTATTCACGCTTAAAGCCAGTGAAATCGGCATCAGAGTTCACGAAGGCACGGGTGATCTGACGGGCACGGTCGGCGCGGAAGTTCATGAAGATCAGGCTGTCGCCATCTTCCATCTTAACAGGCTCACCAACAACAGATGCCTTGACGAATTCGTCGTTTTCACCGCGCTCGTAGGCGGCATTCAATGCCTCAGTAGCAGTTGCATATGCAGGGAATTCGCTCTTGGCTGCAGTTAAGAGATCATAGGCTGCCTGAACACGGTCCCAGCGGTTGTCACGATCCATGGCGTAATAACGGCCGATTAAAGAAACAATGCGGCCGGCACCTGCTTCCTTGAATACTTTCTCAAAGAAATCGATATCACCCTGAGCAGAACGGGGAGGAACGTCACGACCGTCAAGGAATGGGTGGAAGTAAATCTTATCAGCACCGCGTTTGGCAGCAAGCTGAATCATTGCGGCAATGTGTTTTTCGTGAGAGTGAACGCCACCTGGGGACATAAGACCCATGATGTGAACAGCCTTGCCTGCCTTTACAGCCTTGTCAACAGCGTCACAGAGAACCTTGTTCTCAAAGAAATCACCATCTTCAATAGCCTTGGTGATACGGGTTAATTCCTGATAAACAACACGACCTGCACCGATATTGGTGTGACCTACTTCGGAATTACCCATCTGACCATCAGGCAAACCTACATAGATACCAGATGCCTGAATATCAGTGTGAGCGTAGTTTGCAGTCAATGCATCAAGGTTAGGGGTTTTAGCAGCAGCAACAGCGTTGAATTCCTGATTAGGGTTATCACCCCAGCCGTCCATGATGATGAGTGCGAAAGTTTTCTTCTTTTCCATATTAAAGATGTCTCTTGTTTGTGAAAGCTGACACTATTTTAGCGATTTCGCCAAAAAAATGGGCATTTTTCACCAAATCACTGTATGTTTAGTGCAGTTAGCTTGCACTAACTGTCATTTTACTCTCTATTTACTGCACATATCTAACACAGGTAATTTTTTGCACGGCTCTCGTATGCTAAAATCACGAGATTGAAATTATTTAAGCTCTTCAATGTGAGGTGTGTTGTGGGAGATTTATTTTCAGCTGAATCCATGGCTGAATATTCCGCATTTTTTAGCCGTCACATGTTTATGTGTGTAGTGTGGATCGCAGCTTTTATCGGTCTTATCTATGTACAGTTACGCATGTTAACAGCTAGGATCAAGAAGGTAAGCTCTACCGGGGCCACTTTCATGGTTAACCATGAGAACGGTTTGTACGTTGACGTCAGATCTGCCCAGATGTTTCAGTCAGGTCATATCGCAGGCTCTGTGAATGTGTCCGCTGCGGATATCAAGTCAGGCAGGATCCAGCGTCTTGGTACCGATTTAAACCGTCCGCTCATTATGGTCGGTCGTGATAAATACGATTCCGATGCTTTCAATTCAGCCCGTCTTCTAAAGCAGCAGGGTTATACCAAGATCTTCTCTTTAGACGGCGGTATTGGTCAGTGGCAGGTGGATAACCTTCCTCTATCTATCAAGTAATTTGTAACATAAGGATTTATCAAAATGGCAGAAAATAACGCTAATCTTACCAATGAAGAAGGTGCAGTCGCACAGTCTAATTCTGAGCCTCAGCAGGCTCCTCAGCAGCCTACCTTTGAAGTAGTTCGTATCTACGCAAAAGACTGCTCTTTAGAGACTCCTAATTCTCCTGCAATTTTCAGCGAGCAGTGGAAGCCCCAGATCAATATTGAGTTTGATGCTAAGCCTCAGTCACTTGGCAATGATATCTTTGAGATCGATTTGCGTGTTACTGTTACCTGCAAGGTTGGCGAGAAGACCGCTTTCATTGTTGAGGTTCATCAGGGTGGTTTATTCTTGGTTAAGAATGTTAGCGACGAGGCTGCTCACTATCTGTTAGGCGGTGTTGCTCCTAATATCCTTTATCCTTATGCCCGTGAGCATATTTCCTCTCTGGTCAATCGCGCATCATTCCCTGCTTTGAATCTGCGTCCTTTGAACTTTGAGGCTATTTACCGTGCTCGTCAGGCTGAAGCTGCTGCAAAGGCTGCCGAGGCTCAGAAGGGTGAGGAAGCTAAGGCTTAATCCTCACTCATGGCAGACTGCGATCTAAGCGTAATAGGTGCCGGGTCCTACGGCACCTCTTTGGCAATTTCCGCAGCATCCAAAGGTCTGCGCGTGGTGCTTTGGGACAGAAATCCCAAGCGGGCGCAGGCTATGCAGGAGGAGCGCCAGAATTCTCAATATCTTCCGGGTATTAAGTTTCCTGATCCGCTTACGGTAACCTCATCTCTTGAGGAGGCCGTGAAGGCTTCGTTACGTCTCTTGATAGTGGTTCCATCAGTAACCTTCAGAGATGTAGTCACTGCTGTTTCTGCCTATATCACTCCCAGACATGCTTTGGCATGGGCAACCAAGGGCTTATCGTCAGAGGGGAGATTTCTTTCCGATGTTGCCCGTGAGTGCCTGCCTTTTAAGATCCCGCTTGCAGTATTATCAGGTCCTACCTTTGCAAAGGAATTAGCCAAGGGACTGCCTACAGCTATATCAGTTGCAGGTGATCCGTCATCTTTTGCTCAGGAGATCTGTGAGCTAATGCATACCCCTATGTTTAGACTGTACGTAAGTAGTGATCTTATCGGTTTGCAGATTGGTGGGGCAGTTAAGAATGTGATTGCAATTGCCGCGGGCATGTCTGATGGTTTGGGCTATGGTGCTAATGCCCGTACAGCTGTTATCACAAGGGGACTAGCTGAGATGGTACGCCTGGGTGTTGCCTGTGGAGCTTCAGAGCGTTCCTTTATGGGCTTATCAGGTTTTGGTGATCTCATTCTTACCTGCACTGACAATCAATCGCGCAACCGCCGCTTCGGTGTAATGATGGGGCAGGGCAGACAGCTTGGTGATGCCTTACAGGAAATAGGTCAGGTTGTTGAAGGTTATGCCATGGTATCAGTTGTACATGAGTTTGCAGCCTCTCTTGGCGTGGAGATGCCGATTTGTACAGAGCTTTATGAAGTTCTTTATCGTGGAAAAAATGGTGCTGATGCAGCCCGCTCTCTTTTAACTCGCGATTTAACATGTGAATAGGATCAGGGGCTGACGCTTCTGGTTTTTCTTCTTGTCCTTACTGCATTTCATTGCTGTGTAGCAACTATAAATAAAAAGGCAGGACCTGTAATCCTGCCTTATCAGACTTCTTGTTATGCTACTGATTATTTAGCACGTGCAGCAGCATCGGCAACTGACAGCTTGGCAGCAGCAGCCTCAAGTCCTGCGATGTCAAGCTTTGACATCTCAACTAACTCCTCAGAGGTATAAGGGAGCTGCTTGACGAAGTACTGGTCGTAACCCTCGAAGTCCTTGGTGGAGGATACGAAGAGGTAAGGGAACTTGAAGTCCTCAAACTTACCCTCGAAGTCCTTGTACTCGCCCTTGATGGCATTGTAGGTCATCATGAAGGCAAACAGAGGATCGCAGAAGTGACCACCTGACTCGCCAGCCATTGAGCCATTAGCCAGACGCTCGCCCAGATCAGGGAGGAAGTCTGTTGAAACGATGTGGATCTTGCCAGTCTTACCGGCACGCTCAACAGCAGCAATGGCACCCTGTAAAGGATCACCGCCACCACCTGCAGGGATCAAGGCATCAAGCTTAGGATTGGCAGCCATCAAAGCTTCTGCAGCCTTTGAACCGCCTTCAGAGGAGGTACCTGCATACTGAGGCTCAGACAAAGTTACCTGATCATCAGCGTGGGCCTTGTTCCATTTCTCAACACCTGCTTTGTAGCCAGTCCAGCGGCCTAACCAGGTAGCATCGCCCTGCTCCCAGCCGATCAGGCCGATGTTACGGCAGCCTTTGTCGATAAGGATGTTGACGAGTTTTTCGCCGTTGTCAGGCTCGTTTTCGTGAACTGCACCGATATAGTAAGGAGAATCAACAGCCATCTTATAGATGTCAGGAGATGCCTCCTTGGAGATGATACGGAAGAACTGAGTCAGATAGATTTCGTACTCGTTTGCAGTCTTAATTGCGGAGGTCATTTCAGTGTCAGATGCGTTGCAGATTATTACGCCCTGGCATCCCGCTGCAGCTAACTGCTCTACTGAAGCGGTAACTTTCTCAGAGATGTGACCCTGATCGACGTACTGAACCTGAACGCCGAGAGACTCTGCTGCTTTGTCGAGGATACGCTTGCACTGAGAGCCGAGAACGTCGGTTGATGACCAGATGGAAACACCGATCTTAATTTCGCTGTTTTCAATAGCCTGTGCGCTAGTAGAAAAACCTGCGATGCTGGCTGCTAAGGTGGTGCAGGCAACAGCAAATGCTACTTTCTTCAAGGTAAATTTCATATTTTTATTTCCCTATGTTGTTACAGCTGACTTCCGCAAGCTGAATTGTTGGGGAGTGTTATCCAAAGTATATGGTTCGCACTGATACCCTCTGGTTTCAATTGTAGAAAAAATATGCCACCGTAAACGTGTGCGAAGATCACATTTTTATTAAATTGTTGCCAGAATAAGTGGGATTCAGGGTAAAAAAAATAATAACACACTGATATAAAAGCGAAAAACTGTTAGAAAGAATTTTTTCTTAGTTTTGTAGGCTTGTTACGGTTCACAATTTTGTAAACGTTAAGTGTCGAAATGACACGGTAGCAACCGCAACTTAGTGAAAATCCTTTAAATAGTAAACAGTTAATTAAAAAAACAGGCATTTATATGCGTTTTTTTATATAAGATTATTTATTTTAAAAAATGTGATCTGGTTCAAAAAAAGAGATAAATTTAGTTCAAAAACGTGCGTTCCTCCTAAAAATCGCAAGCGGTTGCATTGATTTTACAGCAAGGCCATTTAAGCTATTTAGTACAACGGGGAGAGACCTGTGTCTTTTGTGTCAGGCGTAATAGCACAAAAGGGTAAACATTTAGTTATAACTAAGGTCGATGTCCAAAAACTAATAACAACGCATCTGTATGTGAAACAAAACCGTTTCCTGTAGCGCCATCAGATGTGGTCGGGTAAAACAATATGACTGGATTCAAAAACCTGTCCGGAGCTACCAAAGGCTATATCGTGTTGATTGCCTTGGTATTCCTGTCCTGGGCGATTTTCAAGGTGCTCACCCCTGACAACTTTGGTTCGCCTTCTAACCTGCTTAGCTATTTTCAAGCGAGTTTAATCACTACTGTTGGTGCTGTTGGCTTCTATTTCGTGATGGATATGGGGCTGTTCGACTTCTCCATTGGTGCCAACATCATTTTGTCCGGCATTATCGGATGTCAGTTGGCAACAGGCTTGGATTTAGGTTACTTCGGATTGGTTGTGGGCTGTCTTGTAACAGGTGCTCTGGTTGGCTTGTGCAACGGTTATTTCTATGTGAAGCTGCGCATTCCCTCCATGATCGTAACTGCAGGCTTGGCTCTTATTTATGAATCCCTGGCAAACTATATGGCAGGTGGTGTCGAGCAGACTCTGCCTTCAAACCTCCGTGGCTTCGGTTCCATGCCCGGTAACATCATTCTTGCAGTGATTACCTTTGTGCTTGCCTACGTCATTCTCAATTACACCAGATTTGGTACTTATACCTATGCTATCGGCTCAGATGAGTTTGTAGCTAAGAATATGGGTATTAATGTTAACAAGTACAAGATCCTGGCCTTCATCCTTTCAGGTGCTTTCTTCGGCGCAATGGCTATTTTGACCATTTCCTACGGTTCATCAATGGTCGCTGTAACCGGTATGGCCTCCATGTCCCGTAACTTTATTCCGACCATGGGCTGCTTCTTCGGCTTGGCCTTCATGAAGTACGGTATTCCTTTGCAGGCCATCATCTTAGGTGAGTTTATTGTTAACATCATCTTCTTCGGCTTCATCTCTCTAGGCGCGCCTACAGCTATTCAGGACGTTATCACCGGTTTGGCTTTGCTCGTCATCATCACTCTGACCACCAAGGTTACCAAGGGTGAAATTGTTAAATAAGAGGCGAGAAAATGAGCAATATTAATTTACAGAAAAATAGCGAAGTAAGATTACAGGTTGAGAATATCTCCAAGAGCTTCGGTATTACTAAGGCCTTGAAGGGCGTTTCCTTCAATATCAATAAGGGTGAGGTTCACGCTCTGATTGGTGAAAACGGCTCTGGTAAATCAACTCTTACCAATATGCTCTGCGGTATCTACAGCATGGATCCAGGCTGTGGCAGATTCATTCTGGATGGTGAAGAGATCCACTCTAAAAACCAGGTTGATGCTAATAATCACGGTATCTCCATTATCGTGCAGGAGCTTGGTACTCTCTCTGGTCTTACCGTTGCCGAGAACATTTTCCTGGGCCATGAGGAGCGTTTCATTCACGGTGGCGTATTCCGTAATACAGTGGCTATGAATGCTGAGGCTGACCGTCTCTTAAAGCAGTATGGCTTTGACAGAATTAAAGGCTCAGATCTTGTTGATAACTACAACTTCGAGGACCGCAAGTTAATTGAGATCGTTAAGGCAACATATTTCAAGCCAAAGATTGTTGTTATTGACGAAACCACCACCGCCCTGTCTCAAGAAGGTCGTGAAGAGCTCTATAAGCATATGAACCGCATCCGTGAGGAAGGCGGTACGGTGATCTTCATTTCCCACGATCTCCCTGAGGTGCTGGATAAATCCGACACCATTACTATTTTGCGTGATGGTACCTATATCGATACCGTCAAGAGCTCTGATGTTACGGAGGAAGACATCAAGAAGCTGATGGTAGGCCGTGAGATGACCGGTAACTACTATCGCGCTGATTACGGTGAGAAGATTTCTGATGAGGTTGTGCTTTCAGTTCGGAATGTAACCGTACCCGGCATCATTCACGATGTAAGCTTTGATTTGCACAAGGGTGAAATTTTAGGCTTCGGTGGTCTGTCAGAGTCTGGAATGCATGAGATTGGCAAGGCAATCTTTGGTGCAAGCTTTGACCGTGAGGGCTCAGTAACCCTTGCAGACGGTACAGCCATTAACGATATTCCAACTGCAATTAAGAATTCAATTGCATATACCTCCAAGGACCGTGATAACGAATCCATCGTTATCAACCAGTCAATTCGCGACAACATCGCATTGCCATCCCTCAATAAGCTGACTGTTGGCAAGACCAAGTTCATTTCCTGGTCCAAGATCAAGGAATTTGCCCAGAAGTTTGCCAAGGAGATGTCAGTTAAGATGCAGAACACTGACCAGTTCGTATCTGAGCTCTCCGGCGGCAATAAGCAGAAGGTTGTGCTTGCCCGCTGGATTGGTAAGGGCTCTGATCTGGTGGTGCTCGATTCTCCTACCCGCGGTATCGACATCAAGGTCAAGCAGGATATTTATCAGCTTATGGATGAAATGAGAAAACAAGGTAAGTCCATCATCATGATCTCAGAGGAGCTCATGGAACTTATCGGTATGTGTGACCGCATTATCATCATGAAAGATGGCGCGCTCAACGGCGAAACCCTTCGTAGTAAAGACCTCAATGAACATTCATTGATTTCAATGATGGTTTAATAGAGGAGGAATAATCATGACTGAAGCTACTGTAGATATTCAGAAATTAAATCAGCTTAAGAAGCAGCGTACCTGGAGATTAGTGCGTGCCTTATTGCCTATTGCAGGCCTAATTATCATGTTCATTCTGTTTAACTTCTTAACAGACGGAAGAATGATAAAGCGCTTACCTCTGGTTATGTCTCAGGTATATGTAACCATGATTGCCTCCATGGGTGTGTTCTTTATTATGTCGATGGGAGGTTTGGACTTCTCTCAGGGCTCAATCTTAGGTCTGTCTGCAATTGTCATATGCATGCTTTCTCATTACAGCATACCTTTGGCTGTTGTCGGCGGTATCTGTACTGGTGGTTGCATCGGCGCAATTAACGGTTATTTCTATGTGAACAGGAAGATTAAATCGTTCATTGTGACAATCTGCACCATGTTCCTGTTCCGCGGCTTGATTAAGTTCTTAACCACCAATTCACCTGTTGCAGGCTCTGCAGCTCTTGTTCAGATTGACTCTACCACCTTCAAGGTAACTGTTACTGCTATTGTGGTTCTGATTGGCTTTGTAGCTTTCACTTTCACTCGTTTTGGTACTGATTTAAGAGCAATTGGCGCAGGCGAAAAGGCTGCTAAATTCTCTGGTATTCGTACCGATCGTATGAAGTTCTTCGTCTACGTATTAGCAGGCTGCATCACCGGCTTTGCAGCCTTTATGTCAGCAATCAAGGTCGGCTCTGTTACTTCCTCAGGCGGTAATCAGCTTGAGACCCAGATCCTCATCGCACTGGTGTTAGGTGGTATGCCTATCTCCGGTGGTGCCATGGTTCGCTTCTCAAATTGCGTAGTTGGTTCACTGCTCTATGTGATCTTAATTTCCGGTCTCAATATGATTGGCTTTACCACTCAGATGATGCAGCTCATTCAGGGCATTATCTTCCTGGTATTCGTGGCCATCTTTGCAGATCGTGATTCACTTACTGTTATCAAGTAATTTTTAACCTCTCCGCATAAGCGGAGAGTTTTTTAGGTTTCTTACTTTATTTATAGAAGGTAAATACAGATGGATAAGCTTTATTTCGTCGTTGGTTCTCAGGATCTCTACGGTGATGAGTGCTTAAAGCAGGTTGCTGCAGATGCAGCTCGCATGACTGCATTCTTTAATGAAAAATTTAAGGGAATTTGTGAAGTTGAGTTATTACCTACTGTAGTTAACTCTGAAGCATGCATCGCTGATCTGCGGAAGGTTTCCTGTGATGATGACTGCATCGGTGTTATGACCTGGATGCACACCTTCTCTCCTGCAAAGATGTGGATCAAGGGCTTACAGGAATTAAGAAAGCCTTTGCTGCACTTACACACTCAGGCCAATGAGAAGCTTCCTTACGATACTATCGATATGGACTTCATGAATCTGAACCAGGCAGCTCATGGTGATCGTGAGTATGGTTTTATTCTTTCCCGTATGCGTATTCCTCACAAGGTTGTTGCCGGCTACTATGAGCATGAGGATGTTTTAGACGAGATCAAGAAATTCATCGATGTTGCTCGTGCTATCAATTTCTCCAAGCACCTGAAGGTAGCCTCCTTTGGTAACAACATGCGTGAAGTCGCTGTTACCGATGGTGATCGCGTTGAATCTCAGATTAAATACGGCTGGGAGTGCAACTACTTTGCTTTAGGTGATGTCGTTGAGGTTATCAACGCTGTGACCGAAGCCGAGATCGACGAGAAGATGGCTGAGTACACCTCCAAGTACATCATGAAGACTGACAAGATCGACGCAGTCCGTGAGCAGGCTAAGTATGAAGTAGGTCTTGAGAAATTCTTAAAGAAGAATGGTCTCGGAGCTTTTGCTGATACTTTCCAGGATCTCCATGGCTTAAAGCAGTTACCAGGTCTTGCAGCTCAGAACCTTATGGGCAAGGGCATTGGCTTTGGTCCTGAGGGTGACTATAAGATTTCCGCTTTCTCTGCAGTGCTTATGGCCATGTCCAAGGGCCGTGAAGGCGTAACCGGCTTCATTGAAGATTACACCTACGATTTAACTGCAGGACAGGAGCTTGAGCTTGCATCTCACATGCTTGAGGTTCCCGTAAACTTTGCTGCCACCAAGCCTGAAATTCAGGTTCTTCCCTTGGGCATTGGCGGTAAAGAGGATCCGGCACGTTTGATCTTCGACGGTGCTGTAGGTGATGGTATTCAGGTTACCTTAGTTGACATGGGTGACCGTTTCCGTGTGATCTGTGCCGATATCGAGCTTGTTAAGCAGCCTAAGCCTATGCCTAATCTGCCTGTTGCACGTATCATGTATCGTCATAAGCCTAACTTCCGCATCGGTACTGCTGGCTGGTGCTATGCAGGTGGTGCACATCACAGTGTTGTTTCTACCGCCTTAACCCGTGCTGATATTGCATTGTTCTGCAAACTGACTGGTACTGAGTTAATTACCATTGGTGATGACACTACTGAAGCTGATTTGCTCAAGCTTGGTGAATAAGATTTTGCCTAAAAACAGAGACGATTGTCCCTGCTAATGATGAGCCCCTGAGATCTAAGATTTCGGGGGCTTTTTTCTAGCACTGCTTGTGTAAGATCCTGAAAAAAGCTGATATTAGGAAAATGGCGGATAAATCATAATTTGCGCGCGCTTTTACTTTGCTTTGCTGTAAAACACAGCTCTTTTTTGCACCTCCATAATATAAAAAAATAAAAGTCCCGCAAAACGCTTTCTGAAGCCATTCTGTTGGGATGTTCCTTCCAAACGCATGATAAGCAAAAGTTAAAGAATAGGGGAGGACTTTGGGGCTGTCCTAGGAGTATGGTGCTATCTTTGCAGAGATGCTAATACTTCACGGGGGCTTGTGTTTGTGTACGATTTTGAAGTCGATCTATGCAAAGAAAACGGCGGATAAATCATATTTTGTGCGCGTTTTTAATTTGCTTTGCTGTAAAACTCAACTCTTTTTGCAACTCCATTAGAAAAAAATAAAAATCTTCAGTAGTGGCCTTACTTATGCGCTTTAATATGATTTTGTGTCCGAAATAAAAAAAGGAAGGCCTAAGCCTTCCTCCGTTACCTCAAAACCGTTTATTAAGCGTAGGTTTCATCAGTTTTTACGTGTTCGGTAACGTCAATGACCTCTTTAACAACACCGGGGAAGGCCTGAACCAACTGGCTCTTAATGCCGTCCTGAAGGGTTAATGATGCCATGGAGCATCCCATGCAACCGCCTTCAAATTTGACTTTGACCGCGCCGTCTTCTTCTGTGAAATCAACGAACTCCACTGCACCACCGTGACCAGCCAGAGAGGGGCTGACAGTTGCCTCAATGAAATGAGCGATCTGATCCTTGATGGTTGCGTTTTCACCCAAAGGATTCTTATTGAGGTTTGGTGCGTGGAAGGTGAGAAGATCCTCATCATTCTCATCCTTGCTTAAATCGATGACAGATTCATCAAGATATTCTGCTACGGACTGGTCGATGACGATTTCAAAACCATTCATCTTAAAGTGTTCATCATTTGAGGTGATGTATTCCTTAGGACAGTATAAAATGCCACATTGAACACCTGGTGTTCCAACATTGGTGGCGGTAAGACGGATAGCCAAGCCCTTCATATTCTGTTTGTTAATGATGCTAAGGAAATATTCCTGAGCCTTGTCAGATACTGTAATTTTGCTCATGATGAACCTTAATTTTCTATGCTGTCTGGTAGTAAGAAACAGCTTTTAATTCTTAAACTTGTAAAATTATACCTTAGTTGTCAAATTTCCGCTTTTGAATGTGAAGAAGAACAAGAATTCCTAAAATCTAGATAAAAGGGAGAAAACGCAGAGTAATGCGCTTCCATACGAGTACGAAAATTATTCACAAAAGTGCGCGAAACACAAAAAATCCTGTATCATTATCGGAGCAATTTTTGAAAACCGAGAATCTCGGATTTTTTTGGAGAAAACACTAATGAAGTCTTATGACGATCTTCAGTTAGCCAAGTATGGCATTACTGCTGCTGCTAGCATCAAGTACAACCCCACCTATGAAGAGCTTTTCGCAGACGAGACCGTTGCTGGTCTTGAGGGCTACGAGAAGGGTGTTGTCACCGAGATGGGCGCTGTTAACGTTATGACCGGCGTTTACACCGGCCGTTCTCCTAAAGATAAGTTCATCGTCAAGGACGACACTTCTAAGGACAACTTCTGGTGGACCACCGAAGGTTTCAAGAATGATAACAAGCCTTTGAGCACTGAGTCTTGGAATGTCTTGAAGGATTTAGCTGGCAAAGAGCTTTCCAACAAGAACCTTTACGTTGTTGACTGCTTCTGCGGTGCTAATGCTAACACCCGTATGGCTATCCGTTTCGTAATGGAAGTCGCATGGCAGGCTCACTTCGTAACCAACATGTTCATCCGTCCTACTGAGGAAGAACTTGCAAACTTCACCCCTGACTTCGTTGTTTTGAACGCAGCCAAGGCAAAGGTTGAGAACTACAAAGAGTTAGGTCTCAATTCTGAGACTGCTGTTGTGTTCAACCTCACTGAGCGCATGCAGATCATCCTCAACACCTGGTACGGTGGTGAGATGAAGAAGGGCATGTTCTCCATGATGAACTACTACTTACCTTTAAAGGGCATCGCTGCAATGCACTGCTCTGCCAACACCTCTAAGGATGGCAAAGAGACCGCTATCTTCTTCGGTCTCTCCGGCACTGGTAAGACCACCCTTTCTACCGATCCTAAGCGTTTACTCATCGGTGACGACGAGCACGGTTGGGATGATGACGGCGTCTTTAACTTTGAAGGCGGCTGCTACGCTAAGGTTATTAACCTTTCTCAGGAAAATGAGCCTGATATTTGGAACGCAATCAAGCGCAATGCATTGCTTGAGAACGTAACCACTGACGCTAACGGCAAGATCGACTTTGCTGATAAGTCCGTCACTGAGAACACTCGTGTTTCTTATCCTATTTTCCACATCAACAACATCGTTAAGCCTATCTCCAAGGGCCCTGCTGCTACCCGCGTGATCTTCTTGTCCGCTGATGCATTCGGTGTGTTGCCTCCTGTTTCCCTGTTGAATGCAAACCAGACCAAGTACTACTTCCTCTCTGGCTTCACCGCTAAGTTAGCTGGTACCGAGCGTGGCATTACTGAGCCTACTCCTACCTTCTCTTCTTGCTTCGGTGCTGCATTCCTGTCCTTACCTCCTACCACCTATGCTGACGTTCTTGTTAAGCGTATGGAGAAGTCTGGTGCTAAGGCTTACCTGGTTAACACCGGCTGGAACGGAACTGGCAAGCGTATCTCCATTAAGGATACCCGTGGCATCATCGATGCAATTTTAGACGGTTCTATCGATAAGGCTCCTACTAAGACTGTTCCTGTCTTCTCATTCACCGTTCCTACTGAGTTACCTGGCGTTGATCCTAAGATCCTCGATCCTCGTGACACCTATGCTGATGTTAAGGATTGGGAAGCTAAGGCTCAGGACTTGGCACAGCGCTTCCAGAAGAACTTCGTCAAGTTTGAAGAGTTCGATAAGGATGGTGCTTTGAAGGCTGCTGGCCCTCAGCTCTAATTTAAAATTAGTTAACTGACTTACGTCAGTAAGCTAAAATAGAACCCGGTGTGTTATGCATGCCGGGTTCTTGCTTTTGGGAAGGATGTAAATTATGAAACTGCCTTATATTACGCGTGATGGCTATGATCAGTTGCATAAAGAGTTGGATTATTTGTGGAATGTTAAACGTCCAGATGTAACTGCCAAGGTATCCTGGGCAGCAAGCTTAGGTGATCGCTCAGAGAATGCTGATTATCATTACAACAAGCGTTTATTAGGACAGATTGACCGCCGTATCAGATTCTTGCGTCATAGCTTAAATGATCTTCAGGTTTGTGAATATAACCGTCAGCAGGAAGGTAAGGTCTTCTTTGGCGCCTATGTTGAGATTGAAGCTGATGATGACGGTACTGTTATGCAGATCCGTATCGTGGGTGGCGAGGAAATATTCGGGCGCTCCAACTACATTTCCATCGATTCGCCTATGGCTAAGGCCTTGCTTGGTAAGGCTCAGGATGATGAGGCGGTAGTTAAGACCCCTAAGGGGGATAGATTATGGTACGTCAATAAGATCTCTTATAAATCACCTGAATGGTTTATAGAGGAGGAGATTGTTGATAACTATATGCGCGATGAAAACACTGAAGATGATGCTCCTGTTAAGGAATTGTCTCCTGAAGAAGAGAAAGAGATTGAGCAGGAGTATCTGAAAACTCTGGTTCATTAGTCTAATTCCATATTTGCAAAAGAGCTTTAATGATTTATTTAACTGGAGTGCAAGCACTAAATATTCCTTGTTCTCTGGATACAACAGGGGATTGGCATGCCTATGGTATCCAGTGAAAAAAATTAAATCTCAAGGATAGTAATCAAAGTATCTTCGAACATTTAAGTCATTAAGCAACTTATGGCTTGCGGTCAGACATACTAGAATGACTTTGTTTCAACTACACTGATTTTTACGTGTCCGAGCTTCAGTCCCAGAAGCAGCTCCTCATCAGCAGGCTCTAAATCTGTTACCAATTCAGATACTTCATTCCATTCAGCATAAATTGATACTGCACTTTTATCTATCTTTGAGTGATCTGCCGCCACGATGCAGTTTGTTGCACGGTGAGTCATTGCACGATACGTCTCAGCAATTTCCGGATCGAAATTTGATACCCCATCACCTGTGAGACCTGAAGCCCCAAGGATCACGTGATTGGCATAGATCCTTGAAAGATAATTGATGGTTTCCGGACCATACACACATTTTTCTATTTCGTTGAAAAGGCCTGGCAACAGATGTACCTTGAAGGTTGGATTCTGTGCAAGCTCAGAGGCAATTAGAGGGGAGTCGGTAAAGACTGTCAGCTTCTTTTTCTCAGCAGCCAGACGTACGGCAACATGGATAGTGGTAGCTCCACTGCCAATGATCAGAACCTCTCCATCTTTTATTTCTGATACAACGTGTTGCGCTATGGCTTCGCGTTGGCGGGAAAATAAATGATCACGCTCGCTGACCCCGGGCTCTGGATCCATAGGTCTTGAGGCACCGCCATAGGTGCGGTGAATTGAGCCTTCCTCTTCAAGCTCTGCAAGGTCTCGGCGAATAGTTTCGGTAGATACACCGATATCTGATGCAAGCTCAGAGACGCGAATTGCAGGGAAGCTTTTAAGCTTGTTGCGAATAAGAGTATGGCGTTCTGATTTACTAAGCTTGTCTTTCTTTTTAACCTGCATCTTTATATCTCCGAAAACTAAAGCCGCATTGAGTGAACAATCTGCGGCTTAATATTTTACCTGATTAGGAACTACGCGTAAATAACATATACATTTAATAAAATATGATATCATTGCATCATGAGGTGCAATGATTATGGATTGGGATGGAATAGATAATATTATCGGCGTCATGATCCCGTTGTTAAATGAACGGGAGCGCCGTATCTTTATTGGAGCTTGTGCCAAGTATCTTGGACGAGGGTCTTCTGCTCATCTTAATAAGCTAACAGGCATGTCTCGTGTAACTATTAATAAAGGAATAGTTGATCTCAAAGATTTACCAATAGATCCTAAAGCAAAGCCTTCCGTAAATGAGTTAAATGAAACACCTATACGTGCACCTGGTGGAGGCAAAAAATCTATTGACGAAAGCTCTCCAGAGACGGTTGCGCGGATATTAGAGATAGTCAACGAGCATACTGTTGGCAAACCTATGAATCCTCTGGTCTACACTACTTTAAGTACCTACAATATTTCCGACCTTCTCAAAAATGAAGGAAAGAAAGCAGGTCCAACGACAGTTCGCAAGATCTTAAATAATGCAGGCTTCAGTCTGCAGCAAAATAGAAAATATGTAGAGAAATCAGCGATATCTGATGACAGAGCACCACAGTTTGATCATATCAATGAAGTGATCAGGGAAGCCTTTGACAAAAATATCCCAGTGATTTCAGTTGATGCCAAAAAGAAAGAGCTTGTTGGTAATTACAAAAATGCAGGAGCTGAATGGCGTCCAATAGCAGATCCTCGCTTGGTAAACGGTCATGATTTTGAAGGAAAAGAAGGAAAGGCCGCACCTTATGGAATTTATGATCTTGGTGCTAACGAAGGCTTTGTAAACGTAGGGATCAGCTCGGATACAGCTGAATTTGCAGTGAACTCCATTCGCCAATGGTATTTAACCATGGGCAAAAGCAGATACCCTGATGCAAAAGAGCTGATCATTACTGCCGACTGCGGTGGTAGTAAAGGTTATCGCTCACGCCTGTGGAAACACGAACTGCAGAAACTGGCTAATCAATTAGGCATTGATATCAGAGTTATGCATTTTCCGCCGGGAACTTCAAAGTGGAATAAGATAGAGCATAGGCTTTTTGCTCAAATCAGTAGAACCTGGCGAGGAGTGCCACTGGAGACCTTGGAAATTATCATTAGCCTTATTGAATCAACCAAGACAAAGACTGGTTTGAATGTCTCCGCTCAAATTGATAGAAACGAATATAAAACAGGGATAACCATCACTGACGAACAGATGGAATCACTGTCAATTGTAAGAGATAATTGGAAGGGCGAATGGAACTACACCATCAAAGCACAAATCTAACTTTTTGTAGTTAGATTTGTACAACTAATCAACGCGCAGCTTCTTGGGTTCTAAATTGGGGCTTTAGCGGAATGAATTTAGTAAAAGGGATTAGATACTGTCATCAACGTTGAGGCCTTTTTGCCTGATATACGCGGTATTGTTATAGCGTCTGGCAATGGCAGTTAAATGCTTTTGCTCATCAGATGACAGCGTTTCTGAGATCGCGGCAGAATATTTTGCATGAATCTGTTCACTCTCCTGTATCTTATTAAAGGAGTGTCTGGCTGATGCTGTATTTTCCGCTTGAGAAACTGCAGATAAATTGGACCTAGAGGATGATAGAGATCCGGTTGCTGAGATTGTGCTGTTTGAAGAGGATGCCTTAGTACTGCCTGCTACATCAAGCCTAGGGGCTTCCTTCTTATCCTTTTTGCTTTTGTCGCGATCTTTGTGCTGATTATGCTCAGTCGCATTCTGAACTAAGGCTTGAGACTGGGCATAGAGTGATGAGTTGGTACCGGAGGTGGTATCACCACCTGCAGGCCCCTGCTTTGCTGAGCTTTCTGACTGTGGCAGTTGTGGAATGCTTTCACGCTGTGCATTCTCTTTATGGGCCTCTTCAGCCCCTGCAGAGAAGACAGGAGGGGCGATCGCAATGCTTAAGTTAGCAACTTCCATCATCTCCTCCAGAATTTAAAGCCCAATACACCTTATCTTATTTAACGGCACCGGCAGAACTCAAATTCAGATTTTTTTTCAGGGTAATTTGCAGCGGCATGAAAGTATCATGTAATGACAGGTACAAGGCTGAAATCCTTTTAAAGGTTATCAATGAAGTTTCCAATTACTGCCTTAAAACTCTCAGGCTCGGTAATGAAGGGCAGATGTGCGGAGTTTTCAAAGGTGCAGACAGATGACTTTCTGGCTTTTTTAAGCACTGTCTGCTGTGTGGCTGGTACCAGAAGGTCATTTCTCCCAAATATATGCAGTACCGGTATTGAAAGCGTTGTAAGCTCTCCTCTCTCATCACCTTGCAGCATATGCAAAATACCGGAGTTTAGAACCTCAAAGGGAGGAATTTTAAAGCGGGCAAAGCATTCTGCAATGGTTCTGCCTCCGGCACTGTTACCCTGTACTGAATAAAAAAGTCTTACGAGGCGCAGAAAGGTGCGCTCGTTAAAGCTTTCGTTGAGCTTTTTTATATAGCGCTGGTTAAACCCGGGATTTCCTTCCTCATCTGGAAAGCGTGGAGCACCGCAGATTGTGATCAGAGCCTTAAAATGATCTTTATACAGAGCGCAGGCTCTTATGGCATATAAAGTTGAGAGCGACCACGACATGAGTACGGCATTTTCAGGTACCGTACGGGCAATTAACGTTGCCACAGTATCAGGATCCTGACAGTAATCCTTAAGATGGGCACTTCTGCCATATCCTGGCAGATCGATAAGCATGATCCTGAAGTCTGGGAACAGTGGTACCAGGTTTTTGGTGAACACAGAATCAGCGGCCCAACCATGAGTTACTGCAACAGTGGTTGCAGATGTCGGACCGAAGGTTTGAAATCCCAAAAGCGGCAGTTCATCTTTTGGGATAGAGGATACAGGAGTAAGAGACTCCGGACTAGACATTATGAGCTTTGCGATAAGCGATCAGATCGTCAATTGAAACCACGGTCAAATCGTTCTCAAGTGCAAAAGTGCATACACGGGGTAACTTGGCCATGAGTCCATCAGGTGCGCAAAGTTCACATAGAATGCCAGCAGGAGCAAAGCCTGCCATACGGGCCAGATCAACTGATGCTTCTGTGTGGCCGTCGCGAACTAAAACGCCACCCTTTTTGGCAATTAGCGGGAAGGTATGACCGGGAGCTGCCAGATCCTCAGGCTTGCCTTCAGGATTGATAACAGCCTTAATAGCCTTGACTCGATCGGGAGCTGAAACACCGGTGGTAACACCGTGAGCGGCATCGATAGTGATGGTGAACGCTGTACCGTAAACAGAGGTGTTATGCTCGACCATCAAAGGCAGATTCATGCGCTTGGCCTGCTCTTCTTCAATGCAGACACAGACGATACCAGAGCATTCACGGATCATGAAGGCCATCTGGGCATCTGTAACAGTCTCAGCTGCATAGATGAGATCGCCTTCGTTTTCGCGGCCTTCGTTGTCTACGACCAAGATGCCACGGCCTTTCTTTAATGCTTCGATGGCGTTTTCAACGCGTTCATCGGCGTTGCGGCCGAAGGTTTCTAATAAATTACCAGTAAACATTGAGTCCTCGCAAAAACTTGTAAGAAGCCTATTAGAAAGTGAATAAATCTGAGCTCACTTTCGGCGTTCCGTATTATACATTTTTTTGTACACATGGCCGTTTAAAAGCGGACCATGTTTTTAATTAGCTTGATTTTACGAAAAAATTGCAAAGTAAAGAGAGAAAACCTCGCAGCTTGATAAAGGCCTGATGCTTTGGTAATGGGCCTGATTTCAGGCGGACACAGTATTGATAAGATGAAGCTGTACCTGATTTTTACATGTATTTTTTTCGATTTCAAATTAAAACGGACCTCAACAGAGATCCGCTTAACTTAGGTAGAGCAGTAAATCCTCTATTGCTCTTCAGTATCCTCTGGCTCTTTTAAGGTGATCAGGATAATGGATGCCATTACCAGAGCAGGCAGCAGGGTTGAACCGATACCGACTGACAGTCCGAAGTGGTCGGAAACCACACCGGTTAAGATGGAGATTATGTAGCCTACACCGAAGGTAAAGCCCAGCATCATGGAGGTTGCAAAAGCAGCAGCCTCACGACCCAGCATACGTTCAGCCCATACAATAGCCACCGGAGTGGAGCCGTAAATTGCGGCACCGACCATGAATAACGCTATATAGGTTACTACGGTGAGATCAGGCTGCCACAGGAAGATGGCAATACTTACAAAGCTTAATACATAGGTTGAAAGAATTAAGGTCTTCAAACCGAACTTTGATGACAGTGCACCGACACTCAGACCACCTGCAACAGTACCTAATAACATGGTAGTCACTGCACTGGCACTCTGCACGGTTTCAAAGCCGTGATCCTTAAATAAAAGAGGCAGATAGATGAGCATTGAGCAGTAGCAGAGAGAACGCAGCGCAAAGCTTACGGTAAAGAGAATGAAGGGCTTGTTATGGAACAGTGCCTTCATATCAACATTCTTAATCTGTGCAGAGGAGACAACCTTTTCCTTAACATGCAGACGACGCATGTATAGCACGCAGGCAGTAAGCACTGCAGGTAATGACAGATACCAGAGCTTGTCATCAGTAAAGTGCTCCAGGAACATAGCTACGATAAGTGGGGCAAAGCCAAAGCCGATGTTACCGCCTGCAATAAAGATAGAGGTTGCAAGTACGTCGTGTCCTTTGGGAGTGACCTTAGGCATGATGCCACCTGCAACAGGGTGGAAGGTTGATGCACATGCTCCCGAGAGAATGATCGTCGCCACTAAAATCCAGGTGTTAGGTGCCAGAGTAACAAGACAGATAAAAATACCTGCAGTTGCAATGGACAGCGGCATGGTCCAGTTCAGGTTATAGCGAACAGCAGCAAGGCCTAATACAGGCTGTACGAAGTTTGCCAGGATCTGGAAGGCCATAAAGAGAGCACCGCATTCTGAGTAGGAGAAGCCAAAGCGCAGCGCCATTACAGGAAGCAGAATAGGCAAAATGTCGCAATAGAAGTCAGATGCCAAATGAGCCCAGCCCATCATGCTGACGTTTACCCAGCCGACTGTCGGTCCTTTAGGAGAGGTTACGTTTGTTGACATAGTGGTTTGTCCGGTTATTGTAATATTTTGTTTTACTGTGAAATCCTGATTAACAGTTTTTCCAAATCTTCTTTTGAGAACTTATAGGTATGACCGCAGTGCTGGCAGGTCATCTTTGTTCCGCCATCGGCGATCATAGACTCAATTACTTCGGGATCAAGGGCCTCAAGTGCATTCACACAGCGATCGCGTGAGCACACGCATTTAAAATACGGTGTGCGTGGAGGAAATACGCGTACTTCCTCGTGAGCAAAGAGTCTTGATAAGCAATCATTTAGGGGTAAATTGAAAATCTCATCCTCAGTCATGGTATTAGAGAGAATGGATAGGTGCTCTAAAGATTCCTGATTGCCTTTTATCTCAGGGATCACCTGTAGCATTATGCCGGCAGAGATCTCCTTGTCAGTATCTGACCAGATTAAAAATTCTGTAGGCAGCTGCTGAGAGTCCTTAAAGTAATTACCCAAAGTAGCGGCAATTGACTCCGGGTTTACGGCCACGATACCCTGCCATTTGTTTTTAGGATCATCTGCCGGGAAGATGGTGAGTACCAGGACTGCATCCTTGCCGGTAAGCTCTGCAAAGGTGAGATCGTCTGCAATCTCTTTATCATCATAGAACTGGCATGAGCCATAGAAGCTGAGATCATCACGGATGTTGATAAGAGCATATTTGACGGGAGACCCCTCACCCCCCCGGATCTGCACCATAACCTCAGAGCCGTCTTTAAGTGTGGCTGCAAAAAGTACAGTGGCAGCAGCAAGCTCCTGCATCATCTTGCGGGCACATTTTGGATATTTTACTCCTGCAAACATTTCTGAGCAGGGGGCTGTCAGGCGCACGATTTCTCCGCGCACACCATGGTTATCAAAGAGGAAGCGAACGATGCTGTTCTGTTCTTTTTTATCAAGATTA
>CAVFIO010000002.1:0-61835 GCA_963622535.1 Akkermansia muciniphila
TCCCATCTTTCTTTATCAAAATTGCCGTTTCGTCAGACAGATGTACACAGTTTAGTATCGGTACATAACTACTAATTGACGCTGTATATAATCTGGTATGGTACAAGAATTGTGTATTTTGTTAAATAATAGCTTTTATAAATTATGCATTTTGTTGGATAATCTGAAATTAAAATTCATTTTATTGTTAAGAAGCTTTAATAAAGCGCTATTATAAGCCGTATATTTTATTAAAATTATATCTGTAACCTTGAGGTGAGATATGTTTTTAAAGCGAAAAGCCTTGGAACAGCTTAAAGCCTGGAAGGAAAACTCTCATGGAAAATCAGCCCTGCTGATAGAAGGGGCCCGGCGTGTTGGAAAGAGTTGTTTAGTAAGAAGCTTTGTTAAGGAGTCTTATAAAAGTTTCATCTATATAGATTTTGGTGCTGTAAATGCAGATATTAGATCACTGTTTGATGATACTGCTGATCTTAACTTTTTTTTTCTAAAGCTTCAGGCTCTAAGTGGAGTAACACTATTTGAACGGCAGTCAGCTATTGTTTTTGATGAAGTACAGCTTTTTCCCAGAGCAAGACAGCTAATCAAATACTTAGTTGCCGATGGCAGATATGATTATATTGAAACAGGCTCTCTGCTTGGTATTAAGCACAATGTGAAGGATATCCTGATCCCCTCTGAAGAAGAAAAATTAATTCTACATCCGTTTGATTTTGAAGAATTTCTCTGGGCTCTGGGGGATGAACAACTAGCTTCATTTATCAGGGAATGTTTTGTGAAGCGTAAAGCATTAGGTCAGGCTCTGCACCGTAAGGCTATGGACAGATTACGACTTTTTATGTTGGTCGGTGGCATGCCTCAGGCTATTGTTGCATATATGGAAAGCAATTCCTTAACACAGGTTGAGATTACAAAAAGACAAATTATCAATTTGTATCGCAACGATATTGCCAAGTATGCATATAAAGCAGAGAGTAAAACTCGAGCTATATTCGATATGATCCCATCAGAGCTGTCCCGGCATGAGAAGAAGTTCCGGTTAAGCCATATTTCAGATAGTGCAAGAATACATGATTATGAAGAAAGCTTCTTTTGGCTTAGTGACTCAGGGGTGAGTTCAATTTGCTATAACTCTACTGAGCCATCAATAGGTCTGGGCTTAAATCTTGATAATTCAACTTTAAAATGCTACAGCGCCGATACCGGTCTATTGGTGACTCAGGCTATAGATGATGGCATATTGGCTTCTGAGGATGTCTTAAAGTCAGTGTTGGTAGGAAAACTAGCTATTAATGAAGGCATGCTTATAGAAAATCTGGTGGCACAGATGCTAAGTGCCTCAAATCATAAGCTGTTTTTCTACTCAAGACCGCGCGGAGAGAGCTCAAAAGCCTGTGAGATAGATTTTCTTATTAGATCCAGTAAAAAAATCTGTCCTATTGAGGTTAAATCCTCTAACAACATTGCCCATGCATCGCTTACAGCCTTTGTTGAAAAGTTTAAGGCACATCTTGGAACATCTTATCTGATGTGCTTAAAAGAACTGTCGTATGATGCACATCAAGATCTGTTGATTATGCCGTTGTATATGGGGTATTGCCTCTAGGATAATGAAATAATGTTTGAGGGGGTATTCATGGTTTGCAGCAGGTTAAAAGCCCTTCCCTATGGTATATCAGATTATGCTTTTCTGCGTGATGAGGACTATGTTTTTGTTGATAAAACAAAATATATTGAGCTTCTTGAGCAAAACAAAATATCCTACCCGTTTATCGTAAGACCGCGCCGCTTTGGCAAGACTTTGTTTACCGGCCTTTTGCGCTTTTATTATGACATAGCTGAAGAAGATAATTTTGATAAGAATTTTGCCGGTACTTATATAGGAGCTCATAAAACAAGGCTTGCAAACTCCTACAGAGTCTTGAGCTTTGATTTTTCCGGATTAAACGGTGATGATATTGTCGCAAGCTTTACAAATACTGTAAGAGCGTCCTGTAAAAGGTTTTTAGGCAGATATCCTGATGACGAGGCCAGGCAGGTTTTATCTTTTGATTATTCATCCCCGGCAGATCTCCTTGATGCCTTCATGCAGGCAATTGCCTTGCGCTACGGCAAAACGCTGTATGTGATCATCGATGAATATGATCAGTTTGCAAATGAGATTTTATCTGCAGATCACGACAGTTTTAGAGAGATCACCAAGCCAAAGGGATTTTTAAAAAACTTTTACTCAAAGCTTAAGGCGGCAACAGGTCCTGATGGCGCCGTAGCCCGTGTTTTTATCACCGGGGTTACAACTGTTTCCCTAGATTCAATGTCATCCGGCTTTAATATTGCAACAGATCTTACCAATGATCCTTTGTTTGCAGATATGTTCGGCTTTACTGAAGCTGAACTTAAGGCACTGATCCCTCAGGTCATAGATCTTGAAAAATATCAGCATACGGTTAATGAAATTTATGAGCGTATGCAGGAATTATATGATGGTTACAGCTTTAGTCAGGAAGGTGATAGCCATGTCTTTAATTCCTCAATGTCTCTGTATTATCTGCGAAAGCTTGCAGCCTTAAACAAGGAGCCTCTTGAGCTTCTAGATCCAGCCTTTGCCCCTGATCTTACAAAAATAAGCGGTATTCTGGCTTTAGGAGAGAGCAGTGATGTAAAGGAGATTATTGATAAATCAGTGCGCGGGGAGCATATTCCGGTATCTGTGCTCTCATCAAATATCAATCTGAACAGTATTGCCAGATTTTCAAAGATTGATTTGTTATCAGCATTGTTTTGTTTCGGCTATTTAACCTGGGCTGATGATAAGAAGTCCCTCAAGGTTCCAAATCGAACAGTTGAACAGCAGTTTTTCCGCTATTATCTGAAGTATTTAAACGGCGTTGAACTGACATCATTATCTGTGCTGGATTTTGAAAAATCCTTTGAATCCTTAAAGACAGGAGATCCGAGAGATTTTATCGAAACTGCAATTGAGCGTTTTAATGAAATTTCAGGTCCAAACATCGCACTTCATATGCGTGAGAGTGATATCTGCACGGCTTTGGCTATTGCAGCCGGTTTTTCAAGGGATTTCAGACCGTATCTGGCAGGTGAAATTACCGGACGGGAAAAAGGTTATACCGATCTGGTGCTGGTTTCTGTGAAGGCTGATGGCATTTCTTATGTAATTGAAGCTAAATACCTGACCAAAAAATCAGGGACTGCTGTAGCTGTTGAACGTAAGCTAAAGGAGGCGCAACAGCAGCTTAAGCGCTATAGCAGGGGAAATAATATTGCAGCTTTGTCAAATCTTAAATGTGTTGCCTGTGTGTTTGTAGGACTTGAGCTTAAGGGCTTTTCCTTAATGGAATAATTGCAGCTAAGCTTATTTGTTGCAAGGTATTTGATCGTTTCAAATTGATGGCTTGTGCATGATAGTGGCTTAGGCAGGAATATTAGGCAGTATGGCGGCTATGATTAACGGATCCATCTATCAAGCACTAATAAGCTGATATTAACAGCAAACAAATTTCATTGCGTGCAATGGAACTTTAATCCGTGCGTGTTATATTATCCGTTAAAGAGCCTCTAGTTTTTCCTCATCATCCAATTATTAAGGCTCCAGAAATAGCGCGCGTGTCAGCTAGGACTTCATGACTATCACATATAAAGGTATCTTCAGGAGTACTGCATATGCCAACAAATAACATTGATTATGCATCCTTAAAGGGGCTCCCGGTTGCTAATACCTATCTTGATGAAATCATACAGGACAACCTCTATTACGTAGATAAGACACCTTATATAAAAAAGGTTTTTAAGGATAACACCTCCAAGGTATTACTGATAGCAAGACCAAGACGCTTTGGCAAGTCACTTGCCATGGATACCTTCAAAAGATTTCTAAGAATTAATCCTGAAAATCCTGCAGATACCTCTTATCAGGAGCAAATCTTTAAGGATACGAAAATCTATGAGGACAAGGAGTTCTGCAAAGAATACATGGGCAAATACCCGGTGATTTCTCTTTCTTTAAAAGCAGTAAGCGGAAGGGATTATGAAGTTGCCCGCGGTAATCTTGCAGGCTTTATCGCAACAATAGCCAATTCACACGAGTATCTGATAAACAGTCCTGTTTTTACCAGGGAAGAGAAGAAAAAATTTTCATTACTCAAGGACAGTACGAGGTTAGCTTTAAAAAAATACGAATCAGAGCTACATCAATCTTTATTAACCATATCGAAAATGCTCTATCGCTACTATGGCAAAAAAGTAGTGTTACTTATCGATGAATACGATGTACCCATTGCTAAGTCCTATGAGAGGGGCTATTACGATGACATGGTTGAATTAATAAGAAATCTGCTCCTCAACATCCTAAAAGAAAATGACTATTTCAAAAAGACGGTTCTTACGGGCTGTTTGCGCGTATCAAAGGAAAGTATCTTTACAGGACTTAATAATCCTAAGGTAAATACCGTAACTAACGACCGGGATGAATTTGCTGCATGCATGGGCTTTACCAAGGATGAGGTACGCACCATGCTTAATTACTATGGCCTTAGTGAATATGAAGAGGCGGTTAAGGACTGGTATGACGGCTACCGTATTGGCGACAGTGAAATTTTCTGTCCCTGGGATGTAATTAACTATTTAGATGATGCCAGAAATGATCTTAAAAACGGTCGTAAAGTCTTAGCACCGCAAAGCTACTGGACTGCTACAGGCAGCAATAATGTCATTGAGGAATTTATGCCTTATCTTGATGAGCAGGCTGTAGAGGGCATGCAAACCTTACTTGATGGCGGACAGATAGCAATTACTATAAATGATGACCTCAATTACAGGGAAATCGGGCGCTCCCATAAAGTTAACGATTTCTGGACCTTGCTTGTATATACCGGTTATTTAACTGCGGTTGAAACTGACGAACAGGGGAAAGATTGTACTGTACGCATTCCCAATAAAGAAATCAGGGGAGCCTTTGAGCACTGTATTGTTGATTATTACGCTCATTCAAAAGCTATAGCAGAGAGTTCAAATGAGTTTATTGCAGATCTCCTTGCAGGAAATAGCGTTGGTGCAGAGAATATTCTTAAGAAAAAGCTGAAAAAATTTGTTTCAATCCGTGACATGGCAACTAAGGCTACACCTGAAAACTTCTATCATGGCTTCTTAAATGGCATTTTTTCATGCCTGCCAATATCTCAGGATAACTTTAAATCCAATGCTGAGGCCGGGGATGGCTATGCTGATATTATGTATTGTTCAGAAGATCCTCAAGTTGGAATTATCATCGAAATTAAGAGTACCAAGGATCCTGACTTTCTTTTAAGTTCTGCCACTTCGGCACTAAAGCAGATTGAAACAAAAAAATATGCTACAGACTTTATAAATAACCACGTTCAAAAGGTCTATTGCTATGGCATAGCCTTTTGTCGCAAAACCTGCTATGTGCTGTGTGATACCAAAAAGGTGTAAGACATAGCAACAGCGATTCTGTGATCTCAGAGGATCTCTTAGTAATGCTTTGCATTTGACTTATTTTATGGGTAATTGCAAAGCATATTTGATCCACTGCAAGCTACATTGAAATTTTTTATGGAGCAAGACGCTGAGGTTTATTCCAATTACCATCCTCTAGTTTATAGATGAAACGATCGTGCATACGATTTTCTCGACCCTGCCAAAACTCCACAGTTTCAAATTCAACCCTAAAGCCTCCCCAGAATGAAGGCAGGGGGATCTCTCCATCCTTAAAGCGCTCTTTAATTTCCTGAAATTTTGATTCAAGTATTCCTCTGGATGATACAAGATGCGATTGGTGAGAGGCCCAGGCTCCGATCTGAGATCCTCTTGGACGGGAGTGGAAATATTTTAGCTCCTGAGCAAGCGATAGACGGTGAGCTGTTCCTAAGAACATAACCTGACGCTCAAGATAGAACCAGGGAAATAGCATGCAGATTTTGGGGTTATGCTTTATATGCTCTGCTTTGCGTGAACCTAAATTGGTGTAGAAAACCAAGGAATTTCTATCATAGTTTTTCAGTAGAACCATACGTGAATATGGCTGATTGCTTTCATCAACAGTGCTTACAACCACTCCGTTAGGATCGTACAGTCCTGAGTCGATAGCCTCCTTGAGCCACTTCTCAAAAAGATCCATGGGATGGGTAGGGAGCTCCTTCTCATCAAGCCCCGACATGGCATAGCTACGCCTTAAAACTGAAACATCGATCATCTACATCTCCAGAAAAACGGACTGAAAAATTGTGAACTTTTCGCCCAAAAAATCCGATTTATAACTTATTCTTGTAAAAGAGTTTTCATCTTAAAAAGTGAAATTTCACTAATATTCTTTTAGAGCGCTTGAAATATGATCATGCTCGAAAAATTTCTCTTTATTCGTCATTTTAGGCCTTTTTTGCAGAAACCCAAATGCTACAAAATGTTAAAATCATACAGTGTTATGACCCGCAGGGGCCTGTCAATAAACAATATATTCAGGATACAACAACGTTATGAATAAGTACGGTGAAACTGCACTAGTTATTAACTGCGGAAGCTCTTCAGTTAAGTTTGCAATTTTAGATCCTAAAGACGGTCGCGTTTTCGTAAGCGGCATTGCTGAAGCATTGAATCTTGAAGATGCACGCATTTCCTGGAAGTTCGAGGGTGATGCTGAAAAATCCAAGGCTTCATTAGGTGCTGGTGCTGATCACACTAAGGCTTTGGAGTTCTTAGATAAGAACATTCTGTCTAAGGATAAGGAGCTTTCAGATTCTATCGTTTCCTGCGGTCACCGTATCGTTCAGGGTGGCGATATCTATACCGAGCCTACCTTAATTGATGATGAGGTTGAGGCCAATATCGCTAAGGTTATTCCTTTTGCTCCTTTGCACAATCCTGCTCACCTGCAGGGTATTGATGCAGCCCGTAAGTCCTTCCCTCAGATCCCTCACGTAGCTGTTTTTGATACTGCTTTCCACCAGACCATGCCTGCCAAGGCTTATCGCTATGCTATTCCTGAGGAATACTATACCGATTACAACATCCGTAAGTATGGTGCTCACGGTACCTCTCACATGTACATCTCTCAGGAGGCTGCCAAGCTCTTAGGTAAGAAGCCTGAGGATGTAAATGTTATTACCTGCCATTTAGGTAACGGTGCTTCCGTTTCTGCTGTCAAGGGCGGTAAGTGTGTTGATACCTCCATGGGCCTGACCCCTCTTGACGGTCTGGTCATGGGTACCCGTTGCGGTTCAATTGATGCATCAGTTGTATTCTTCCTCTGCGAGCGTGCTCACAAGACCCCTCAGGAGGTTGAGGAAATCTTCAACCACAAGTCCGGCCTGATGGCTCTCTCCGGTATCTCCTCTGATATGCGTCCTATCTGTGAGGGCTTTGAGAATGGTGATGAGAAGTGCACTCTGGCTCTTGAAATGTTCTGCTATGTTCTGGCCAAGACTGTTGCTTCTTACTATGTCGCCTTAGGTCACGTTGATGCAATCGTATTTGCCGGCGGTATCGGTGAGAACTGCTGGGAGGCCCGTAAGCTTACCTGTGAGCTCTTAAAGGAGCCTTTTGGTGTCGAGCTTGATCAGGATATCAATGTTAAGGCTTTGGCTCGTCTGGGCTTTGAAGGTGAAATCTCCAAGCCTGAGTCTAAGGTTAAGCTGTTCATGATCCCTACTAACGAAGAGCTCATGATTGCCCGTTCTGCCATGAAGTTCGTAAATCGTTAATTTTTTAGCCTGAACTTCAATAAAGCCTGTCTGAGCTGGGTCTTAGGCAGGCTTTTTTATCTTTTGGATCCTATATGCTTATATTAGAGCAGATGTCTATCTTCTTTTTCATGCTGATGCTGGGTGTGATCGGCAAATGGCTGAAGATAGTTACTCCCGAAATCCGTCAGTCCCTGACTAAAATTGTAGTCAATATCGTAACTCCCTGCATGATCATCTCCTGTGACATATCCTCGGTGATAGCTGAGGATATGTCCTTTATCCTCCATGCCATGGCGGTGATGATAGGAGTGCAGTTAGCGCAGGTTGCCTCGGGCATTCTGGTGCCTATTCTTATGCGCTACCCGAAAGAGCAGCGGGGTACAGTCAATCTGCTTTTTTCCTGTACTAATATTCTGCTTTTGGGGATCCCGTTAGTAGGCTCCTTGTACGGCAGTGTGGCATTGGTATACATGTCAATTGCCATTGTCTTTAATAATGTAATGTTATTTTCCTATGGCGTGATAGTAATAGGCGGCGGTAAAGATAAGGTATCGTTTAGAGCTCTGGCTACCAATCCATCCTTCATATCCTCCGTATTGCTCATTGTCTTTATCTTTGCAGGCTTTAATATGCCCGATCTGTGCCGTGAGGGATTGTCCCGCGCAGGAGCGGCAGCTCCGGTGCTGGCAATGATAATCGTGGGGTCGGCTGTACCTGAAATTGATTTTAAAGCCTCAATCCGTGATGTACGCTTAATGATCTTTGTGGCAGTTAAGATGTTTATAGTTCCTGCTGTGCTGCTGCTTACCATGCAGATTTTCTTAACTTCACGTGATTTTGAAGGTGTGGCTTTGGTATCCATTGCAGGCCCCAGCGGTGTTATGACAGCGGTGCTGGCATCCTTATATAACCCAAAGATGATCGCTATGGCCGCAAGAGCCTGCTCTGTGACTACGGCAATTGCTGTGTTTTCCATTCCTCTTGTAGCATTGGTTACCGGGATCGGTCTTTGAAAAGAAAACGCCGGCATACGCCGGCGCCTTGAAATATACAGTATTTGGTTTAAGACAATCTTAATCAGAAGAACTTATAGCAGATAAATCTTGAGAGCGGAGCCTCAGGAGTTACGATAGGGTTCTTATCTGCAAAATCCGGCAGGTGCGGGCAGTCAGGATAGAACTCCGGTTCAAAGCATAATGCAGGCTGTGACTGATAAACCTTGCCGTCATCACGGGCAATGATCTGCTTTTCAGGATCCGGGCTGTAGACATAGTTGCCGGAGTAGAACTGGAAGGCTGGGTAGTCAGTGTAGATTTCCATTTTGACGCTGCCGTCATCGGATTCAACCTTGGCAAAGGGCTTATTGCCGTCACCGTCGATAAGATAGGGGTGATCATAGCCTAAAGCCAGCTGCATCTGTTCATCACGCATGAAATCCTGTCCCACAGTCTTTGCCTGGGTATGGAAATCAAAGGCAGTACCGCGGACCTTACGGACCTCACCTGTAGGAATGGAGTCAGCGTCGCAGGGGAGAAACTCGGTTGAATCAAACCAGATGGTGTGATTCAAAGCAGAGGAGTTCTTGCCGTTCAGGTTGAAGTAGGCGTGGTTGGTGATGCAGGACCAGCACTTCTGATCACACTTGCCTAAGTACTCAACTAATAGCTGATTATCCTCTGTTACGGTGTAGGTTACGGTCAGGGTATAGTTCCCGGGGAAGCCCTGATCGCCATCTGCAGATACCAGCTCATAGACCAGAACATTTTCAGTCTCTTTTACCAGAGTGAAGCGACGCTTATCAAAGCCTTCAACACCGCCGTGGAGGGTATGAGGATCTTTTGAGTTTAAGGTATAGGTTTTGCCGTCAATATCAAAGGTATTATTGGCAATACGGTTTGCAAAGCGTCCAATGGTGGCATTGAAATAGCACTTCTGCTCAGACCACCTGGCAGGATCCTTTACACCCAGCAAAACTTCACGCGGTTCACTTTCGCCGAAAACCGGCACCTTGATTGAGATGATGGTTGCACCCCAATCCATAATAGTAACGCTCAAGCCTTTGGCGTTGGATATGGTCTTAAGTTCGGGGTTCTCGGAGTATTTATCCTGATCTGCCATATGTTTTGATCCCTGAAATGAAAAAATAATAAAACTTGGTAAATTATACGCTTGTATACTTTGCGATTGGTGTTTTAGTAGCAAAAGCGTTCACTTGATCGTGTCATTTGCAGATGTTTTGCAAAAATCTGCAGTGATGATGTTGGCTTTGATTATGAAAGTACCGCAATTAAGCATGCCCTTGCTGATGCAGTTCAATATAGGTGGAAAATAAAGAAGAGCAAAGCCCCTCCGGAAATCCTAAAGAGAGGCTTAAGATAAGCGTGTGGTTAAAGGTCTCTGATGATCCTTTGCAGAACTCTGACAGCTCTTTCAACACTGTTCAGGTCAAGCCATTCCCTCACGGTGTGACAGCCTCCGCCAACAGGTCCCAGACTGTCCAGCACCGGTGTTCCTGTCTGTGAGATATGATTGCCATCAGAGATGCCGCCGGATTGTACAAATTCTGCGGTAACTCCTTCATCCTGTAAGGCCTTGACAACCTTTTTCTCAAGCACTGCGGTATTATGAAGTTCCAGCATGGGCTTGTTTAATACCAGGATCTCATAGCGGGCACTTACATCCCTGCCAAAGGGCTTTGAAAATTCTGCTTTGAACTTCTCGTAAAAGTCATCCCATTGCTCATTGGTCCAGAAACGTACATCAAGGCGCGCGTGTGCATTCTCGGCAATGGCATTGGCGATGGTACCGCCGTCAATAACACCAAAATTCACCGTTACGTTTTCAGTACGTAACGCATTGATTTTAATGATGCAGTTTGCAAGAGCATCAACAGCAGAGCGTCCAAGCTCCGGGCAGAAGCCCGCGTGTGCGCCTACGCCCTTTAAGAAGATGTCGATGTGGGCAATACCCTTACGCTTTTTAGTGACTATGCCGGGCTTTTCAGCACTTTCAAAGACCAGCGCAAAGCGTGATTTTTTTGCATAGGAGTCAATCCATGCAGATGAATGAACAGATCCTGTTTCCTCGTCCGGATTTAAGCAGACTGCTATTTTTACGCGCTTTAGTGTTTCTTTATCAAGAGATGACAGTGCCCATAAAACGGTCAGATCGCCATCCTTCATGTCGGCAACACCAGGACCGTAGGCCTTGTTGTCTTCAACTCTTACAGGACGTTCCTTGCAGGTACCGTGCTTAAACACGGTATCAAGATGACCTGAGAGCAGAAGATCGTAGCTCTCAGCATTATGATCATTAGTGGCAAAGACTCCTTTGCCTACACTGTCTCCAAGATCTACTGTTTCTGCGTAAAAGCCTGCATCCTTAAACCATGATGCAAAAAGCTCTGCCTGCCTGGTTACTCCCTCAGTGTCAGTTGTGCCGCAGTCAATATTGCAGCACTCCTGCAGCTTTTCAATAAAATCATTGAGGGAATTTATGATCCTTGCCATGATTATTTGGCCTTATAACCTTGCTTGGCACCATCCCATGCAGGCAGGAATGCGCCCTTGTAGACCTTAAGCAGTGTGTCGGCGACTTCATCGGTCTGATAGGCTTCAACTACCTTCTTATAGGTGGCGTTGTCCTTATCAGCAGAGCGTGCCACAATGACATTTACAAGCTGAGGAGCTGCGGTGTTGATGTTAGGATCAAGATTTTCTGAGTAAATGGCATCTGCAGTAGGGTCGAGGTGAGCTGTAAAGGCGTTGCCACCGTTTATGAGGGCTGCGGACACATCGGGGAGAATGCGGGCAAGAATTCCTGATTCAGCCTCACGAATTTCGATCTTCTTGATGTATTCGGTAATATCAGCCTTGGTAGGGGTATAGCCTTTGTCAGGATTTACCTTAATTAAGCCGGCGCTCTCTAAAACCTTGATAGCGCGTCCGCCGTTGGTTAAATCAGACGGAATTGCAATGATATCGCCATCTTTTATTTCATCCATGGACTTTAATTTGTCTTTGTTGTTAAAGACGCACAATGGAGTTATGAGGGTGTCACCGATAGCTTCAATCTTATATCCGTTGCGGGTGATATCATTTTTTAAAAATGCCTTGTGCTGGAATGCGTTCAGATCAATATCACCATCATTGAGAGCACGGTTAGGAGTAGCATAGTCTGAATACTTGACGAGCTTAACCTCGATATTATCCTTTTTCAGGAGCTCATTTACTGTATCCCATTGAGCGTTATAGGCTCCTACAACACCTACCTTTACTACAGTAGGATCAGCATAGGCAGATGTGGTAACAGCAATAGCAGCGGCGAGAGTTAATGCCTTGAAAACAGATTTCATGTGATTCTCCAGTTTTGTTGCGTGAATTTTAGTGATTTATCTGCTCTGTATGGCTAAAAACTAAAATTCTCTTTAACTAATATATGCGCAAACTATTACACAATCACCTTTTATATGCAAGCGCTTTTTAGTTTTTACCTGTGTTGGGGTATGATCTCAGCATAATTTAAAAAACGGATTCATAAATGATCAAATTAGAACATGTGTCCAAGACCTTTGTCGATAAAAAACGTGTCGTCGAGGCCGTAAAGGATGTAGATTTAGAAATAGCTGATGGCGAGATTTTCGGTATCATCGGTTTTTCAGGAGCCGGCAAATCAACACTGGTGCGTTGCATCAATTTACTTGAGCGTCCAACCTCAGGTAAGGTTTTTTTAGATGATGTAGAACTGACAGCTCTGGCTGATAAGGAGCTGCGTCAGGTACGTCAGGAAATAGGCATGATCTTTCAGCATTTTAATTTAATGCCGTCACGTACCGTGTATGAAAATATCGATCTGCCGTTAAAGAGAACCGGGCTTGATGAGAGCAGGCGTCGTGACAAGATCATGAATCTGTTGTCTTTAGTGGATCTTGCCGATAAGGAGAAGGCTTATCCGTCTCAGCTCTCAGGGGGGCAGAAGCAGCGCGTGGCTATTGCACGTGCTCTTGCCTGTGATCCTAAGGTATTACTTTGTGATGAGGCAACCTCAGCCCTGGATCCTAAGACCACTGCTCAAATCCTTAAGCTTTTACGTGATCTGAATTCAAAGCTTGGTCTGACCATTGTGGTTATTACCCATCAGATGTCGGTTGTAAAGGAGATCTGTGACAGAGCTGCAGTGATGGAGCATGGCAGGGTGATGGAATGCGGACGTGTCTATGATCTGTTCTCCCATCCTCATGATGTAAGCACCAGAAGCTTCCTGGAGACTGCCTCCAATGTCGGTTCCTTCTTTGATATTTTTGATATTCCGGGATCTCTTGCAGATCTCAGGGATGGTACCCACATCTGGTTTTTAACCTATACCGGACAGGCAACAGGGGAGGCGCTGATGTCAAAGCTCTATCAGCACTTCGAGGTCGAAGCCAATATTCTCTATGGTGATATCGACTACATAAAGGGAGTTCCTCTTGGAAAGCTTGCGGTGAATTTAAGAGGAGAGCCTGAAAAGATTGAGGCGGCTGTGCAGTTTTTAAGAGAACACAAGGTTGATGTGGAGATGCTCAAATGACCGATTTTATCTATCAGCTCATGCCGAATTTTGAATCGCTGGAGGGCGAGTTTTTAGAGTGCTTCTACCAGACTCTGATCATGATTGCTGTTTCCGGTACCATCGCCTGGTTTTTAGGTGTGGCTCTTGGAGTTACCCTGGTCGTTACCAGAAAGGGCGGCATAGCTCCGCACCGTCTGGTGTTTACCATCTCTGACAGAGCAATTGATCTTATCCGTTCGGTGCCCTTTATCATTCTGATGGTGCTGTTGATCCCGCTCTCCCGTCTGATAGTCGGCACAGGCTCGGGGCTTGCAGGATCCTTTGTCGCCCTGGTATTCGGCACGGTGCCTTTTTTTGCACGTCAGATTGAGCAGGTATTGTCTGATGTCGATTCAGGTCTTATTGAGGCTGCTCAGGCTATGGGCTTTAGTCCTCGCGAGATCATTTTCAGCGTGTATCTAAGAGAATCAATACCCGGTATTACCCGTGTCACCATGATCACCTTCGTATCCTTTGTGGGAATTACCGCAATTGCAGGTGCAATCGGCGCAGGCGGTCTTGGTGATTTTGCAATCCGTTATGGTTATCAGATGGGATATCGTGACATGATCTGGCTTACCGTGGCGGTTATATTGCTTATGATTTCCATTTTCCAGTTTGTAGGCTCAATTGTGATTAAGAAGACCACCCACTAAAAGCCATTTCAATCACTGTTAAATAACAGGCCTGAGGATCAGATTATCCCGGGCCTTTTTTCTGTACCATCTTCAAGTGAAATCCTGACACGGCGGTAGCCGATAAAGTGTAAAAGCTTAAGTGAGCGTTCGGTGTGAAACAGACATTGCGTTGAAAGATCTCTTCTTGAGAGCAGATCCTTAAGCTTATCAGGCTGCATATTGCCTGCCTCAAAGGAGGTAAGTGCCAGATAGCTGTCCTCATCAGGCAGGGGCCCTGAAACTATATCAAAGCCGTGATCGTAGTAGGCATCGGTATGGTTACGGGTTATGAACTCTATCCATTCATCATCGGGAGATTGAAATTCCTTAAGTGCCAGACCAAGAGACCGGGCATCATCTTTATTGAATTCAAAGATATTGATAAAGCCTGTGCGGTGGCGGCGGGATGCCAGACGCATCCAGCGGTTAGCCTGTGCGTATTCAGAGGTTGTATAAAAGCCACTGCCGAAATCCAGCGGAGTGTGAGGAGTAAGAATTTTTGGAAATTCAATTACTTCGTTACTTCCATGAAAAAGCTTCACAAATACCTCAATTCTTAACATCAGCTACAAGACTTTAACATTTTTCTTACTTAGGCTCTGCAGAATTTAACCAAATTGCAGTCAAAAGCTCACATTAGTTTCTGACAATGAAGCTGTTTAAGAAGCTTACTGAAAATTTAAGAAGAAACAGAAAGTAAATTGTCGTTAAAGTTAGGAAAAAGGTATGAATAACAAGGTTGATTCATCTCGTCGAAACTTTTTGAAGCTGTCAGCAACTGCTGTAGCCGGGGCCGCTTTGACAGGCTTTGTAAGACCTGCCTTTGCAAATGATGTCAGGGTAAAGGCTCTTGCCTTAGATGACATCCCTGAGGATGCGGTTGCATGTGCCAGGAGCTCAGAGCTTGTGCAGAGTGCCTGGAATTATCTTTTAAATGAAATCAGCTCTCTTCATGATCCTGCCCTGCGCGAAAAGGTTTTAGGCTTTTACTCAAATACAGCTCCTGCCTTCATGGAGCGCTATCAGAGTAACACTGCGGTAAGGGCTGTATATAACGAACTTTTAAATGCAGATCTGATCGATCCTGCAAAGACCTCTGTTGATAATCTCTTCCCGCCATTGAAGGCTCTAGGTACTAACCCTCAGCCATTCTTCTCAGCACCAGGATCAGGCTATGGATCACATCACTCATACCCCGGTGGATTGGTAACGCATACAGCTGTCAATGTTGAGATAACCAAGCAGATCCTGAAAACCTACTCAGACATTATGAATTATGAGTATGGCTATGACATCACTATGGCAGGCCAGCTGTTGCACGATCTTGCCAAGCCCTGGGTATTCCAGTGGCAAAAGGATGGATCCTGTCTTACTGAATACACGGTTGCAGGCACCGGTGCGCATCACATCTTCTCTGTTGCCGAGTCAATTTATCGCGGCATGCCTAAAGATGAAATCGTAGCTCAGGCCTGCGCTCATAATCATCCAGGTTCCAAGGCAGATGAGGAGCAGGTTGTAAACTGGATTAAGGCTGCCTCTATCCTTGCAGGAGTGGATCCTGTCAGGGAAGGTCTGTTAAATGAGGATGGCACCACCTTGCCCACCCCGCATAAGCAGGCAGGTTATATCGTGCATCTGGGCGATCACGATTGGGTGCTTTCAGTTCCGGCAGCTCAGCAGTCTGTAGCCATGTTAAAGCAGGTTGCCGCCAGGAGATACGCTATGAGCGAAGCTGATCTGATCTCCATCAGATTTAACAAGTTCAGAAACTACATCGGTGCGCAGTACAGCTTCATGCATGTACATCAGGCCATGTCTGCAAAGGATGCTTTTACAGCTGTATCTGAAATAGCCGCTTGTGTGGTTACAAAGTAATTTTTCTTGATTGATATGTTTATGCCGCATGCATGCGGCATTTTTGGAGATTTAAAAATGGGTGCAATGTCTATCTGGCACTGGGTGATCCTGCTTATCATTGCTGTTCTGGTTTTTGGTACCGGCAGGCTTAAGAATATCGGCAAGGATGCCGGTGCGGCTATACGTGGCTTTAAGGAAGGCTTAAATGAAGAGGATGAGCATGCCACTTTGCATAAGCTTTCATCAGATCCTAAGGATAATTAAAGCTGATGTTCGGATTTTCAACAGAGCAGCTGTTACTGCTTGCCTTTGTCTGCCTTGCGGTTTTAGGTCCCGAGAAAACGGTAGAGTCTGCCTATTTCTTAGGACGTAAAGTTCGAGGCTTAAGGCGTTATTTTGATGATGTTAAGCGCGAGCTTGATATCTCATCTGTATCTTCTGTTACTGCAGAAATCGGTACAGGTGTGCGTCAGGACGCTGATGCCATGACTGCCTCGCTGAGGGATGCTATGTCTGAGACTGATGATGTTTTAAAGGATGTAACAATGCAGCTTTCCAGAGACTTTGATAAGGGATACGTACAAAAGAGTGATACTGATGATAACAGGGAGCCATCCGTGTCTGTAAGTGATGATGAGCTGCTGCAGCGTGTATCTGCACTTGAGCATGAGGTCAAAGCCTTGAGAGAAGAGCTTCTGTTAAGAAGGATTTCCTAGATTTTGATATGACCAATTCTGATAACAAAAGTCCGCTTAAAAAAAATCTTCTGGCACTAAGACATTGTTTGCTAATGTCTTTTCTGGGAGTGCTTGTCTGTGTGGCAGGCTTGTTCCCTTTCTGGAATATCATCTTTCATTATGCCTGTGCGCCACTTTTAGATGCCCTGCCTCAGGGGAGCTCGCTGCTTGCAGTAGGAGTGGTATCACCTGTTCTGGGACCGCTCAGAATAGTGCTGTTTTCAGCCTTTGCCTTATCACTTCCGTTTACCTTGTATGAAATCTGGTCCTTTGTAGCCCCCGGACTTTATAAAAAGGAAAAGAAAGCCTCACTGTTATTTGTTTTTTCGGCCTTTCTGATGTTTGTCTTGGGAACATGCTATTGCTATTTCGTAGTATTTAGCTTTCTGTTTCCCTTCATTGCATCCTTTGCACCGCAGAGTGTAAGCTTTGCCCCTGACATCGATGCCTATATCAGCTTTATGCTGCGTATGTTTCTATCCTTTGGTCTGGCCTTTGAAACTCCGGTTGCCGTATGCTGCCTTTCAGTCTTCAAGCTGATATCAACTGATGCCCTGAGACATGGCAGACGCTATGTGATCGTAGGCGCTTTTGCGGTAGCGGCAGTGATGACTCCTCCGGATGTGACCTCGCAGCTGCTGCTCGCCTTGCCCTTGATAGCTTTATATGAGCTTGGGATCTTAATTGCAGCAGTATTTCTAGGACGCAACAGTGAGAGCAAAGCCTTAAGAGCCTGCTGATATAGAGTCTGTTCATAGAAAACAAAAGTCCACCTGCTACGGTGGACTTTAAATTTTTATTTTCCTCTGAACTCTTATTTCAGACGCTCAAGCTTGGCCATATAGAAGCCGTCAAAACCCTGTGAGGGCATGAGATGCTGATCCTCAAGCAGGCGGAATTCATCAGGATGCTTTGCGAGGAATTTTTCAATCTGCTTTTCATTCTCCGAGGGCATGATGGAGCAGGTTGAGTACACAACGATACCTCCAACTCTGGCCATCTTAGAGTAGCGCTCCAGAATATCCTCCTGAGCATACATAATGTCGCGCATCTTCTCGCGGCCATCTCGCCATTTGGAATCAGGTATGCGTCTTATTACACCGGTACCTGAGCAGGGGGCATCAATAAGTACTTTATCGGCAGCCTCATTCAGACGCTTTATCACCTTGGTAGAATCGATAAGACGTGTTTCAATATTAAAGGCTCCGGCTCGGCGGGCACGTTTTTTAAGATCATCAAGCTTCCATTCCTCAGTGTCCATGGCGATGATCTGCCCCCTGCCTTCCATTAATGCTGCAAGATGCAATGTTTTACCACCGGCACCTGCGCAGGCATCGATTACTCTCTCTCCTGATTTAGGATCTAAAAACTCAGAGATCTTCTGAGATCCTGCATCCTGCTGCTCAAATTTACCCTCCCGGAAGGCCTGAGTACGGAACAGTGCGGAGTTTGAGGTAACCTCAAGGGCTACCTGTGAACCTCCTATCTGGCGGGTGACAGTACCCTCAGCGGTCAGCTCCTGAGCAAGTTCATCACGGGTGGTTTTGAGAGTGTTGGCCCGGATAAAACGACGGGGAGGCTCTCCTAAGGCTTTGCGCTCTGCCTCCCATTTATCTCCAAGCTCCTTCTGGCCCATTTCATCAAGCCAGATAGGGCAGCCCTGATTCATCAGGGGATTGTTACGTCCTTCACCGATACGTTTCTTTAAAGAACGGCGATCAAAGCCATCTTCTCCCTCAAGCGGTGGTAGCGGCCAGTCGTGATCAGCACAATAGGAGAACATCAGACGCTGAGCATGACGTTCAAAATCAGAAGGTCGCTTGAGACCTGACACAAAGGCATAGAAGGATAAGCGGTTGAACATGGCATTGATCTGACGGATCAGAAAGCCCTGCTCAATGCTCTCAAGTTTTACCTTGGAAAACCATAGGGCATAAGCCCTATCCAGTGATTTATGATCCTCCAGTACGCTTTTTAGGATGGAGAGCACAAGGCGCTGCTGAAAAGGGGAGAAGCCCTTGTGACGTGCGTGCTCCTCATGCTGCTCCTGGGATTTAAAGCCACTTTCCTCACGATAGGCCTTCTTCCCATCCTTAGAGAAACGGGGACGGTTACCAAATCCCTTATTTCTGCCAAATGATGACTTGTGAGCATTATCCTTTTTATTGTCGTATGAAGCTGTCCTGCGTTCACTGCGTTTTAGGGACATAGGCTTTTCAACTGCCATAATTAACCTTTCTTTTTACTTTTGGGATCAGAGCTGCCCCTGGGGCCGAAACCTGATCTTTTTAATGAAAATCCTTCACGATTGAGCCAGACATCAAGTCCGTTTCTGACATTACCAGATACTAGAGCAGCAGCAACGGAGCTGCTTTTTAAAGGAAGATCTCTTTTCAGCACAAAGCATTCATGTGCAGCATCTAACTCCAGGGCTCCTTCCCCTAAAAGCTTTTCACGTATCACCTTAATGTGTTTGGGCAGTGAATCAACAGTTTTTAAAACAAGCTGTGAATCCTTGATAAGCACAAAGGAGGAATGTGTTTTAGGTCCCTTAGGATAACCCTGAGCTATGACATTCTTGACCTTGAAGGTATAGATTTCGTTATGACTTATGGTGGCCGTATTTTTAACCATGTCGGATAGACCTATCAAAGCCTCGTAGGTTTCAATAGGTAATACGGCGTGCGTTTTACGTCCGTACTTGTCAGTCAGGAAATAAATGTTCTGTGAGCTCATATCGTCTGTGCGCACAGAATATCAGAAAATATCAAAGACAAAATACCTAAGGCAGGCTTTTTTTCACTTTTTTAAGGAGCTATGCCTTTTTGTCTATACCTGCTAACTGATCAACACTTGCCCAGCAGCATTCTACGAAGGTATCCATGAAATACCCAACCTCAGGCATTTCCTTACGCAGGATTTTCAGCTTTTCCTCAAAGCCGTTGCGAACCTCAATGAATTCCTCATTATGAAAGCGCAGTTCATCGCGGGCTTTGATGTAGGCGGCAAGGGTGTCAGCTGCCTTTACCAGCTTTCTGTACTCAGGATCAACCTCATCTGAAATAATGTATTCCTTAAAATCATCCTGTAGCTCACGAGGAAGGGTATCTAGACATTCCTTCTCTGCCAGCGCCTCAAGCTTTTTATACTGTCTGGTAAACTCAGGATTTATGTATTTTGTTTTAGAGTTCAGATCCTGCAGCTTGGTTTCAGATACCTCATGGTAGAGTGCGATAGTGGCGGCTTTTTCCGGATTTAAATTGCCGCCGTAATGCTTGTTTCTGATGATGGTTAGGAGATGGGCGATCACAGCTGTCTGGTGGGAGTGCTCAGATACATTCTCCTTTCTAAAGCACAGCATCAGAGCCCAGCGCTTGATAAGTGAGAGTCTTACAAGCCATGCCAGAAAGGTACTTTGCTTGGCCATGAAATTTACCTCCAAAGACAACAAGACCGGCATTAGCCGGTCCTGAAGTTAATTACTGCTTGTAGGTTTTGAGGAAATGCTCAAGACGGTTGCAGGCATCATCTATCATATCCACGGGCGGCAGGAACACCATGCGGAAATGATTAGGCTCAGGCCAGTTAAAGCCGGTACCCTGAACTATAAGCAGCTTCTCCTGCTTTAAAAGATCCATCGCAAACTTCTGATCATCTTTGATGTTAAAACGCTTATCAAGCTTAGGGAACATATACAACGCACCGTGAGGCTTGACCACACTTACGCCGGGGATTGCAGACAGACGGTTATACATTTCATCGCGCTGCAGATAAAGTCGGCCGCCCGGAATTGTGAGCTCGTTGATACTCTGATATCCACCCAGGGCAGTCTGAATGGCGTACTGCAAGGGAACATTGGCGCAAAGGCGCATGGCCATCATCATCTTGAGGCCATCCAGGAATCCCTGATTACGTTTTGCAGGACCGGTAACCATTACCCAGCCCATACGGAAACCGCAGGAACGGTAAACCTTGGACAAGCCGTTATAGGTCAGGATAGTGATGTCATCTGCCAAGGTTGCAATGGAGCGGTGAGCAACATCATCGTAGAGGATCTTGTCATAGATTTCATCTGCAAGAATAACCAGATCGTGTACGCGGGCAAACTCGATGATCTCCTGTAATACCGGGGTAGGGTACACAGCACCGGTCGGATTATTAGGATTGATGAGCACAAGTGCTACAGTGCGGGATGTGAGTTTTTTCTCCATATCCTTAAGATCAGGATACCAGCCAGCCTCTTCATCGCACATGTAGTGTACAGCCTTACCGCCTGCTAAATTCACACCTGCAGTCCACAGGGGATAATCAGGAGCCGGTACCAGGACCTCATCGCCGTTGTTTAACAGGGCGTTCATGGTCATGGTGATAAGCTCTGAGACACCGTTGCCGATGAAAATATCCTCAACATCGACGTGCTTCATGCCTGCCTGCTGATATTTCTGAGCGATGGCCTTACGGGCTGAGAATATACCATTGCTCTCGCAGTAGCCGCATGCGTTAGGCAGATTACGGATCACATCCTTGACAACTTCTTCCGGCGCATCAAAACCAAAAACCGCGGTGTTGCCAATGTTGAGCTTTAAAATTCTTTCGCCAGCCTCTTCCATGCGGAGAGCTTCCTGATGAATGCGACCTCTAATGTCATAGCAGACATTATCTAATTTATGTGATTTTTGTAGTAGTTTCATTTTTATACCCGTTGTTTTCGGTTTTTGGTTTTGGAAACTCTAATGTTAGCACTTTAAAATGAAAACGCACGATGGATGTGCAAAAGAGGACTGTTTTTTTGAAGGCGTTAAAAAAATACGCCCCCTGATTTATACACAGGAGGCGTGATGCTGTTATGGAAATTCAGCGTTAAAAATCGCGTCCCATCACTTTTTCATTGTATATCTGCTCTAGAACATAGCGTTCATAGCCTAGAGTCGGATTGGCAATGCGATGATATTTAACACCTTCACGCTGGCGCTGGGGAAGTGAGATATTGTTGGTGAAGATCACAAAGGGAACGCGGGTACCTGATTTGGTGGTCAGGACTCCTGCCAGGTTTGAAATATTGGTCAGGGTACCGGTTTTGGCTATTACGTTATCAGCAAGAGGTGCCTGATGCACAGAGCCGCGCCATTGCAGCGTGCCGGTCTTGGCAGCCTTGGGCATTACTTCAAGTAAATGCAGTGTTGCATCATTGTTGTTAATGTATTCAACTACCTTTAACAGCTGATTGGGAGTAATTAGGTTATGCGGAGACAGACCGGAGCCGTCTACCTGATAGGAGTCCTCAAGATTGATCTTGGCATATTTTTGCAGAATGGAGCGTAATGCCTGGACGGCACGGTAGTAGGTCGCAGGCTGCTTGTAATACTCATAAGCCACATTCTTTAAGATAGCATCGGCATAGAGATTATTGGATTTATACAGCATATAGCGTACCAGCTCCTTCATAGAAGGTGAATCAATATAGCTGTAATCAGAATATCCCTGAGGCACGGATCGTAATACTTCAATACCGTCATGACTGATACCCAGTGACTTTAAGGATATAGCAGTCCAGTCTGCTCCCCATTTTTCAGGATCAGATACTGATAAGGAAAGAGGCCATGGCTTATTGTCTTTCTGAATGGGAACACAGCCTGTAATGTGGTAGGCGTTATCTATATATAAGTTGGCTTCAAGTTCACAGTTACCGCCGTATTTAGAGGACTCAATACCTACGGCATCTGATTTTATGGAGATAGGGGAGCCTGCAGGGATCACCGGGGTTGCTATGACATCCTTGCCGTGAGGCTGCAGCTGGGCAAAGGCGCAGTTGCGATTGATGATGGCTGCTGCTGCCGGGGCCGTAAAGCAGATCGGAAGATCATCCCAGGACCAACCCTGTCCGCGGGATCTTCCTGCAAAGCGCGTCATATCAAGCATGATCTTGCCTGAAATTTTCCTAACGCCTGCTTTTTTCAGCATGCCTAGAAGCTGCTGGTATTTTTGAGAGGTCAGGGTCGGATCACCTGAGAAACGGATGATGATACCTCCCTGCAAGGTGCCGTCTTCAGAGAGCTCAATGGCCCCCTGCTGATTTACGGTACCGTTTTTAAGCTGCAACGCGGTTCTTATTTGATAGTCAGGACCCAGATACAGGAAGGCTGCCAGAGCAGTCAGCACCTTCTGGGTTGAGGCAGGATGCATATATACATCATAGTTTTGTCCGTATATCTCATTACTTCCTGGCAGCTTGTAGGCAATACCCATATTGGTACCTGCAACAGGAATAGGCTGGGCCGGGGCTGCTGTAGCGGTGGAGTTTATGTTGGATACAAAAGCAAATGATGCAAGGGTGAGACTTAAAGCGGACTTTATTAGTTTATTCATCGGGGGTAACTGCGCTTTGTTACAAATGTTTAAGAATGATCCTGAGGTGTTTTTTTGCAAGGCGTGATTATAGCTCAGAGCGGAAAAAAATGCGGGCATCTGGTACAGGTACATGCAGAAAGCATGCTCTATTTAGGTAAAAGATGATAAAACCGCGGGGAAGTGATGATACGGAGGATTCTTTTTCAGTATGAGCTATTTTTTGAGTTTGGCAAAAGTATAGGTAAATCGCCTTTTAAAGCCTGTCAGGCACTGTGGTAAAATTGCGCTAATCAGTCCGTGGTAGGTCTGCGGATGTAATTTGGAGTAAAACAATGATTATTGAACCGAAAACCCGCGGTTTTATTTGCGTGACTACTCATCCTGAAGGATGTGATCGCAACGTTAAGAACCAGATTGAGTATGTAAAATCCCAAGGTAAGATTGAAAACGGTCCTAAGAAGGTATTGGTGATCGGCGCTTCAACTGGTTACGGTTTAGCTTCCCGTATTTCTGCTGCTTTCGGTTCCGGTGCCGCCACCTTAGGTGTGTTCTTTGAAAAGGCTGGCTCTGCAAAGCGTCCGGGTACTGCAGGCTGGTATAACACCTGTGCCTTTACCAAGTATGCAAAAGAAGCAGGTCTCTATGCAAAGAATATCAATGCTGATGCCTTCTCAAATGAATGCCGTGAAAAGGCAATAGAGATCATTAAGCAGGATTTAGGTCAGATTGATCTTCTGGTTTATTCCCTGGCAGCTCCTGTGCGTAAGATGCCTGACTCAGGTGAGGTCGTTCGTTCTGTATTAAAGCCAATTGGCAGCACCTATACCGCAACTGCTGTTGATACCAACAAGAATGAAATTATTGAGGCTTCAATTGAGCCTGCAACAGAGGAAGAGATCGCTAATACCGTTAAGGTTATGGGCGGTCAGGATTGGGAGCTGTGGATTGAGGCTCTCTCAAAGGCTGGCGTTTTGGCAGACGGCTTTAAGACTGTTGCTTATTCTTATATCGGTGCAGAGCTTACTCATCCTATTTACTGGGGCGGAGCTCTGGGCAAGGCTAAGGAGGATCTTGACAGAGCTGCCAAGGCAAATCGTGAGCGTCTGGCAGCAGTCCACGGCGATGCCCGCGTAACCGTGCTCAAGTGTGTGGTAACTCAGGCCTCTTCTGCAATTCCTATGATGGCACTCTACACTGCCTTGCTGTTTAAGGTTATGCGTGAGAAGGGTACCTATGAGACTCTTGTTGCTCATATCTTCAGATTGTTTGCCACCACTCTGTATGGCAATAAGGCTGAAATCGATGATGAAGGCCGTTTGCGTATGGATGGCTGGGAGCTTGATCCTGCTGTTCAGGGAGAGACCAAGAAGCGCTGGGGGGAGGTTACTACCGAAAACCTTCGTTCTTTAGGCGACTATGATGACTACAAGCATCAGTTCCTGGAGCTCTTTGGCTTTGAGGTTCCCGGTGTTGATTATTCAGCCGATCAGGATCCTGATGTGAAGATGGATGAGTTAACCGATATGGTTGCCCCCCGTTAATCAGTGATCATCAGAGAAGCCACCTTGACTGAAAATCAGGTGGCTTTTTTCATGCCCGGGGCTTATGGCCTTGATTTGAGCAATTATTTGGCGATATGGCTCTTGTAGGTTGCGATGGTATTTTCCATCAGTGTTGCAATAGTCATAGGTCCTACGCCACCTGGGACCGGAGTAATGAAGGCTGCATGCTTTGATGCCTCATCAAAATCGACATCACCGCACAATTTACCGTCAGGAAGGCGATTGATACCGACATCGATCACGGTAGCTCCATCCTTAATTAATGAGCCGTCTAAGAAACGGGGCTTGCCAACAGCAACAACAACAATATCTGCGGCCTTGATAATGGCTTTCTGATCCTCAGGACGGCTGAAGCGATGGGTTACAGATACGGTACAGCCTGCAAGCAGAAGCTCCAAAGCCATAGGACGGCCGACAATATTGGAGGCGCCAACCACGCAGGCGTTGAGGCCTTTTAGATCGCTACCTAGGGTTTTGTGTAAAAGAGTCATCACACCGTGAGGAGTGCAGGCACAGATATAGGGAATGCGCTGTACCAGACGACCTACATTTTCAGGATGGAAGCCGTCAACATCCTTTGAAGGGGAGATCTCTTCAACTACACGTGATTCATCAAGACCATTAGGTAATGGGAACTGTACCAGGATACCATCAACCTCAGGATTATCATTGAGCTCGGCAATAAGCTTTGATAGTTCATCCTGAGTGGTAGTTGCCGGTAGATTATAAGCAAAGGATTTAATGCCAACCTCTTCACATGCCTTACGTTTGTTGCGTACGTAGACCTGAGATGCCGGATCTTCTCCTACCAAAACCACTGCAAGACCCGGGGCTCTGTTTCCTTCTTTAATGAAGGCTTCAACCTCGTTATGTAAAGAGGCACGAAGCTCCTTTGCAATGCTCTTGCCGTCGATGATTTGTGCAGTCATAAAATTGCTCCCGAAATTTTGAATTAGCCGATGATGCCTTCGTATAGCATGCGTGCACTGACAATAAACAGTGCAACTGCAAAGATACGCTTTAGAGTGATAGGGCTGATATTTTTACCGACACTGACACCTAGTGGTGCGCAAAGTATAGAAATCGGTACGACGCAGATCGCTGCCAAGACGTTAACCAAGCCAATGGTACCGATCGGTGCTCCTGCTGGTGTTGATGTAAGATTCATGAGGATCATCAAAAGAGCACCCGGTACGCATACGAATAGGGATACTGCAGATGAGGTACCAATACAGGTGTGAGGCTTAATATTGCAGGCATTTAGCACGGGGACCGTTAAGGTACCGCCGCCAATGCCAAGCATTGAGGAGAAACAGGCAATACAAAAAGCAATAATACTCTGAGGGCCCTTACCCGGAAGGCCGTCAAAGGCTGGTTTTGCCTTGGCTCTGAAAAGCATGTTAAGACTGTTGATGATCATGACTGAGCCAAACAGGATGGCAAGCCATGAACCGCCCCAGAATTTTGCAACCACAGTACCGACTGCAACACCAATCAGCATGGCAACTGACCAGTTTTTTATGATCTGTACATCCATGTTGCCGCGCTTGTATTGAGAACGTGCTGCAGATATCGATGTCGGGATCATGCAAAGTAATGAGGTACCTGTTGCAACGAGAATTGCAATATCAGCCGGGACCTTAAAGAAGTAGTTGAAAATGAAATAGAAGCAGGGGACGAATACTACACCGCCTCCTATACCCAGAAGTCCTGCAAGAAAGCCAGCAAAGACGCCACAGACGAGCAATACACCGATTGAAACGATGAGCTCTGCAATAGTAAGACCGAAGATCACGGTAAACTCCTTGAAAAAAGACGGCGCTATTTTAGCAAACGCCATGCATATGCGCTCAAATAAGTGATTCCACAGCTTAATTGCACTAAAAATAAATAAAAATTTAAAAAAAATGTTGACGTATGAAAAGTTTCCTATATAATGTGCTCCGTTAATTCACAACGGTGATTAGCGCAGTCCGGTAGCGCATCTCGTTCGGGACGAGGGGGTCGTAGGTTCAAATCCTATATCACCGACCACTTAAGCGTCCTTAGCTCAGTTGGATAGAGCAACAGCCTTCTAAGCTGTGGGTCAAAGGTTCGATTCCTTTAGGACGCGCCATCCAGCTCTGGACAGAGTGCATAAAGTGAATTAAAATTTTTTCTACTGTGGTGGCTATAGCTCAGTTGGTAGAGTCCTGGATTGTGATTCCAGTTGTCGAGAGTTCGAGCCTCTCTAGCCACCCCATCCCTTTTATGTGCGGAAGTGGCGAAATTGGTAGACGCACCAGATTTAGGTTCTGGCGCCTTCGGTGTGTGGGTTCGAGTCCCTCCTTCCGCAGTTTCCACACGCTTTATTCTTCATTTTTCCTGTTATATTGTGCATTATTGTGCGTAGCTAATCTTTTGATTATTAACATAATTCATCAAAATTACTTATTCGTTATAATTCGGTTATAAAAAGACATTTTAAGCCGTTCCCCTTTTAGCGGGGGGGAATTTTTAGGGGAAAAAAAAGGTTCCGGTGTTTTTACTCCAGAAGCTGGAGCATTCCTGTTAACTGCGATCCACAGATTACCCATTTCTATCTGAACAAATCGCTCATTGTTAACTGACAGTGAATATCATTGGAATATCCTCCTGAGACCAGACCAAATGCAGTGATCATAGTTATCAGCACAGTTTTTTTGGTGCCGCTTTCTCTGATGAATGTTTCATATCGGTTACGTATGCGCTCATCTTCCTCTTCTGAAATGACATATGGCGCGTTTGTGTATTTTATTTCACACAGATTGATCGTATCGTCATTTCTGTCAATGAGCATGTCTATCTGTGCACCTTTGTTCAAAAATTCTCCTGTGATCGGATCCTTTTTCCCCTTACAGGACCATGAGTGTACACTGCTTATAACGGCAGAGAATCCTAAGGCTTCCTTGATCTGGGATATATGCTGCATGCAGACTCGCTCAAAGGCTCTGCCAGCCCAGCTGTAATGCAGAGCAGATCCTGCAGATGATGACCAGAAATGACTATCACCGTTTATATTTTCTGAAATAAAGTCAAAATAGAATAGCGTATAGTTGTCTATCAGCTGGTACGTCGAATCCTTTATCTTTTTACCAATTGCTGTAAATTTGCGAATAAAACCGCATTGTTCCAATTCTTGCAAAGCCTTTGAAAACTCTGAATTATCTGTCAGCTTTGATGCTTTCAGCAACTCTTCTCTTAATAATCCCTGCTTTTTTCTGGCTAGGGTATTGATGATGGCTAGATGACAGCGGGGCTTTTTAAACAGCGATGCATAAAGAGCGTCATATTCCTGTGTAAGCTCACCGTTTGGTTGAAAAAATATCCGGTCGAAATTTTGAGCAACACTCTTTCCTTTTTTTAAGAAACTCCAATAATATGGAATTCCCCCCAGAGCCATATACGCCTCTAAAATTTGTCTCTCTTTATAGCCCAGATTTTTGCAGTCACAGTACTGCTTGCATTCTTTTAGAGAAAATGGCCGCAGATTTATTTTGCAGGTAAGGCGATTGTGAAGGCCTCCGTAGTTCATGACAACGTTATCAATGATCCATGATGTGGCGCTTCCGCAGATGACAAGAATGAGATCCTTTCTTGTGGATGCCCAGGCATTCCAGAAATGATCAAGGGAATGAACAAAATTAGATTTAGGGGTATCCATCCACGGGAGCTCATCAATGAATATGACTTTTTTGTCTTTTTGTTCCGGGATCTTCTGAAGGAAATTCCATAGCAGTCCAAATGCGTCTAACCATGTTTTGGGTAATGGACATTTACTCATTCCGGCAAGATAAAGAGATTCCCTAAAGGAACTTAGTTGCTGACTACGGGTTGCACCGTATATACCTGTATGCTGAAAAACAAAATTGGATTTGTAGGTTTCTCTTATAAGAAATGTCTTACCAATGCGGCGTCTGCCGTACACCGCAACAAATTGAGATTCGTCTGAGTTTAATAATTCATGAAGTGTGGCTATTTCATCCTCTCGGCCTATTAGCATGTAGTCTTCCCCGTTATGCGCTGAAAAATATGGTAGTGATAAATATAAATATAGCGATAAGTCGTGGAAATGTGTAAAAAAATAATAGATTTCCACGAGAAATCACATTTTTTATCATCTTCACATTTGTGGCAGCGTTTTGGATATCAGACTGCAGTAACAGTTTTTTAATGGCTCTTTATAAGGATATTGTTTTGCTTAAATCCCAAATTTAAAGCAGCCTCAGGCAATTTTGTTGTATATTGAGATGTTCAAAGCGATCTGTATCACTATATAAGATCTGCAGAAAATTTTGTTTTTGGAGTATCCATGTCAGACATTATTGATTTTTCCAAAGAGGCCTTTGATGCTGAATTAAAGCGCATGCGTTCCCTAAATCCTCTTGTACATTGCATGACTAATAACGTGGTGCAGGAAATTACAGCTAATGTTTTGCTTGCAGCTGGTGCCTCTCCTGCTATGGTTATCGATAAACATGAGACTGCTCAGTTTGCATCTGTTGCTTCGGCTCTTTTAATTAATGTCGGTACCTTAACCGATACTGCTATCGGAGCTATGGAGCTTGCAATTGAGTCAGCAAATAATGCCGGCAGACCATGGGTTCTGGATCCTGTTGGGGCAGGCGGACTTACCTACCGTACTGAATTTGTTAAAAGGCTGGTATCAACTCTTAAGCCTGCAGTGATCCGCGGAAATGGATCTGAAATTCTGGCCGTAGCAGGAGCAGGTGCCGGTGGTAAGGGCGTGGATTCAACAGATTCAAGCTTATCTGCTTTAAATGCAGCTAAGGAATTAGCCTTAAAGACCGGTGCTGTTGTCTGTGTTACGGGGAAGGTTGACTATATAACTGACGGCAATAAGACTGTATCAGTATCAGGTGGAAATGTAATGACTACCCTGGTTGTTGGGACCGGCTGTTCCTTATCTGCCTTAGTTGCAGCTTTTGCTGCAGGAGCAGAGGATCTGGTAGCCTCAACTGCAGCTGCCTGTAAGTTGGCAAAATGTGCCTCCGACTATGCAATCAGTATTGCCAAGGGCCCAGGTACCTTCCATGATGCCTATCTTGATGGCCTATATTTGACCGGCAGGTAAGCTTATCACCTGTTTCAAAACCTCTTTTACAATGCCTCCTTTTTGCGGAGGTATTGTTTAACTGAAAGAAATCATCCCTTTAGATGTTGAGTGATTCGCCGTCTGCAGGAATAAGTATATTGCTAGTATGCTCCTGTTCTATAAAGGACATGATATCTGCTCTAGTTACTTATAGATGGCTAACGGCATCCTGGTGGCTTGCAATGATCTTTAATTGTGGGCTGTGCTGGATCAGATCTTCGAGAGCGTCTAATCCCATAATCAATCTTTCTCCGTTTAAGATAGTAGCCTCGCAGCAGTTCACTATGATGACATCAGGGCTGTAGGGGGGTGAGTACCTTGAGAGGATGAATATTCCCTGCGCCTATCACGCTGATCCGAACAAATGAAACGGTAATGACATTGAGTTGAGTTAATGTACCTGTTTTTTGGGACGCTATTCTAAAAAAATGCGTATATCTGCAAAGAATTAGATTTGAAAATGTCAATTTAAACTGATAAGAGTCTGAATGTGGCATAATGAAGTTTAAAAAAGTGTATATATCTGCAAAAAATTAGAATAGAGATAAGCCTGTCGTGGAAATTAAGAGAGACCTTTATCTTTCAAAACTTAAGGATCGCATGCATAACGGCATGATAAAGGTTGTTACAGGTATGCGTCGCGTGGGTAAATCATATTTGCTGTTTCATTTGTTCTATGATTTCCTGCTTTCAATCGGTGTCAAAGACAGTCACATCATTAAGATTAATCTTGAGGATCGTCATTTTAAGGAGCTGCGTGATCCTGATGTTCTTCTAAAGCACATTGATAAATTGATTTCGGACAAGGATGACTACTTCATTCTTCTTGATGAGGTCCAGTATGTCGCAGAATTTGAAGATGTTTTAAACAGTCTTATGCATATAGACAATGCTGATGTGTATGTGACAGGCAGTAATGCTAAATTCTTGTCAAAAGATGTGATTACCGAGTTTCGAGGCCGCGGTGATGAAATAAGAATTCATCCCTTATCATTTAGCGAGTATATGTCATTTTATGATGAGACCAACCCGGAGCAATGTTTACGTGATTACATGAGCTACGGCGGATTACCTCAGATCATGGCAATGGTAAGTCCTGCACAAAAAGAGGAATATCTAAAGCAGCTCTTTGAGCACACCTACCTTGTGGATATCAAGGAGCGCTATGGAATAAGGAAGGATGCGGTTTTAGAAGAACTCATTGATTTAACCGCATCTATGATAGGCAGCTTAGTTAACCCGTCCAAACTGCAGAATACCTTTAAGAGTGTTTTAAAAAAGGATGTGTCTTTTGAATTGATAAAGAACTATCTTGAGATGCTGCAGGATGCTTTTCTGATTGAAAGAGCAGTCAGATTTGATATCAAGGGAAAGCGTTATATTAATACTCCCGCCAAGTATTACTTCGATGACCTCGGTCTGCGTAATGCCCGCATCAATTTCCGTCAGAGTGAAGAAACTCATCTTCTGGAAAATCTGATTTACAACGAACTGCGTTATCGCGGATATGCTGTTGATGTTGGAGAGGTTACTCTTAACTGTAAGGACGAAGATGGCAGAAGCTTTAGAAAGGATCTGGAAGTTGACTTTGTCTGCAATCGTGGCTTTAAAAGGGTCTATATTCAATCCGCGCTGGCATTACCAACAGCCGGGAAAAAGGAGCAGGAGTTCAATTCCTTAAGACATATTAAGGACAGCTTTCAGAAAATCGTAATAGTAGGGGGACTGGTACCTACCTATCAGAAAGATGACGGGATCCTGGTGCTCAATATTTTTGATTTCCTGCTCAAAGATAATTTTCTTGATATTTAGAATGTTATGTAAATAGTGCCTTGACCTGTTGCTGATGTCACAGCATTGTTCGGAAAAGTCGAATTATAAGCATTTCTAACCGTTTACAAATTTTTTGAACTTGTTTGTACAAGTTTTTTTGAGATGTATTCAAAATTTTGTCTTTTTTGTTGGATTATTTTGCTGTTTTATATGAAAATCTTGTTACATCAAGAAGTTTCATGGATTTACAACAATAAAAATGTCCACAATTAGAGACGTTGCTAAGCGCGCGGGCGTAAGTGTCGCAACCGTATCCCGTGTTTTAAATGGTAAAGAAGGCGTAAGCATCGATAAGCGCGATGCTGTAATAAGAGCACGCAATGAATTAGGCTTTCATTTAAATGCTAATGCAAAAGCTTTAGCACAGCAGGATTCAGATACCATAGGCGTACTGGTATCTGATGTATCTGATCCTTACTTTGCCTCCATGATTAAGGCTTCGGAGGAGGTTGCCCACAGTCACGGCAAGATGCTTTTCGTAACACAGGGCTTCCATGATGTAACACGTGAGCTGCGTGCTTTAAATTCACTTATTTCAAGACAATGTGCCTGTCTTGTGATCCATGCTCTGGCTATTCCAGATCAGATATTAACCAAGTATTTACACGATTATCCCTACATGGTCCTGGTAAACCGTATTGTAAAAGGCTATGAGGATCGCTGTGTCAATATCAATAACTCCCGTGGGATGTTCCTTATAGTCAATGAGCTTATTCAGGCAGGATGCCGCCGTATTGCCTACGTAAATTCCTGCCATCATATCCTAGATGCAGATGAACGTCTGTCAGGATATTATTCTGCAATGCATCAGGCTGGACTGGAGATCGATTCTGATCTGGTCTTAAGTGAGCAGCCTTATTTTGAAGGTGGCTTTAAGGCAGCAGCTTATCTTTTGAAGCTCAAGGGAAAATTTGATGCTGTAGCCTGCTATAACGATGCGCAGGCATCGACCATTATCTCAAGCTTTATGCGCAATGGTATTAATGTCCCTAATGATGTGTGTGTGACCGGATTTGATAATTTACCTTTATCAGTTTGTTTAAATCCCACTCTGACCACCATTACTAATCCTATTATGGATATGGGCAGATGTGCAGCCGAGCTGTCATTAGCTCTTTATAATCATGATGAGTATAAGTTACCGGAGTTTAAAACCGAGATCGTAAGACGAGAGTCTGTGAGCAAAAGAAATTATTAGAGTTTAAAAAGCCGCCTTAGGAGGCGGCCTGATCCTAATCTAAGCTTTTATTTACGCTTTCTTTCATCTGATGCATAGCATCCCATAACCTTAAGGGAGCTTGTGTATTCGCATATTCTGCCGAGGCAGTTCTGCATCTTCTGACTTGATACATTAGCCTGAACATCTGCAAAGAAGATCTCCTCCCAGGTATCATGTCCCGGAGCAAGACGCGGACGTGAGGTAAGCTTCACAAGGTTGATCCCCTGATTGGCAAACTCGTTTAGTACGTTGATAAGTGAGCCCGGGGTGTATTTGGCTACACTAAATGAAAGAGAGGTCTTGGCATCTATTGACTCGGGCAGGGTAATTGGATTCATGGCACATACTACAAAGCGGGTGTAGTTATGAATATTATTGGCAATATTATCCATGATAGGTACCAGACCGTAATAGGCACCGGCATCGTGACCTGCAATGGCTGCACAATTCGGACTTGCAAGCTCATGTACAGCCTCCATAGCGTGTGCTGTCGACTGCATGAAATGTATTTTGACATTAGGCATGAAGTCTTTTAAATAGCGCGAGCACTGCTCAATTGGCTGCGGATGGGAATAGATATCGGTTATTTCGCCTAAATCCACCTTAGAGCAGGTCAGGATCGCATGATCAATCGGACAGAAGAGCTCTCCAACTAAAGAGACCTTTGAGTCCTGCAGTACATCCAAAACGCCATTGATACTCCCTGAGCTTGAGTTCTCAATTGGGAGCATACCAAATTCGCTTTTGCCTGTTTCTACGCTTGCTATGATCTCATCAAAGGCATTGCATTCACGCTCTTCTATACCTCCGGTGTACATGGCCAGATACTTCATAGCAGCAACATGAGAGTAGGTGCCCTTAGGTCCCAGGTAGGCAACTGAGGTTGAGCGGGTGACATTGCCGTGCTTTAAGCGGTTGGCGGCATATTCAAGTTCGTATGAAACTGTATTTGCAATGATGGTTCTGAATACATCTGCGGCAAAGGATGGCGGCAGACCTAATTCCTGGGCCTTTTGCATAATTGCGTTAAGCTTGATGCTTTCTCTTCCCGGATCGCTTATCTTTTGATCATTGGCAAGCTTGCATTCTGCAATATCAGATGCGACATCCTTGCGGTCATTTAACAGCTTGAGTATTTTGCCATCTATTTCGTCGATGGCCAGACGACATGTATTCAAATCTCTCATAGCTGAATTTTAGCAGAGCTTTATACTGGCATTGCATATATCAAAAAAAAGCCGCCAATGAGGCGGCTTTGGTGCAAATTCTGAATTTATTCGTTGCGGTTTGCAAGCAGGCGCAGAATTTCAATATAGAGCCAGCAGATGGTGACTAAAACAGAGAAGGCGTTGAAGTATTCAAAATACTTAGGCAGGCCCTGATTTACACTCTGCTCAATCTGATCAAAATCCAGAACAAGATTCATGGCCGCAATTGTGCAGACAATTAATGAGATGCCAACTGACAAAGCACCGGAGGTTGGAAGCAGTGTGCTGCCAAACATGTGGAAAAGCATATTTACCACATAGAGAATGCAGACACCCAAGGTTGCAGAGGTTACCACGGCACGGAAGCGCTGAGTGGGAACAATGATACGGAATTTCCACAGGGCCAGCATAACCATAACTACTACAAAGGTAGACATTACAGCAGTAGACACGATCCCGGGATACTTGAACTCAAACATGCCTGAGAGTGAGCCTAAGGCAGCCCCCTCACACAGAGCATATAAAGGAGCTGTAACTGGTGAAAACTGAGGCTTGAAGATGGTAACGAAAGCAACGATCACACCAACAATCATTGAGCCGTACATCAATGTGGTTGCAGGAGCACCGGTTGCAAGTACGGCATTGATGCTGTAGGCCATAGAGAGCCAGCCTGAAACTAAGGTCAGGCAGATCAGCAAAAGTGCCTTAGTGGTGGTTCCTGAAACAGTGGCTGCATTAGCAATGCCTTCACCACCGAAATTAAAGGTACCGGCCTGGCTGTTGATAACGCGGATTGCCGGGTTGGTTGACTCGCGCATATTCATGGCGTTCTCCTGATTAATAAACTACGTAAAAAATCTCTATAGAAAAAATGAGGGCTTAACCTTGCTTTTTCAACAGTCATATACTGTCTTTTGCAACTTAGCCCTCAATTAGTATTGGTTAGACTGCTAATCTCTGAACCATTCAGCTTTGCACTTTCTGATCACGCTCTGGAGCTGATCACGGGTTGCGGTGATATGCTCATAAAGTGCATCATGAGCAGTCTCCTCATCCCCTTTGATTAAGGCATCCAGGATCTTCTGGTGGGCACTTGAGGTCACAATCATAGGAGTTAATTCATACTCCAGTGATAAATAGCGCACACGGTCCATAGATGCCTTGAGGCCTTCGACGGTTGCCCATGCTCTATCAAGTCCGGAGGCATTAATTAAGGTTGCATGGAACTCATCATCCAGACGGAAGTGTTCATGCACATCATATTGATCAGCTGCTTTCTTCTGAGCCTCGATATTGTCGCGCAGTGACTGGATAAGCTCGGGAGTTATCTGCTTGCAGGCTTTTCTTATGCAGTAGCCTTCAATTGCCATGCGCATTTCAGCACCCTGCAGAATATCCTTTTTGGAAATACGGGCAACCTTGGTGGTTTTCTTAGGCTCAATTACCACAAAGTCATTCTCAGCAAGCTTGATCAGAGCCTCACGTACAGGCTGTCGGCTGATACGGAATTTGAATTTGGAGGAGACCTCATTTTCAGATAGGGGGTCCCCGGGTTGCAGACGGCATTCAATGATAGCTTTCTTTAGGAACTTGTAGATCTGCTGATTGATTGGCTCTCGAGTATTCTCTACTGCGAATTCAGTTGATAAATAAAACTCATTCATTTGTTTAACCTAAAATGTTGCGGGCTTTTTCTGAACCAACTTATGCCTATACTTTGTATAAATAAATATACCCAGGCTAGTTAAAGTACTCAGTCTGCACGTCTTTTTTGTATGGAAGTAGATCAATTGTTACATATTTAAATGCAAGTGTAAATCTTTCTGTGAATATTTTTTAAAAGATCTGATCTCTTTTTCAGTATTGTGATCCTTATCATCAGGCAGAACATATAAAAATGCCTTAAAATAATAACCAATATATTCTTATTGAGGTCTAATTGACCATTATCTGTAATTAGGAGAAAAACCATCATGGGTAAAGGATTGCTACTTGCTGGCGAGCCTATGGGCTTGCTCATTGCTCAGACTGAAGGCTCACTTGACAGCGTCAAGGGCTACAGCTTGGCTGTTGCTGGTGCAGAGTTCAACGTAGCTACTGGTGCTGCTCGTCTGGGTCACAACACCGCTTATATGACTAAGTTAGGTGACGATCCTTTTGGCAAGCTCATCTCCCGTACCCTCAACGACAACGGCATTGATAACTCCTATGTTATCTATACCAATGAGCGCCGCACCGGCTTCATGTTAAAGTCCAAGGTCTCAAAGGGCGATCCTGAGATTTTCTACTTCCGTGCAGGCTCTGCTGCTTCTACTCTGTCAGAGGCTGATGTTGAGCAGGCTGATTTCACCAAGTTCTCTCACATTCATTTGACCGGTATTCTTCCTGCATTGTCTGATTCTACCCGTGCCGCTGTTAAGCTTATGCTTAAGAAGGCTCGTGAGGCAGGTCTGTTCGTATCCTTCGATCCTAACCTCCGTCCTCAGCTCTGGCCTTCACAGGAAGTAATGGTTTCCTACATCAACGAGCTCGCATCTCAGGCTGATCTGGTATTGCCTGGTGACGGTGAGGGTAAGATCCTCTGCGGTACTACCGATGCTCACGAAATCAACAAGTTCTATCTTGGCTTGGGTGCCAAGACTGTTGTTACCAAGTGCGGTCCTACCGGTGCTTTGATTTCTGACGGCAAGACCGAGACTATGGTTCCAGGCTTCGTGATCGACAAGGTTGTTGACACTGTTGGTGCAGGCGACGGCTTTGCTGCCGGTACCTTAACCGGTCTCATGGAAGGCTTACCTATTGAGAAGGCTGTTGAGCGTGGTTGCGCTATCGGTGCTATTCAGTGCACCTTCGTAGGCGATAATGAAGGCCTGCCTACCCCTGAGCAGTTAAAGGCTTTCATGGATTCCCACAAGCGTGTTGTGCTCTAAGGAGATAGAGAATGTCTGTTATTGATGAAATTGCAAAAATCCGTATCGTTCCTCTTGTAACTTTGGACGATCCTAACGATGCAGTTCCTTTGGCTCATGCATTGGTTGACGGCGGTATTCCTGTTGCTGAGGTTACCTTCAGAACTGCTGTCGGCGGCGAGGTAATCGAGCGTATGGCCAAGGAGGTTCCTGAGATCATCGTAGGTTCCGGTACTGTTCACGATATCGATCACGCCATGGAGACCATGGATCGCGGCGGTAAGTTTGTTATTACCCCGGGCTTCAACCCCAAGGTTGTTGACTGGTGCATCAAGCACAATATGCCTGTATGCCCTGGTACTGTCACTCCTTCTGATTTGGAGCAGGCTCTGGACTTCGGTTTGAATACCGTTAAGTTCTTCCCCGCAGGAGCCTACGGTGGTGTTAAGACCCTGAAGGCTCTGGAAGGCCCTTATGCCATGATGAAATTCGTTCCTACCGGTGGCGTATCCTTAGACAACCTTCTTGAGTTCCTGAGCCTGAAGAACGTTGCAGCCTGCGGTGGTTCATTTGTTCCTCCTTCCTCTGCTGTCAAGGCTAAGGATTGGAAGGCTGTAACTGAGACCTGCCAGAAGATTGTTGCTATGGTTAAGACCTTAGGCTAATCTGCTACAGGTTGTTTAAATATTTAATGATAGGGGGGAGCAAGACTCCCCTTTATTTTTTACTTCCGAAAGTTGCGGGCGGTTGCTGTGATCTGGTGATGATCATTTTGCAGGTGCGGGCAACAAAGATCTAGCTGTTCAGTCTTTTTTTCTGTATTTCTGATCTCTGCTTTTAGGCTTATCCGGGATCGTGCGTTCAATCAGTCCCAGCTCTAAAGCTTTATTTAAATAGTTTCTGCGGAAGGTCGGCTTATGTGAAAGTCCAAATCGTTGCATCAGTTCTGCAGCTGAGAGCGTTTCATTTCCAAGAACACGGAGAAGACGTGTTATAGGGGAATTATCTTGATCGGTGACTTGGTCGCTAACTTGATCGGTGCTAAGACCTGCTACCGTAACTGCAGTTAAACTGTCACGGATGATTTTTAGCATCAGCTCTACGAATCCGGCGCTATCTGCCAGTCTGTCAGCGGTGCTGAGGGCATCGTAGTATTCTTTTTGCGAAGACTTAATCAATTCCTCAACCGGTAGCCAGAAGAAGAGTTCCTTCCATTTGCCAAGAAGCAGAGTGTGCCACATCCGTCCCATGCGCCCATTTCCATCTGCGAAGGGATGGATGAATTCAAACTCGTAATGAAAGACAGCACTTTTAATCAGCGGATGCAGTTCAGAGTGCTGATACCACATAAACAGGTTGTGGATATGTCTGGGTACGAATTGTGCAGGTGGTGCCATGTGGATCAGCATTTCTCCGTCAAAGACGCCTGCACCTTCTGAACGGAATTTTCCGTTTTCCATGACAAGTCCGCTCATCATTATTTTATGAGCCCGGAGAAGATCGTCTGTAGATGTCGGATTTAACTGCAGAATCAACTCATAGGCTTCATAGGCATTTTTTACTTCTTTGATTTCATTTGGGTGACCAAGTACACGTTTACCGTCCAAAATAGCCGTTACCTGATCTAACGACAGAGAATTGTGCTCTATTGCAAGAGATGAATGGATGGTACGGATACGGTTTTCCCGTCGCAGTCGGGGAGCGATAGTCCCATCCTGCAGTACGCTGATTCGACCGATCTGCTCACTGATTTCTGCAATCAGAGAGGTCATTTTATCCGTCAGATGAAATGGCGGTTTGTAATCACGCATATATTTGTTCCTGTAATGATTATACGGGTATATAGCGAAAGACAACAATAAAGTACTGCAGAAAACAGCGTTTGAAATATTTCTTGAGGTAAATTGCGGTTAGGCTAGAATAGATGTGCTTGAGCAAGCTGGCCTGTTACTCTTAAATCTTTTTTGAGTCACAGTCATTTTGCGAAATTTGTGTTTGTCCTGTGGATCTTCCTCTTAATTTTTTGGACTTAAAAATGAGTCTTAACTGGCACGATATCATCGGTCCCTTAAAAAATACTGATGCGTTTTCTCATGCTTATAACTATCAGCATCAGCTCAGAGCTCAGGGGGTAATCGTCTACCCGCCTGAGAATTGTATCTTTAATGCCTTTAAGTACACTTCTTTAGATAATTTAAAGATAGTTATCATAGGGCAGGATCCGTATCATGAGCCAAATCAGGCTATGGGACTTTCCTTTTCTGTGCCTGCTAAGATCAGGATCCCGCCTTCACTTGTTAATATCTATAAAGAGCTGCGTGACGATATTGGCTTTGAGATCCCGGATCACGGCTGTCTTATTCCCTGGGCAAGGCAGGGAGTACTGCTTTTAAACTCTTCCTTAACTGTAACTCAGGGACAGGCAAATTCCCATGCCGGACAGGGCTGGGAGGTATTTACCGATGCCGTGATCGCAGCCTTAAATGAGCGCTGTGAGCATTTGGTATTTATGCTGTGGGGAAGGCCTGCACAGAACAAGGGCGCCTGTGTTAATACAGCAAAGCACCTTGTTTTAAAGGCTGCTCATCCCAGCCCTCTATCTGCTCATCGGGGATTTTTCGGCTGCAGGCATTTTTCACAGGCAAATGAGTATTTAAAGGCTCAGGGAAAAGCTACTGTTGTCTGGCAGCTTCCGCTGCATCTGGATGGTGACGAAGAGCTCTAACCAGGAGAGCTAATGCTCTGCTAAAAGCTTTAAAATGGCATCAGATACCAGTTTGATGCCATTGCCTGAAATCAGCTTTTTCCCGTTTTCAGCAAATTCTATGCTGTTGGCTCCAAGCTCAAGGAGCTTTCGTCCGACAATCAGCGGATTTTCAAGAGAATCCAGATCTATATCGAGGCCACATCTGTATTTTTCAAAAACCAGTGGGCCGCCTTCCTGGTTTTCGGCTATCACGGTGCCGAGCGTCGGAATGCCGGCTGCCATGCGCTCCTTAAATGTACCGCCATAGGCTCCCATAGCCAGATCACAGCGTGAGAAAAGCTTGCCCATTTCATCGGTTTCAACCAGGAATTCAAAATCCGGACGCTGAGAGCAGAGATCATAGAGCTCGTCTATATCATCATTGGCAGAGCCTGCCAGCACGGTATAGGAAAATAAATGATCATCATAGTCAAGATAATCAGAATTCATGATGGAGAGCACTGCCTTAAGACAGGCATGGGCAGGATCAGATCCTCCGTAGTTGATGAGCACACGTGTGGATAAATTGAGCTTATGTTCGATATTCAGGAATTCCTCACGAATAAGTGAGTATTGAGGTCCGGTCAGGAGCCTGCAGTCATCTGGTACTTTTCCTCTATAGGAGCTCTCGTCTGTAAAAAAGCATGAATCAGTTAGGAGATCGCAATCGTGCTTACGCTTGAGATCATCTATTACGGCCTTTTTACCTTCAATCTGCTTCTCAAGAGCAGAGGAGAAATGGTAATGATCAATAAGCGTAAGCTTAGGCTTTATCTGATTGATGATCTTCGGAATCTGATTTTTAGGACAGAGCAGGATTTTTGTGTACTCCGGTGCCATGCGCTTGAGATTACGGTCAAAGGAGTCAGTGATAAGGTAGATGTGATAACCTGCTTTAATCAGGTGGGGTAACAGTCCTTTAACGCGCATTAAATGCCCGGTACCTATATCAAATCCTGCCTCAAGGACTACACAGATCGCTTTAGGATCAGCACTTATTGCTGATATTATTTGATTTATCATTTTAGCTAAGTCCTAATTCAGTTACAGCTTTGGCCATGGCCTGAGCATAATCCCAGTCCTCGGGAGTATCGATATCGATGACACGGTGACGCGGCAGCTCAAAACCGCGTTTTATCATACTCTCTCCTCTGTCCAGGAGGTTATGTCGGGAGTGAAAGTAAAACTGTCCGGCATCCTGATAGGTTTTAGGCAGATCCTGTGAGCGTGATGACATAAATTCAGGTGTAACCGGAGTCGGAGACTTATGCTCATCTAAATATTGTGCTCTTTGAATGGGGAAGGGAAATTCACAGCAGGCGTAGAGATAGTCAGCTCTCTCATCTTCAAAAAATCTGCCGGCATCGATAAGGTATTTTGCAGTAAGCAGAGGGGCTGTGGCGTAGATACAGCAGATCACATCTGCATCAAAGCCCTGAGCTTTTACCCTTTTATAAGCATCTAAGGTTACTGCAAAGGTACCGGTGAAATCATCTGCGAGACTTTTATCGCGCATAAAGGGGACTTCTGCCCCGTATTTGCTGGCAACTGCAGCAATTTCCTCATCATCAGTTGAGATCACCACCTTATCAAAAAGATGAGATTGTACGGCCGCCTCAATTGAATAGGCAATTAAGGGCTTGCCTAAAAATTCCCTGATGTTTTTATGCGGGATCCTTTTTGAACCGCCGCGTGCGGGGATCACTGCTAATCTTTTGATATCACTCATTGCCGGTGCCTGTATCAGAGTTTTTCAACAAGTGAAATGAGCTTGGCGGCTATCATTTCCTGCTTGAGATTTGAAAGGGTTGGAAAGAGCGGAATGGAGAGTGTTTCATTAAAAAACTCTTCTGCTCCCGTCAGTGGCTCATAATGGCGCAGCCTCTGATAATAGGGGTGACGGTAGATGGGAAGATAGTGGACCTGTACTCCGATATCAATATCGCGAAGCTGTCTGTAGATGCTGTCACGTGCTCCCTTGGCTATCCTTACCTGATACAGATGCCAGGCACTCATAGAGTTTTTAGTATCAGGGGCCGGCAGCTTCAGATTTTTAACATTCTTTAAAAGCTCAAAGTACTTGCGTGCTTTTTTCTGGCGCATTTCCACAAAGATCTCAAGACGTGATAACTGGGAAATACCCAGGGCTGCATGCAGATCAGAGAGACGGTAGTTATACCCCAGGGATTGCATTTCATAGTAAAAGGCTTCATGACTTTTATCATGAAATCTGGCTTTATCATGAGTTATCCCGTGAGAGCAGAGAGCACGCAGACGCTTATATAAAGCCTCATCATTGGTTAAGGCCATGCCGCCTTCACAGGTGGTGATGATTTTGACAGGATGAAAGCTAAGACAGGTGATATCAGCATAAAAGCCGGATCCTGTTTTATCCCCCATATAGCTTGCTCCCAGGGCATGAGCCGCATCCTCTACAATCTTAAAGCCGTATTTTCGTGACAGCGCCCTGATGCGTTTAAAGTCACAGCGTCTGCCAGCCATATCAACAGCAACTAACGCCTTTGGCAGGTGATTTTTCTTCTGTGCTCTGATCAGCATCCTTTCAAGTACATCGCAGTCTATATTGGCAGTATCAGGATCGATATCGACAAACTCAACCTCTCCTCCGCACATACGCACACAGTTTGCTGAGGCTGCGAAGGAAATGGCGCTTACATAGACTGTATCGCCTTTATGGATCCTAAGCGCCATCATCGACAGATGCAGGGCAGATGTACATGAATTACAGGCCACAGCAAAGCGGGCACCTGTTTTCATGCATATTTCATCTTCAAACTCGGTGACCTTTGGCCCGCAGGTTAAATACGGCGAGCTTAAGGTTTCCAGTACTGCATCGTAGTCTGTTGCGTCAATGCTCTGGGTGCTGTAGGGGATCATCTGGGAAAACAGACCTCGCGCAGCTGCTCATCAGTCATGTACACGGGGTTATCTAATGAGTTGTATTCAAATCCGTCTGCCACGTTCTGCCCGGTTTCACCTAGATTGGTGGTGCGGTAGGACCTGTCATTTGTGCCGTAGAAGGTTAGTGAGGGACGGATAATGAAGAAGTTTTCAAATTCAATCACATGCATGTAGTCATCACGCGGGCACATGATTTCGTGGATCTTCTCGCCAGGTCTTATGCCGATCTCCTTAATGGGGATCTCAGGTGCAATAACCCTTGCCAGATCGCTTATACGGATTGAAGGAATTTTTGGTACAAAGGTCTCACCGCCATGCATGCGCACCAGGGCATGCAGCACAAAATCAACTCCCTGAGGCAGCGTGATCCAGAAACGGGTCATGCGTTTGTCAGTGATCGGAATGAATTCAGCATGCTCATCACGCAGCTTTTTAAACAGGGGTACGACCGAGCCGCGCGATCCTGAAACATTGCCGTAGCGGACTACTGCAAAGCGGGTGCGGCGGTCGCCTGCTAAATTGTTGGCGGCAGTCATGAGCTTATCTGAGCACAGCTTGGTGGCACCGTAGAGATTGATGGGATTGGCCGCCTTATCTGTTGACAGTGCAACCACCTTTTCAACATTGTTTTCAAGCGAGGCTTCAATGATATTTTCTGCGCCCATGACATTGGTTTTAATACATTCCATGGGATTGTATTCTGCAGCCGGCACCTGCTTGATGGCTGCTGCATGGATCACGATATCAACTCCGCGCAGCGCAAGATTTAAGCGCTCCTTATCGCGCACATCACCAATGAAATAACGGATTTTGCTTGAGTATCTGCTAAAGCGGCTCTGCATTTCATACTGCTTGAGCTCATCGCGCGAATAGACAATGATCTTTTTTGGCTCGTATCCTTCAAGCACGGTCTTTACAAAACAGTTACCAAAGGAGCCGGTACCGCCAGTGATGAGTATGGTTTTGTCCTTTAAATACTGGGCAATGGTCTTATGTGCAATATCAGTCATACAGTCCTCTAGCTCTGGGCGGAAATGCCGTATTTCTTCATTTTTTCAACTAAGGTGGTGCGGCGAAGGCCTAACAGCTCTGCAGATTTGGCGACCACTCCGCCACTTCTTTCAAGCGCCTGACGTATCATCCCTGTTTCCATATCGGCAACCATGTCCTTAAGATTTACCCCGTCATCTGAAAGCTTGGGGGCGGCAAAGGCACTTGCCATCTCAGCCTCGCCTGCAATTTCAGGAAGAGATGTTATGACAGCTGAGGCCATGATATCTGAAAGATCATCATCCCCGCAGGAGAAGGCGTCAAGCAGGGCTTCGCGTTCATCGACTGGATCAATATCAACGCTTTCACCGCGGTACTGCGGAGGCAGATCATTTTTATCGATGATTTCATTAGGATGCAAGATGAGCAGACGTTCCACAAGATTTGAAAGCTCACGAACATTGCCCTTCCAGGGATTGGCCATCAAGGCCTCAATTGCACTCTGGGTAAAGCGCAGCGAGGTGCGGCTGGTATCTCCGAAATTATGGGTAAGCTGCTGCAGGAGCAATGGGATATCATCGCTGCGCTCGGCAAGAGTCGGCGTGGTGATAGGAAAAACGTTGAGCCGGTAATAGAGATCCTGTCTGAAGGTTCCGTCTTCAACCATTTTTTCAAGATTGCGATGGGTAGCGGCTACTATGCGTACATCTGCCTTTAATAATTTATTGGAGCCTACGCGGGAGAAGGTATGCTCCTGCAGTACACGCAGGAGCTTGACCTGCATGGCAAGAGGCATATCACCTATTTCATCTAAAAATAAGGTACCGCCTTTGGCAAGCTCAAAGCGTCCCTCATGTGCTGAGAAGGCTCCGGTAAAGGCTCCCTTTTCATGGCCGAAAAGCTCGGATTCAAGAAGCTCTCCTGGAATTGCACCGCAGTTTACCGGTACAAAGGGTCCTGAGGCACGCTTTGAAAGCTCATGAATAGAGCGGGCCACAACCTCTTTTCCGGTACCGGATTCTCCTAATATAAGGACGGTAGCATCGACCGGGGCCACCTGTTCAATAAGACGTCTAACGAGGCTTATGGCCTTACCGCGACCGCGCAGTACCTTCATGAGATGCTTCTGGGAATCGGGGAGCGAGGCAGGACGTTTTCTCAGCATCTTCATTGAATTAAACGACTGACAAAAGTGCAGCAGCGACACTATATCGTCATATAAAAGTGCAGAGCTTTTATCCTGAGAGCCCTCATCTAGTGCTCCCATGAAGTTTGCCAGTGCAGTGACATTGTTATCAGGCTTTGTTATAAAGATGAAGGGCACCTGCGCATGCTTTGACAGCAGAGATGCGAAATCGGTTCTGTCAGGCATGCTGCCTACAAAGCAGGCATCTATAGGGGCATCATCGCTATCAAGATAGGACAGACAGTCATCAAGCTGACCGCATTGTACGCTGCAGCCTAAAAAGGAAAGTACGGTCTCAAGAGTATTACGGCGATCTTCTGCTTCTTCAAGCAAAAGCACGTTGCCAGAGAATTGCATAAGGGACTCCGGTGAAAATTTATCGCATTCATTCTATCCGTATACAGGAGCTCAGGCAATTTTCTGACGCTGTCAAAAATCCGTTTTGAGCTGTTGATCATTTTTTTTAATTACTGCTGCTGATTAAAAACTGGCATTTGGCATATCAATTGCTTTATCAGGAAAAAAGCGTCGGCAACATTTCTTTGGCGCAAGAGGATTTATGGAAGACACTGCTTTACTTAAAGCAAAGGATGCCACCGATATCGGATTTAAGGCGGATATTCGCGGAATGTCACGCCTTAAGGAGCTGGGGCTTGGTGATAAGCATCAAAAGGCCATGGCCTTGAAGGCTGCAGCTGAGCAGTTTGAGCAGCTCCTAACCCAGTACTGGGTTGACGGCATGCGCACATCGGTGTCTTCAATTAATGAGGATTCTCCTCTGCACAGTAAATACTCGCGCATGTTTGAGGATATGCTCTCCCAGGAGCAGGTAGGGCAGATGTCAAAGCATGGCGGGCTTTCTAAAAATTCTATTACCTATCTTGTTGCAAAGCAGTTTTCAAAATCCTTAGGAGATGAGGGAAAGGAGCTTTTACAGGAGCTCATATCCTCAGGCAGTGATAAACGTCCTGATGGAGTGGTAACAGGCTATGCCAGTCATGACTATTCATCCTATCTTGATCCTGCATCTGTTGAGGCCCGTTTTGTCAAAGGTCTTAAGAGCATCTACCGTGATTTTCCACAGGGTAGTCTCAGGATGTTTGAATCGCAGGAGGATTTTGTTCAGAAACTTATGCCTTATGCCTTAAAGGCTGTGGAGGGAGAGGGCTTTAATCCACTGGTTCTAGTAGCCCAGGCTGCTTTGGAAACAGGCTGGGGGCAGCACGTTCCTGCAGGGAATAATTACTACGGTATCAAGGCAGACTCCTCATGGACGGGAGAGAGAGAGGAGCTGTCATCACCTGAGTTTGAAGGAGGCGCCATGGTGTCACGTATATCCTCCTTCCGATCCTATTCAAATCTTCTGGATTCAATGAAGGATTACATTGACTTTATAAAGAGTAATCCGCGCTATGGAAAGGCAGTATCCAAAAGCTTTGATACGGATGGTTATTTTGATGAAATTGCGCGTGCAGGCTATGCCACCGATCCTGATTATGCTGCCAAGCTTAAAAATATTTCACGAAAAATCGCATTCATGGCATACAAATAGCATAAGACTCTGTAAGCGAGAGAAAAGCGGCATATTCATGCCGTATTAGGGATTATAAAGATGCTGGATCTAATACAAATTGGCAAGTTTGGTGTCCTGAATTCACAGAAACTCATCAGCACCACTTCCAATAACATCAACAACGTCAATACCGAGGGCTATACCCGCAAGCAGACGTTGACCTATACCAGCACCATAGACTGGGGCGTAGGCTCAACCGATACGCGCCGAATTTACAATCAGTACGTTCAGCGTGAGCTTTATTCTGATACCGGCTCTAAAAATTACTATGAGGCCTATAAGTCAGGCATGGAGAGCACCGACAGCATGCTCTCAGATGATGATATGTCGGTATCAACGGCTTTTACAAAATTTTTTAACGCCTTATCCTCATCTATCCAGAATCCGACCTCCTCCTCTTCACGTGAAGAGGTTCTGGCTGATTTAAAGATCATTCAGAACCGCTTTAAGACCTTAAACAAGGAAATTCAAAGCCAGATAAATGCAGTAAACGACAAGGTTAATGACGCTGTTTCCAATGTCAATTCTCTGACAGCGGCCATAACCAGACTCAATCAGCAGATCCTGGCCTCATCTGCTGATGCCAAAGGCAGCGGTGAGAGCAACGAGATTTATCTGCAGATGCAGGATAAGCGTGATCTCTATATTTCACAGTTATCAGAGCTTGTCGGCATCAATACCGTAACCCAGTCAAACGGCTCAATTTCAGTCTATATGTCCGGCAACGGTCAGTTGCTTGCAAACGACAGTACCTATGCAAGCCTGAGCACCAGTACCGACAAATATGACACCACCAGACAGTATATAACCCTGTCATTTAAAAATGCCACCGGCTCGGTAAACGATGAGACCAGGATACGTTTAAATGATGCTGATATCGGCGGTCAGGCCGGCGGATATCTTACAAGCTGCTCTGAGATCCGTCAGACCATGCGTGATCTGGGACGTCTGTGTGTGGCATTTTCCGACTCCTTGAATGAGCAGAACAAGGCTGGCTTCACTCTTGAGGGAATAGCAGGTGAAAACATCTTTAATATTGAGGATGTAGAGGCTAAATGTGATGATCCTCAGAGCAATCAGAGCTGTGTGGTGCATTTTGTTGAAGGAAAGGGCGCTAATGTCACTGCCAATGACTATAGAGTAAGTTTTGATGACGGCCAGCTTAAGATCTATGAGTGTGATTTATACGGTAAGGAGACCGAGCTTTCCAATAGCAGTTACACCGTGACACAGGATCAGATAGGCAATATGGTTATCGATATGACTGATTATGCCGGCATTACGCTTACCTTCAATGATACCGAGGGCAATCTTGATGCCTCAGTCCATAATTTCTATATCCAGCCTACGCTGCACTCAGGCTATACCACCGAAATAAATATCTCCAAGCCTGAGGATCTGGCCTATGCTGCCGCTATCCGTACTTCAACTACCAAAACTGACAATCTGGGCAATGCCGTGATCACCTTAGAGTCCATGAGTGCTGTAGGTGATAACAAGGGCGTGACGGTCAACAAGACCACACGCCTGCCTGAGTTTACCGCCAATGCACCGGTGCGCGTGACTATTACAGCTGATGGTGATTACGGGATCTATAACAGCAATGGTGATCTGCTGGCAACAGCACCTGCATCCTGCAAGGGACAATCCTTATTCGGCAATGCCACCGCAGTTGACGGCTCAGCCTATAACAGCGACGGCTGGCCCGGCTATGAGATCAATATTACCGGTACGATACAGCCAGGTGACAGCTTTGAGCTTGAGATCAATTCAAATGGTGTAGGCGATAACACCAACGGTAATCTGATGTCCGGCCTGAAGACGGTTAAAAGCGTTGGTACAACTGGCAGTGAAAAGGTGACCTTTACTGAAGGATATGCCTCATTAACCTCAAGATTAGGCTCTGCGGTATACAGTGCCGATACCAATTTATCTGCGGCAGAATCCAAGATGGAGCAGACCTCAGAGCTCTACAGCTCGGAGTCTGGAGTAAATCTTGATGAAGAGGCAGCCAATCTCATCATGTATCAGCAGACTTATCAGGCCTGTGCCAAGATCATTACGGCCTCGCAAACCATTTTTGATGCACTGATCAGTGCCTTTTAGGAGGTGTAGGCTATGCGTATTTCAACAAACATGACCTATAACAAGAACCTAGCCTATTTGCAAAAGGCTAATTCTCGTCTGGATGCCTCCTCTACCAGATACAACACCGGATTGAAGTTTGAGACTGCAGGTGAAGCACCATCCGGCATGGCATCTAAAATAAAATACGATGCCTCGATTTCAACCTACAAGCAGTATGCAACCAATGCAGGCCTGGCCTCAGATACCATGTCTGAGGAGGAGACTGCACTTGAATCCATGTGGACAGCGTTATCAAGCGCCAATACGCGTCTGATTCAGGCGGTGGATTCAACTAACGATATTACCTCCCGTGATGCAATTGCTGAGGATTTGATTCAGATAAGAGATCAGCTCTTTGATCTTATGAATACCCAGAACGCTGAGGGTGAGTATATTTTCTCAGGTGCACAGAGCACTGTTGCAACCATGCAGAAGACCTCTGACGGACATTACGCCTGTCAGGCAGACGGTCAGGTGCGTCTGGTGCAGGTGGCTCCTTCGGTTACGGTACAGATCTCAGATTCCGGCCTGAATATTTTTGAAAACTGCGATCTGGCAAAGAGCATCTCAATTACCGGAGATACTGCCGGCATGTACGGTATGATCAGCGATTACAGTGATTATGATGCCGTTTTCAATAAATATTATGATCCCACAGGTGCAGGAACCAATCAGCTTACCCTGAGCATCAGTGCTGATAATACCTTTACCATTGCAGCTCCTGACGGCACACAGATTGCCTCAGGCGAGGTGGCCTCTGACGGTTCAATTGAGGCTCTGGGTATGTCGTTTTCAATTGCTGACGGTCAGACCGGTCAGGACAGAACGGTCACTGTCTCTATGGATAAGCCGCAAAAGGGGAATATCCTCAACGCACTTACCGGTTATATTGATGCCCTGCGTGATGACAGTCTCTCTACTGAGGAGTTATCTGATGTGATGGCTCAGGCTCAGGTATCAGTGCAGAATGCCATGGATCATTATGATATGTACCGCGGACGTGTCGGCTCGCGTGAGCAGGAGATTGAAAATGTCATTAACTCGGATAACTCCCTGCAGACCATAAAAACCACTGCAAGGGCGAATATCACTGAGGTAGATGCCTTTGAGGCTGCCTCCGATATCGTGCAGGATCAGCAGGCCTTAACAGTTGCCCGTTCGGTGTTTTCAACCATTAACGGTTCATCATTATTTGACTATATTTAAGGCAGGATTTTAGGAGAGTAAAAATGATTAATCAGATAAATTCAGTAAGCTCCAATACCAGTGTTTATACCTCAAATACTGTATCAAACAAGGAAAGTATTGAGCACACTGCAGGCCTTTATTGTAAGGATGCGGCCGTAGTTGAGCTTCAGGGCAGTGTGATTTCATCATTAAAGCATGAGGCAGCAGCCGTGGAGCCTGAACAGGCCGCAGCTCTTGCCGGTGATATCGCCTCTTTATTAGGTGCTCATGGCGGCAGTGTGCAGGAACATCTGAACGGCTTTGATGCTGCAAGACTGCTTGCAGATTAAGCTCTGATGTATTGAGCCCCTGCGGAGTCTTAATCGGGGATATTTGACATTTGCAGATATCCCATCCTTTTTCAAAGTGATATTCTCCTGTCTGACGCAGTGTGGCAACGCTTTATTTTTGTGGGCAAATCCTTTCCTGCCTGCGTCTTTTCATATCAGATATTGTGGCTTTAAAGCCCTATAAGCATGCTAATCTGCGATGGCTGATTTAATTGTGACGCAATGTATTGCAGTTAATTGCATGGATTATGATAGATTGAAGCCTGCATTGGGGAGAGTAGATAAAAATGATAGCCTCCGAAGAAAAAATAGTTCAGGCCCGCAAAGAGCTCATTGACGCACATGAGGATGTAACCGCTGAAAAGATCCGTCAGCGTATAGGCGGTGGCTCATACAGTGAGATCACCGGAATTTTGTGCAAGCTAAATGAGCAGGAAACTGCAGCAATTATTAATAACCCCGATCCTGATGAAGAGCAGGTACTCATCGATGAAGGAATGCCCTTTGTCAAATCTCTATATCAACTCTGCAAGAAGAGAGCGGACTCCCTTGCAATGCTGAACTATGAAGGCTTGCAAGTCATTAATAAGGATATAGATGAGAAGGCAGCCAAGCTTGATGAGATAGAGGAGCTCTATGAAGCCAGAGCACAAATAAGTGATGCTGAGGTAGCAAGACTTAAAACAGAGAATGAATCTTTAAAGGCGCAGATCAAAATATTGCAGGAATCTCTGCAGGAATCGAGAAAATTTTCAGAAATGACCAGCGTTGCTTTACAGGAAACACGAGGGGTTCTGCAGGAAGCCAGAGATGCACTGCAAAAGAAAAAAAGCTAGATCAGGGAAATGAAGAGACTGACAGTCAGCAAAGTGCTCAATCCCGTACAAGGCAGAAGAAAAATAAAAATCAAGCGAAAGCAGAATAACTAACGGAATGAGTGCTTATTTAGCTATGGAGTTGATATGGCGATAACCAAATCCTTTAACAGGCGTACCAACACCTGGTATGCCTACGAAACCAGTTATGTCTGGGATGAAGCCCGGCAAAAGAAGGTCCAAAAGCGTAAATGTATCGGCAAGTTTGATCCTGAAACAAATCAGATTGTTAAGAATGGACCTCGCGGCCGTCCTCAGTTAACTCCTGAAGAAATAGCCAGAAATAACGTTGTTGCTGCAGCTCCTGCTCCCGTGCCATCTGTACCGGAAGCTAAGCTCGTCATTCTTTTAAAGCGACTTGAGGGACTGGAGATCCTGTCAAACAGTATACTTAATGAGGTTACTGCCATTAAGACTGAGATTAACGAACTTATAGAGGTATCTGCTTCATCAGCACAAGAGGGTAAATAGTTCTGTCCTGCTGTCTCAATCTTCATCAGATGCTTTAGCATCACGGCCCAAGCGATGTTGTGTTTATAGCGGAAAATGTTCGTTTAGTGGGCACAGCAAAAAATATTAAAAAAATTCTAAAGACTGCTGATTTTGCTCCGATATAGGATGTAGAGAAAAAAGATGGGCAGAATTATTTTCAGTCTTGCCCTCAGGAGAGAATTTTAAGCTTCCTCAGCAATAAGAGGGAAAGGTCGTGTCTATGCAATACGTGGATACAGTGACATCCGCTGACTCAATGCGCGGAGCTAAATCACAGGATTATATGCCTGATCGCAGTGTTTATAATGATCAGGAACAGACTACTGTTGATACCAGGGACGTATCAGCAGACAGTGTTAAGGCAGTAAGCTCTCAGCAGGCTTTAGTTCAGGGCGGTATGGCCAAGGCCAAAGAGCAGTCTGAAGAGAAAAAAGAGCTTACCGATGAGGAACTGGCTGAGCAGAAAAAAAAGGCCAAGGAGCTTAGTGACAAGCTTAATATCCAGAATATCGGTCTTACTTTTTCTGTAAATGACGATACCTCAGATACTGTTATCAATGTAACCAACCGTTCAACTGAGGATCTGGTGCGCCAGATCCCCTCAGAGGATCTGATCCGTTTTCAGAAGATGATCTCTGATTTTGAGGAAAAGACTAAGAATGCACCGGCACAGAAACTTGGCGGTGCTGATGCAAAGACTGCGCTTAAGGGCCTGATCCTGGATGAGACTGTTTAGTTTTAAGTTCTGAATTGAGACGGCTTCTGAAAAAACAGAGGCCGTTTTTTATTTTTGTTAAAACTTTTTAAGGTCCAGCCGATACAATAGATACATTGGTATATTGTTTTTGCAGGAGAATTCAATGTACGGTCGCAATTTAAAGGCCTACAGGCGTACAAGTCTTGAGGCTGAACTGTCGGTGGCAACCCCGCACCGCGTGATCCAGATGCTCTTTAACGGGCTTCTGGAGCGTTTGTCGCAGGCTAAGGGAGCTATCGAACGTAAGGATTATGAGTATAAGGCCGATCGCATTACCAAGGCTTTGGGAATTATAGACGGCTTGCAGGGCGCGCTGGAGCGTAAGGAAAATCCCGAGCTTTCAGATAAGATGTACGCTTTATATGATTATATGAAGCTGCAGCTGACTCAGGCTTCATCAAGTCTTGATGCATCCCCTATTGATGAAGTCATGAAACTTCTGATGCCTATTAAGCAGGCCTGGGATAATATCCCCGAGGATGTTAAAACAAAGACTAATGCAGAGCTTATGAGCAGGCAGTAAAGCCTGCATCTGCTTTAAAAAGGTCGGTTTCCGGCCTTTTATTCGGGATCAGCATTCTTCAAAATGTACAAGCTCTGTTCCTGAGAATACCGCCGCAATTTTCTTAAGTCTGGTAAGGTGCCTGTAGGATTCACTTTCCTGACAGCGGAGCAACTGCTCTTTTGCATCTTCTGCTAAGGCTTTTATCCTCTCGTCATCAGCCTCACCGTTCTTTAAGTACTTAAATTCTATAAGATAGCATCTGCGATCCCGTGCATCCTTGTTTTTTTCTTCAATAAACAGAACAGATCGTCCTCTGGTAAAGGCTTTCTGCTCAGTCCATACCTTGTATTTGCTGTTAGCTGTTAAAGCCATCAGAGTTGCCAGCTGCAGGAAGCGACCGTTAAATGCCGCAGGTTGCGGACAAGCAAGAGCGAGCCTGTGTGATACATATGTAAGCAGTGGTTTAATATCGCCATCATTCAGCTTTTTATAGGCATCAGCTACGACATCGTTTCTGTCAAAGCAAAGATCGGCTTGATTGTAAATCCTGCTGAAGTAATACTTTATAAACAGCTCTCTCATAGCTTTATTCGGACAGCATAACTGTGTGCTGCTGCCGTTGCTCCATGTGAGATATCCAAAATCTCTGAGAGACGAAACAAGCTCCCTGAAACTCAGCTTTTGTGTAGAATTCTGATCTGTTTGTGCTGTTAAGGCCGGGAGCTCTACAGATCTGCCATTTATCACGTTTTCAATAAGCTGTAGCACTTTTTGCTTTTCATCGCATGCGTCAAGTACCGCGGCGAGGCTGTTGCCACTGCCGGCGACGTTGCTGTCAGAAAGGGACATCGGCTCAGCGCAGGTATCTGCCAGACTGTTAAGATAGTACAGGCATTGTGTCGGGTTTAATACAGGAGATCTGGCCGCATCACCAAAGCTGTAGCCTTGGTAATAATCCTTCATGTCCGCCAGAATATCCTCAATATTGCTGCCTGTCACAGCTGTGCTTATGGTATCTTCAATAAGATAGCGTAACTCCCGCTCGTCAAAGCCGAGCATGCAGGCGTATTTTGGATCATGACTTATGTTTTTGAAGGAATTTACAGTAAGCGGCTTTGAATTTATTTCCAGGGCTGAAACACCGGTTGCAAATACTTTATACAGCGCATCCTTACAGTGTTTTTTGATTATGGTGTAGAAATCTGTCACAAAGCCGGTGCTTTCAAGAGTGGCTTTCAGGACTTCGGGATCGCTTTTAACAAAAGTCTCTGTCAGCAGATCGTACTCGTCTATGAGCAGCAGGATCTGCCTTTTAGCTGTAGGCATCACAGATTGCAATGAGGCATCGAGCATTATTGCGGGATCATCATTGTTATCATGCAGTATTGACAGGATAGGCTCCTGCAGGCTTTTGTAATTCTGGGCAAAGCGTAATAATCCCTGCCTGATTTTTGCGGTAAAGCTTTTCTTTATCGCTTCTGGATCTTTGTTTATTCCGGACAGGTCAAATCTTAGGATGTAGCAGCTGCCTTGCATGGGCGTTTGATGGGAATGGATATAGCAGCCGTGGAAAAGTTCATCAAAGCGATTTTTCAGGTTTAAGTCAAAGTAGCTTTGCATGAGATCGATAAACAGGCTTTTGCCAAAGCGCCGCGGACGTACAAGCAGCAATTCCTGAGATGGTTCATTTTCAATAATCTCCAGGTATTCTGTCTTATCAACAACTGCAAAGTGTCTTGCAAGAATATTTATATAGGACGTTTTTCCATAGGGGATCGGGCGCATCTGCTTGTCCTGATATTAAGACAAAAAAGCCCAGCATCAGCCGGGCTTTGTATCACGCTCTAAAAATTAAAGAGTGTGAACTGACATGGTGTTGGTGGTGCCTGAAGGAACCAGAGCACCGTTCACCATAATGATGGTGTCACCCTTCTTGGCAAGCTTCTCTTTAAGAGCATATTTAATGCCCAGGCTGAAGAACTCATCAGTGGAGCTGATGCGGTTAACGAGCTTAGGAACCACGCCACGGACTAAGGAGAGCTGACGGGCAGTCTTCTCATTAGGTGTGAGAGCCAGAATTGCAGCTGAAGGGAAGTAACGGCGGAGAGCCATAGGGGATGAGCCGTGCTCGGTTGCAACAACGATCAAAGGAGCATTTAAGGTCTCAGAGGCCTCAACTGCAGCCAGACATACAGCAGCGGTGGTAGGAACCTTACCCTTTAGCAGTTCTTCGTTGTGAAGTTTGGCCTTGATCTCGCGGTCAGTGCGCTCGCAGATGGTGCACATGGTCTGTACAGCCTCACGGGGGTATTTGCCCTTTGCAGACTCGCCTGAAAGCATAACTGCATCAGTACCGTCGATAATAGCATTGGCAACGTCACCTGCCTCAGCACGGGTAGGACGGGGATTCTTGATCATGGAATCAAGCATCTGGGTTGCAGTAATAACGATCTTGCCTACTTCGTTGCAACGGCGGATGATGCGCTTCTGGGCAAAGATAACCTCCTGGGGAGGAATTTCAACACCCATGTCACCGCGGGCAACCATGATACCGTCTGCAGTTGCAAGGATGTCCTCGAAGTTATCGATACCTTCCTGATTCTCAATCTTGCAGATGATCTTGATATCCTCACCGCCGTGAGCGTCCAGGAATTCACGGATGTCCAGCACATCGCGACGTGAACGGGTAAAGGAGGCTGCAATATAATCAACATTGCGCTTGATACCAAAGAGCAGATCCTGCTTGTCTTTTTCAGACATGAAAGGCATGGAAATGTGGGTATTGGGCAGGTTGATACCTTTGTGCTCACCTAAAACGCCGTTATTTAAAACTTCACACACAACCTCGTCATCGGTGGTGGAGATAACCTTCATACCGATAAGACCGTCGTCTAAAAGTACGGTGTCGCCGGGGTTCAGGTCTTTGGCTAAATCTTTATAGGTAACAGAGATTTTCTCTTTATTACCGATCACGGTTGCGTCGGTGGTGATGGTGATGCGATCGCCTGTGTGCAACTCGATATCCTGACCATTTTCTAAATCACAGGTACGGATCTCAGGGCCCTTGGTATCAAGGATCACTGCAAAAAGACGACCATATTCCTTCATGATCTTCTCAATAGCATCAATACGGCCACCGTGCTCTTCGTAGTCACCGTGTGAGAAGTTCAAGCGCATGACGTTCATGCCGGAATCGAGGAGAGTCTTTAAGATCGCAGGATCTTCTGATTTAGGTCCGATAGTGCAGACCATTTTGGTCTTTTTCATATATGTCCTTTTGCGCAAGTGCTTTGTAAATAAATTTCATTAATTTTTTAATGGCGCAATTATACCAGAAAGTAAGCCTTTACAATGATCTGGCATAGCAGATAAAAAAGAAAAACATGCACGACCTGAAATCGGGCATATGACAATAAAAAAGCCCGCTTTAAAGCGGGCTTTAGTTTCATCATTATGGTGCTGTTAGAACAGCTTTACATAGATTAAAAGCTGAAGACCTAAAACGATGAAAGACAGAGCGGCTGCACCACCGTAGCAGATGTACCAGAAAATCTTGCTGTGAAGCTTGAAATCATGGGTAGAGTGATACATACGGTGAAGTGAGTAGAAGCTCAGGATGAACACGATACCAAAGAGCACCAGGGCTAAGAACCAGTTGCCGAGGATACCCTTAACCTGCTCAAAGGAGAGCAGACCGGTGGTGACATCGGGAGAGCTGATACCTGCAAGGATGAAAACTACCAGAACGGCAGGAAGCACCCAGGCAGCGACCATACCGCCGGTACCGAACATGAGCCAGTAGATGGGCTCGTCAGAACGGGTAGGAAGAATAGGACGCATGATGTCTCTCCTTTACTTGGTTATTAAAGCGGCAGCTAAGATGACCACGAAACCGCCGATAGCAGCAGCATAGAGGCCGATCTTGGTGACGTAATCTGGAAGCAGTTCGGTGCTGTTCTTGTTCATGAACACACGTACAGCCTTAGGCATAAGGTTAAACCAGGTAACCATATGGAAAAGCTGAGCGACAAGAGTCACTACGTTCAGGAGAATAACAACCGGGTTGCCCAGGAAGTTCTGTACCCACCAGAGGTAAGGAGCAGTATTGTCAGCGCCGAAATTGCCGCTGTCGAGGTTACAAAGAGCAAAGAGGAAAATGCCCAGAGCAATTTCCAGTGTTGCAAACAGTGCAAGTACAGCTGTGCCTTCACGCAACATATAAGCCATGTAGAAGGAATTAGCCTTCCACCAAGTTGCCTTGACCTCACGGTTGTAAGGCTTGCGGAATGATTTTACTTCTGACATTGATTACTCCTCAGGCTTCACAAGCTTGATGACATAGTCGGTAGCTGACATCTTCTTGCCAAGCTGAATAGCAGAAGAAGGATCAACCTGCTTGGGGCAAACCTCAGAGCAGTAGCCGACGAAGGTGCATCCCCAGACGCCGTTCTCAGAGCTCAGGAAGGGCATACGCTCCTTGGTGCCGCTGTCGCGGTTGTCGGTGTTGTAACGGTACAACAGGGTCAAGGCAGCAGGGCCGATGAACTCAGGGTTCAGCTTGTACTGAGGGCAGGCTGCGTAGCAGCAGCCGCAGTTGATGCACTGAGCAAACTGCAAGTAGGCTTCCATCTGCATGGGGCTCTGCTTGAAGTTCTTGTTAAGCGGCATCTTTGCATCCTTTGCAGATGGAATGATGTAAGGCTTAATGAGCTCAATCTTTTCAATAAGATCAGACAAATCAACTACCAAGTCACGCTCGATAGGGAAGTTGTCCAAAGGATCGATACGCATGTCCTGACCTTCGTAATCACGCAGGAAGGTCTTGCAGGCCAGGTGAGGAACACCGTTTACCATCATGCCGCAGGAGCCGCAGATTGCCATACGGCAGGACCAGCGGAAGGACAATGAAGGCTCGAGATTGTCCTTGATGTAGAATAATGCTTCAAGCAGTGAGGTGGCCTCGTGATAAGGAACCTCAAAGGTCTGATCCCAAGGCTTCTCATCCTGCTCCGGACGATAACGGAGCACGGTGATCTTCATTTTTTTGGTATTGTCAGCCATCGTTACTTGGTCTCCTTTGCTTCTTTAGCCTTTCTGGCAGCTTCTGCCTGTTCGGCCTCGGCACCGTATACACGCTTAGCAGGCTGGAAGGTGGTGATCTTCACGTCTGAAAGCTTAATCTCAGGCTCACCGGTCTCCTTGTTCATGAAGGCTAATGAGTGCTTGAGGAAGTTCACGTCGTCACGCTGCTTGTAAGCACCGTTAGGGCCGTCCAAGCGCTGGTGTGAACCGCGTGATTCTTTACGGTTGATTGCAGAGTGAACCATGGATTCAGCAACGTCTAAGGTGTAACCCAACTCGATGAGGTTCATCCATTCAGTATTGAATACACGGCCGCGATCGGTAATACCGATGTTGACATAACGCTTCTTGAGCTCGCGGAGCTTGACGATGGTAGCAGCCATTGATTCTTCCTCACGGTAGATACCAACGCCTTCTTCCATGGTTGCACCCATCTCATGGCGAACCTTGCCCTGAGACTCAGTGCCCTTGATGTCAAACAGTGACAGAGCACGCTTCTCGGCTGCTTCTGCCTGACGAGCCAGTTCAGGAGAATCGTAATCCTTGACATTGTGAGCACGCTCAGCCATAGCGTCACCACCGGCCTTACCGAAGACGATGGTTTCAACCAGGGAGTTGGAGCCCAGACGGTTTGCACCGTGAATACCGACGGATGCGCACTCGCCGCCTGCGTACAGACCTTCCATACGGGTTGCAGTCCTGCCGTCAGTCTCGATACCGCCCATGGTGTAGTGAACAACAGGACGTACAGGAACAGGAGCCTTGACAGGATCAACACCTGAATAGGTTTCAGCCAGCTCGCAGATGAGAGGCAGACGCTCGTGGAGGTATTTCTCACCTAAGTGGGTAAGGTCAAGCAGTACAGCCTCGCCCAGAGGATACTTAATGGTACGGCCCTTCTTGGACTCGTTCCAGAAAGCCTGGGACAGACGGTCACGGGGACCTAATTCCATGTACTTGTTCTTAGGCTGACCGACCGGGGTCTCAGGGCCTAAGCCGTAGTCCTGCAGGTAACGGTAGTGATCCTTGTTGTACAGAACACCGCCTTCACCACGGCAGCCTTCAGTCATAAGCAGACCGCAGCCTAAGAGGCCGGTAGGGTGATACTGTACGAATTCCATATCACGCAGAGGTACGCCGTGACGATAAGCCAGAGCCTGGCCGTCACCGGTAACAATACCGCCGTTGGTGTTGAAGAGGTAGCAACGACCGGCACCACCGGTTGCCAGGAATACTGCCTTGGCATTGATCTGGCGGAAAATACCGTTCTGGAGGTCGTAGCAGGCAACACCGCGGCAGACACCGTCTTCAACCAGAAGATCTAAGACGAAGTGCTCGTCAAAGCGCTCAATTGAAGGGAAAGAGACGGAGGTCTGGAAAAGGGTGTGCAGCATGTGGAAGCCGGACTTGTCGGCAGCAAACCATGTGCGGGGAACCTTCATACCGCCGAAACGACGGACGTTTACGTCGCCGTTAGGCTTACGGGACCAGGGGCAGCCCCAGTGCTCGAGCTGATAGAGTTCCTGAGTAGTGTGACGGACGAAGTATTCAACAACGTCCTGCTCGCACAGCCAGTCACCGCCTGCGACGGTGTCTTCAAAGTGCTTCTGTAAAGAGTCGTCCTCGCGAACTACACCTGCGGCACCGCCTTCTGCGGCAACAGTGTGTGAACGCATAGGGTAGACCTTGGAAATGAGAGCAATACGAAGCTTGGGGTCAGCCTGAGCAACTGCAATAGCTGCACGAAGACCGGTTCCGCCAGCGCCCACGATCGCAACATCATATTGATATTTTTCCACGTGAATCTCCTAATTATCCGAGCACACCAAATCTGTGTCTGAATTTGGGGTTGTCGGACAGCAAGCAAAAAATCATTGTAATTATATCTGAAAACAAGGCTCCATTTGTATGGAGCTTTGAATACATAGGCAAATCTTGCGGGTTTTACCGCAATTTTATAGATAAAATCCAGTATTTTGGATTTTTGCAGGTAAGTTAGGATCAGCTAATTCTCACCTTTAGCGGCAAAGCGGATCACCAAGTCTGATGGGAGTTCCCTGGACTATGTTTTCTGTAAGTCCCCCCATGCTTTCAGGCCACATGCAGATAACTGTCGAGCCAAAGCAGAAGTAACCTATCTCATCACCTTTTTTAAAGGAGAATTCGTCAGGATCAAAATATTTGACCTCAATTCCCTTGCGTCTTGTAAGGGTTCCTGACCAGGAGGTGTGGATAGAGCCTACTATGGCAGCACCTACAAAGATCAGACAGAAGGGACCGTAGCTTGTCTCAAAGATACATACCAGACGTTCATTTACCGCGTACAGTCCCGGCATATGAGAGGTATTGCGGTGACCTACAGGGAAATGCTTGCCCGGAATGTGAATGGTTTTGACTAAGGTGGCATCGACAGGAATATGTACACGATGATAATTTGAAGGTGACAGATATAAGGTTGCGAAAATTCCGTTTTCAAACGGGGCGCAGTCTTTATGATCTCCACCCATCAGAGCCTTGAATGAATAATCAATGCCCTTGGCCTGAATCAGCCGTCCTGCACAGATGCTGCCACATGCCCCCACGGTTCCGTCGACTGGGGAGACGGCGGTGCATTTGTCGGATATGGTGCGCACGTCCTCACGCAGCGGGCGTATAAAAAACTCATTAAAGGTTTTGTATGAGCTTAGATCCTGATTTTTGCATTCCTCAAGATTGATGTGATAGGCCTTAACAAAATCCCTGATTAAAAACTGGGTGAAGGAGCCGAGGTTGGCATTGGCCAGTTTACCCATGAGCTTTGTAAGCGTGGTAAAGGGCATGGCATAATCAAAGACTTTGAGCAGGGTATTAGTAAAAGACATCTTTAAACCTTTCTCTGAGTTGTACATAATGCGGATTTTAGCAAAAATCCGCATCTTTAGATCTCAGGCAAAGGCAGAGTTTTTGCGTTCAACATTGCTAAGATACTGCAGCATCTCAGCGGGGATTATCTGATCATCTGAGGTGAACTTTGTTCTCAGACGGCGTGAAAGCTCGGTTTTATCCTGAATATTCAATAAAGGCAGCAGGCCTAGGGCTTTCATGACCCCGTTCATGGTACGCACGTAATGTCCGTTGTTAGCCTTGATGTACAGCACCGGAGCCTTTGGATCTCCAAAGGGATAATCAACAAGCAGCACAGCACGGCGCAGTGAATTTAATATTTCATTAAAGTCGGCATCAACTCCCGCACCGGCTGTTTTATTAACCAGAGCCTTTACCACAGCATTGCAGACAATTTCAAAGCATATACGTCCCATCTCCATATTGTCATCACTGCGATAGAGTTCTTCCATTGTCTTGTCATCTAAATCTAAAAAGGCAGGACGCAGCATTTGAGGATCGATATTAAGATCCTCCAGCATGCGTTTTTTAACAAAGCTCAGAATGTGTCCGCGCTCGTTTGCCAGCAATGTATAGAAGATATCATCATTGCCTGTTGGGATTTCCGGATTGAAGTTACTTCCCAAAAGTGCAGTTTCAATGCCGAATTGAAGTCTGGTATTTTTAAATTCAAGAATTTTTGCCAGTGCTTTTTCAAAAAAGAGGGTATTCAGGTTTTCCTTTATATCAGGGTGGTAGCGTTTTTGCAGATAATTAAGCCGGTAATCAAGCTTGAGACAGCTGCACCAGACGGCTTTCAGAACAAAATTTGAATAATTAAGTGAGGGCATACCCTCCTGCAGCTGTTCATTTTCCCGTTTTACGGCAAGGGAGCGGATCTGTGCAACTGCTGATGCCGTAGAAAAACTTCTGAGCTCGCTGGAATTGCGTCGCACCTCTTCTCTGAGCTTTTCCAGAGCTTCAGGATCTTTTTCCAGAAACTTATCCAGACGACCCAGCTTTTTTACGGTTCTGTGGGCAACTACACCATTCTGGCGGTATGACTCGATCACATAGATATATTCAGCACCGCCTGATTTTTTTATCTGCACAAACATAACGGTAAGCCAAAGCCTTGTAACTTTATAAAATTGATTTTTTATGTTGCTGCGCTGATAACAGCGCATTTATATTGTTTTCGTCTGGTATTGTAGTGTAAAAATAAGTGGAAAAATGCCATGTAGTAAAAAAATTTCAACTACAGGTGTAACTTATTGATATTTAATAAGAAATAAAAATAAATAAAAAAAATATGAAAAAAAACTTGCGTACTAAAAATAAATCACTATAATGGCAGTCACTGGATGCGGGAATAGCTCAGTTGGTAGAGCATAACCTTGCCATGGTTAGGGT
>CAVFIO010000003.1:0-59670 GCA_963622535.1 Akkermansia muciniphila
GATGTGCATTATAGAGATTTTTTTAACCCCGTCAACACTTTTTTTGAAGTTTTTTTATATTCTCTCAACCAAAGCAGTTAACAAAACATACGTTATCGGCTTTTATATGCACTTTATTCCGTATTGATTTTTTTTTAAGTTTTTTTATTTTGTCAAAATCAGGCTTAAGCGTAAAATTTCACTGTTGTTTTAAGACATGCTAATTTCACGAGTAATTCTATGAAAATCCGTCAAGCCGTCCCTCAGGATCTGCCGAAACTTACTGAAATTTATAATTACGAGGTATTAAACGGCACTGCAACCTTTGATACGACGCAAAAAACTGTTGCAGAACGTCAGGAGTGGTTTAATGCTCATAACCACGATGCTCATCCTCTCATTGTCAGCTTAGATGATGATGGCCTGGTAACAGGTTATGCATCCTTATCCGGCTACGGGGCAAAGGATGCCTTTAAAACCACAGCGGAGCTTTCTGTTTACGTTGATCAAAACCACCGCGGAGCAGGTATAGGTCGTGCTCTTATAGAGGCAGTACTGGAGATTGCTAAAAAAGAAGGAAAGCTGCATCTGATTATTTCTGTTATAACCTCAGGCAACGAGGCAAGCTGTTCTCTCCATCGCGCACTTGGCTTTAAATACCAGGGATGCATTCCTGAGATTGCGCTGAAATTTGAAAAATTTCTCGGAGTTGATTTTTATACTCTAAAAATCTAAGGTAGCATTTCCCAATACTACCTTTAGAAAAATGCACTATATAAAATCCTACCTTGATCCTAAATAACGATGAAGCAGTCTATCTAGGGATTTAGGATCAATAGGCTTTGAAAAATGCTCATTCATACCTGCATTGCGTGCATCATCAACATCATCTGCAAAGGCATTGGCAGTCATCGCAACAATTGGAATTATTTTCGCGTCATCACGCTTAAGACCGCGTATTGCTCTGGTACACTCATAACCGTTCATTACCGGCATCTGCACATCCATAAAGATCAGATCGTAGTACCCCTGAGGAGATGTTGCGAACATATCCATAGCTTCCTTACCATTTCGTGCGATCTCAACTGCAATCCCCTTGTCAGCAAGCATAGCCTTGGCAATTTCACGATTAAGTTCATTGTCCTCGGCAAGCAGAATACGCTTATTACTGAAATGTTCCTCAGCATAAGGCTGGTCGACATTCAGCTCATGAGGAGACTCAACAAGTGCATTTACAGTATGGCAGAATTTTGATCTATAGAACGGCTTGGATATCAGCGCGCTGACTCCAGCCTCTCTGGCCATAGACTCAATGGAGGAAAACTCATGCGCCGTCAGCATGATGATCGGCACATCAGGACTGATCTGCTCACGCAACTTGCGCGTAATATCAATTCCATCGCTGGCTTGATGCATGTTCCAATCAACAAGGATCATGCCAAATGGATCCATTCTCATCTGAGAGACAGCAAACTGCACGGCCTTATAGGAATTTGTTGAGAACTCAGTACGCAAGCCTAATTGTTTTAACGAATCACAGATGTTTCTGCAGGTATCCTCGTCATCATCTATGACTAACACCCGCAGAGCCCGCCACTTATAATCGAGATCTTCAATCGCACCGATTTCCTCTACCACCATAGGCATTTCGACGGTGAAGGTTGATCCCTGATTGAGCTTACTTTGAACACTGATCCGTCCGTTCATAAGACGCACAAGATTGGATGTAATCGCCATGCCAAGGCCAGATCCCATAGATAAAGCATCTGAGCTGTCACGCTCACGTTCAAATGGTTCAAAAATATGCTTCTGGAACTCCTCCGTCATTCCTATGCCACTATCGGCAAAGATAAATACGTAAGTACGTGTACCTTCATGAGCATTGGGAATATCGTAGACTTCAAATCTTATAAAGCCACCGGAATCGGTATATTTAATGGCATTTGACAGAATATTTAAAACAACCTGTCTTAAACGCAGCTTATCGCCAATGACATTTTCCGCCTTAATTCCAGACAGACTGACATCAAGTGACAGATTTCCTGCTGCGGCCTGCGGTTTTATCAAATCAACGGTTTCTAACAGAAATTGCGTAATATTGAAAGGCTCTTCCTCAATGGCAATCTTGCCACCTTCAATCTTGGCCATATCTACAATATCACTCACGAGACTCAGCAGATGCTGACCTGCCATGGTGATTTTTTTAACCCCTGACAGCACCTGCTCCCTGTTTTCAGGATGCTCTGCTAAAAGAGCGGACATACCAAGAATAGAATTTAACGGCGTTCTGATATCGTGAGACATATTAGAGAGGAATCGGCTCTTAGATTCCGTTGCAGCCCGTGTAGATGACAGGGCATCGAGCAAAGCCTGACGCTGGGTTCTCTCAGCATTCTTTTTATCATCAATCAGCTTGATTAAAAATACTGCCGCGTTACTCCCCTCTACGGTTGCAACCGTTATTAGCTGCAATGACATCCAGTGGTAGTGATTATCAGAGAATAAACACTCCGCCTCACACGCTATTCTCTCATCAGGAGATGATGCCAGAATTTTTACCTTCTCAGGGGCAAAGAGGTTGGCAAATTCTGCATGAAAAGGAGTTTTCATGCGAGAGAGTAAATGCTTATAGACATTTTCATATTTACAGGTATTTGGCATATTCGACTTATCTGCATCCTGCATATACATGATATGCAAATTACCTGTTTCAAAATTTAATTGCGCAATAAGAGCGCAGCCCCTAGCCAGAGCTGACATCAGAAGCTGACGGTCATTCCTGCCTTTTCTATCACTCTGCTCCACCATACGTTTGGAGGATGTTATATCGTGGAAAGATAAAAGAATGAATTCATGTCCTTCCATATCAGCAAAGGAGGACACGCGGATCTCGAGCCATGCTATCACACCGTCAGGGCGCCTCATACGACATTCGATCTTCTTATTTTCTCCAGGCAGTTTTAAATCATCAAAAGCATTAAACATCTTCTCTTTATCGTCATCAATAATCATATCGGAGACAATAAAGCCATGCTCTTTATCTGCAGGATTTTCTTTTGTAACTCCCAGAAGCTTTAAACCGATATCATTTGTACGGACGCAACGATATGGCTCCTTTAGAGTTACCAGCGCCAGTCCTTCATTTACCGAGTTAAACAGATAATCAATGTACTCTCCGCGTTTGCAGGCCGTGGTATTTATCCTGGTAAATTTACGGTAGAAGAAAACTGAGAACAGCAGAAAAATTGCCGCAACACCCAGTTGGATAAAGAGCATAAAGCTTCTGACAGGCTGCGATGTGGCTAATATCTCATTTACCGGTACTGCAGAAATCAGTGCCCAGGAAGAGCCCAGACCTATAGGACGGTAAGTAATTAAATGATCAGCTCCATTTAACTTCAGTACGGCCCAGCCCGTCTTTCCTGTTGACAAGGCAGAAGAAAACTGGGAAACGGTGTCTTTTTCCAATTCTTTATCGACCAGATCAAAGAAATTAACTGTACTCTGATCCGGTGAGAGCTCGGGACGGAACAAAATTTTTCCATCAGTGTTTATAAGATAAGACCTGCCCTTATCTCCAAAAAAGGAGAAGGAGTAGTTTTTATTAACCGTACTTACCTCATACTCCTTTATCAAGGCTGCTTTTGTACCATCCAAGAGTGTAACCCATACATAGATATCAAAAACATTTATGCCGGTAAGGGAGCTAATATGAGGATCCAATATACCATCACCGCGATTAGTCTTAGACAGCATGGCCACCACCTGCTCATCAGGCTTGGCCCAGGATGGCCCCACCGTTCCGTCGGTAAAATACATTAGGAATCTACGGTCGACCGAGTGGTACATTCCCATGGCATTTTGTGCCGTGTTTTTATCATTAGCCTTGAGCAGTTCCTCCCTGGCCATATGCAACGTGCTGTACGATACCTCCAGCTGTGAGGTAAGCCCTAAGGCCTGCTGCTTGGTCATATCAGAAATAATTTCAACTGATTTGTGCCAGGAGGTATCGGAAACTGCATGATTAAAGATCCATGCAAGAGATATGACCAATACCGAAACACAGATACATAAGGCGGTCAGTATCAACCTAATATTGTTTTCAAACTTTTTCATAGCAGTAGATCTTTTTAATCACCTTATGCACAGCATAAAATCTAAAGGCCTAAGCAAATCACAAAACGGGAATAATTACTGAACATGTCTGCAGTTCGCAATTTTGTACATAGAAAGGCAGTAAAAGCGTCTTTCTTTGCTTTTTCACTAACAATAAACAGCATTCAGCAGTGTCAGCCAAGATATTCCTTAAGCGTGGTGACAATTTTCTCCATATTAAGAGGCTTACTTATATGGTCATTCATACCAGCTTCAATAGAACGGCTTCTGTCTTCAGCGTAAGCATTTGCAGACACCGCAATAACAGGAACAGTCTGACTGTCAGCCCTGCCTGAGGATCTAATCCTGCGGGTAGCCTCCAGGCCATCCATAACCGGCATGATAATATCCATAAGTACCATGGATATTTCACCAATCTGAGACATGGCAAAGGCATCGACAGCTTCCTGACCGTTATGAGCCACGACCACATCTACTCCGATTTCGCCTAAAATAAACTCTGCGATCTCAAGATTAAGCTCATTATCTTCAACCACCATCACCTTGCGACCTGCAAACTGATTAGAGTTCAATGCCTCTGCAGGCTGGCTGCTTTCAGTTGAAACACTAAAAGGGAGTCTCACTGTAAATACAGTACCAACATTCTTAGATGATACAAATGAAATGCTTCCGTGCATCTTTTCAATAAGCTGCTTGGAAATTGCAAGACCAAGGCCCATGCCATTGCCACCGGCTCCATTTTGTGCCTGATAATCGTTCTCCTGCGCAAACGGTTCAAATGCATGCTTTTGAAACTCTTCACTCATTCCGATCCCGGTATCTGAAATAATGAATTCAAACCACAGCTCATTACCGGATGCAAAGGATTCACGACATTGCAGGGAAACAGCTCCCCCCTCGTGGTTATGACGGACCGCATTATCCAGAAGATTTACCAGTACCTGTCTTACATGAAGCTGTGAGCCGCAGACCATCAAATGAGGACCATCAAAAGGACTAGCCTCAAGCTTAACATTTGCTTTTTTTGCCTCAGGCAGAACGATATCAGTTACATCCTGAAGGAGATAACGCATATCAAATGAGATTTCTTCAAGCTGAAGCTGCCCCGATTCGAGCTTATTCATTATCAATACCTGATTGATAATTGTAAGCATGCGGCTGCTTGCACCAGAAATCTTTTCAAGATATTCAGCAAGCTTCTGTCTGTCACCGTCTCCATCCTTCTGAATCAGAGCGACCACGCCCAGAATTACATTGACAGGCGTTCTGAGATCATGACTCATACGCTGCAGAAATTCAGTCTTGGCAACAGCTATTTGCCTGTTATCATCCTTGCTTTTTTTCAGCTGATCCAACAGCTCATTTTCTTTTCGTCTTTCAGCATCAACGTTTTGAATGCTAAGAACAAAGCCATCTGTGGTCTTTCCATCATCTGCTGACAGCGGATAAGTATTGATGCGGTGCCATACTCCTGCATGATCCTCAACGGTTACTACCGAGTTACGACCTTCATCCAGACGGGAGCGTAAGTAATCATTTTTGAAAAATCGCGCTACTTCTTCTTTCTTATCATTATTGCTGTAAAGACGAATTAAGGTGTTTAATACTGTACCTATATCATTTTTATGCTGGAAAAGACCTTTGATATTATCCGGCACCTTGAGAAATTGCCACCTATCCTTAGTAAAGTCATATATGAGTACAAGCTCACAATAGCTGCTTATCGCTTCAATGGTACGCCCTGTGCGCAGGGACTGAGTCATGGTTCTCCCCACAAGGAAGAGACGCACCAGAATCAGCATTATGCCAAAAAGAGCCAGCATTACCGTACAGAGGATAAGACCATTGCGACGATCCTCAAACACGGCAGATTCCGGACAGAGCATGTAAATAACATAGTTCTTATAGCCACGGCTCATGCCATACCAGACCTCACCATCCTCTATGAAGTACACCATGTCATGAGTAATATTATGTGAGCTGCCATCAAACTGATTTAACAGTGTATCTCTAACGCTATCCCCTCCTGTCAGGAGTGTATTTGCATAGTGGTCTCTAACAAACACTTTACCGTTCTTAGGAAAAACGCGTCCGTCGATCAGATCTGTTAAGGTAAGCTTTACTCCGTTAGCTGTCACATTACGGTAAAGAAAAACCATTCCGGGTCCATCGCGACGGGACATGGCTACGACATCATACTCATCACGACCTATACTCAGACGTTCCATAAAGGATCTGCGATCAGATCCTCTAACATCTATTGCAGGAGACAGGGACAAAACCTGTGTCCAGATCCTAAAGCCGTTTTCAGAAGTAACCACCTCGGCTTTTAAATCACCGTCAAAGACCAGAATTCCATCGATAAACTGATTGCCGGTAAACTTACTCAGGCGGCCTGCGCGATCAATATCCTCAAACCCCAGGTAGTTGATACAGGCCTCCGCCCTTTCGCGCAGAGACAGAAGATCAGAGGTCTGACGCTCAAGCATATACTGTTTAAAGTGAGCACAGGTATTGACCAGAGATGACAATGATTCATCCATTTGCTCCTGAGTTTCCAACAGATCCTGTTCAGTGCGTACCGAATACACAGCGACATAGCTTACAGTCACGGTGATCGCAAAAACGATTATCAAAATGATATTGATGGGAAGAAATTGTGAAGGCTTGTTCATAATCAATTATTCACTTAACTGCGCATTGACAGCGGATCTAACCTGACCAACAGGTTCTTGATAGGATAAGCCGTATTTCTCTACTGTTTTCTGAATAAAGCCATCATTCTTCATCTGACGCAGAGTTCTATCTAAGGCTTCAGCCAAAATTAAATTTCCGTTCTTATAAAAAGCAACCCCGATACCTACGGTCATGATGCTTTCGTTCAATAATCTGGTATTGGAGACATTTCTGGATAATGCAGACAATAATCCCCGATATCCGGAAACAGCATCACAGGCCTTTTGCTCAAACGCAGTAATGGCCTCCTCGGGAGTTGAAAACATTAGAAGATCAGCCACATGCGGCTTGTCAGGATTTACTGACAGAGGAGCTGAGGTGAACCATTTTTCAGGCTGGGATGAGCGTTGCATGCATACCTTTCGCGACTGCAGATCCTTAAACGAAGAGATCCCGCTGTCATCATGTACCAGCACACCGTGAACCGCTGAAAGATAAGGCCCTGCCCAGGAGTACATCTGCTCCCGTCCCGTCATATCAAAGCAGGCCCAAATAGCATCAATCTGTGCTTTTTCCAGCAGCACATCCTTTTCCATCCATGACATTATTTTGAATTCAAAATCGTAGCCCAGTCTCGTACAGGCCTCTGCTGCCAGATCATAATCAATGCCTGTAAGACGGCCGTCATCTCCAAAAAAAATATAAGGCTCAAACACATCTGCTCCAAAAAACAACTTTTGCTTTGGAGATGACAGATGTGATCCGGAGGTCTTTGGCTTGCCAAGATGTTCATTGCATGCACATAAAGATGCTGCAGCAATTAAGGTTACGCATAACATAAGCACACATTTTTTGAAGAAAAAGAAGATGTGCTTTAATGAGGCAGGCCGGCTAATTTTAACGAACATACTATTCGCCATTAACAAAACACGCAGCTAGCGACTGCAAATAAAAAAATTTATTATTGTTATAAATAGATATATCAATCTGTTAACAAAGACAACTGCTCCAAAACTTTTTCCTGAGCCTTTTTAACGTCCTCAAGCAACGCAGGATCTCCAAAATGATCGCTATTGCGTACAGATTCAGTAAAGACAGAGGCCGTCCTTTGCAGATCGCCCAGCCCCAGATTAGACGCAACTCCCTTGAGAGTATGGGATGCAAGAAATGCCTGTTTTACATCGCCATCTGCATAAGCCTTAACCAAATCACCATAGGACGTATCCTGAGGATACATTTTCAGAAAACGAAGGATCATTTTCTCGCTGGGAAGACGCCCCATAACCTCATTGAGACTTCCTCCAACAGCTTGGAAAAAATCCTGTAATGTCATACAACAACTCCGTTTTTTTTATTCGTTACTGGCATGTATTATGGAGCTTGATTGTATCGCGGGCAAGTTTTTATAGTCAGAATGCAGCGATTTGCAACCTTACTCACACTTTGGGGTAAAAAAAATCCGCCTACGGTGCGGATATAAAAAGACCCGCTCAAAAGCGGGTCCTCTTGGCTTAATAGCAAGAAATTATTTCTTGTAACGACGAGCCAAGTTGTCAAGACGCTCATTAGCACGAGCAGCGTCGGACTTAACGAAAGCAACGTCGTTAGCGAGCTTGGACTGCTGAGCCTTCAATGCGTCAACGTCAGCAGCGATAGCGTCGATCTTAGCCTCGAGAGCAGAATTGTCAGCGCAGCCAACTAAAACGGTAGCACCAAGGGCAACAACGCCTAACATAGCCTGAAACTTGTTCATTTTAATCTCCAAAACTGTTTAAACAGAGAATAATCACAGAAGAATAAGCTCTCCTTGTGAACATGCGTATTCTATTACTATTTTTAGCCAGATTGCATATTTTTTTAAAATTTTTTTGTGACTATTTATCAATATGTTAAACAGATCATCAAAAAAATTTTACAAATTTACTAGGAAATTTAGGCAAAAAAGTCCAAAATTTAAGTTTTTTGAGCTTTAAAGATACTCTTCGGTCTCTTCGGTTAGGGAGTAGAGATCACAATAACGGGGGCCATGATGAGCATACGCTCCGGCCTCCGGAACAAAGGGGCGGAATTCATGGGAAATCATAAGGCCGAAATTTCTGCAGGCCTTTTCTATGGCCCTGTCAGGCAGAAAACAAAAGCTCATAGGAAGAATTTGAATAGGAATGCTGCGCGAGCCGAAGTAATAGCAGATCTTTGAGAAAACCACCCTGTCAGATAATCTTACACAGACCACCTCTTCAGCCTCCGGCACCACCTGAACATCAACGCCGTCTTCAGAATGCAGGACATCATAAGGCTTCATAGGCTCTGACAATTCAATTTCGACCTCACGACCATCAGCAAGTTCTGATTTCTGCACAACCAGTGCTCTTTTTTGCGAGTTCATTACGATTTTAGGAAGGGAGTGATCTCTAACTCCGGCGCAACCTAAATTTTTAGTGAATTTGATCATATTCAATAGCCTGTGCCTTGTGTTCAGGCTATAACTTAGCGCACAAAAAAAGCTTTTTTTATTCTGCCCCCATTTTGCGCTTAAATGTTGAAATATAGTGCATTTTTGCTCAATATCGGGCTATTTTGTATCAAGATAAAAATGCAGAAAATATGATGAGGTACGAAAAATTCGGAGGACGCTGCAAAGCTTAATGAAAGCTGTGAAGGCTCATCGCCATATCAAGCAAGGTATCAAAGCATAAGGCCTGCGGGATAAGAGTGCGCTCTTCATGATTACTTCCTATTAAGCACAGCGTCTTAACACCCAGGCTTTGAGGACCTTCAAGATCACGCGCGCGATCTCCTGCAGCTAATGAATGCCTGATATCAATATCAAAATCAAGGCAGGCCTGTTTAAACATTCCGCTTTTTGGTTTTCTGCATTCACAATCAAGCCTGTATTTTTCTATCTTGGCTTCAGGATGATGAGGGCAGCAATAAATACCGTCAAAGCAGGCATCGTGCAGCTGCAGGCACTGCTGCATATAAGAGGATGTTCTAAGAAAATCATCCATGCCATAGCGGCCTCTGGCGATGCCGGATTGATTGGTGCATAAAATAGTAAGATATCCCTGGGACTTAAATATCCGCAGGGCTTCCTCTACACCATCTAAAAAGAAAAACTGACTGATTCCTCCTACATAGCCGGTGTCACGGTTAATGACACCGTCTCTGTCAAGAAATACCGCTGGTCTTAACAATTAGCAAAGCTCCTTAAGCTTAGACTCATCTAAGGTGATATCAGCACTGTCAGTAATTACCACACCATTTTCTACCACTGATCTGGCAATTGTCTTGGCCTCAGCAAGAGAGTGCAGGGTATACGAACCGCATTGATAGGGATTTGATGCGGGGATCTTAAAATCATCAGGAAGAGAGAGAATATCCTCCATGGATTTTAACAGTCCCTCACGTACCAGTTCAGGATCGGGAGCACCGATAAGACTCATATAAAAACCAGTCTTACATCCCATAGGAGAGATATCAATTACCTCAACTACCCCCCTATCATTTATATGATCCCGCATGAAGCCTGCAAACAGATGTTCAAAGGTATGCAGTCCCTTCTCCGGCATCATTCCGGTATTTGGCTTAATAAAACGCAGATCCCAGATCTCAATATCATCTCCTTTCGGAGTCTTCATGATCTTTGCAAGACGTACAGCAGGTGCCGGCATGATAGTGTGATCAACAACAAAGGAGTCAATTAAAGGCATGACCATCCCTCCTTAATAAAGATTGCAATGCAGAAGTTGGCGATGATAGCTTTGAGCTGATTTTTCAGCATTCCTGGCCTCATCTATAAGCCAGGACTTCACAGAATAAGAACCGTTGCTGTATCCATCAAAGCCCTCACGGTAGCACAGGTACTGGTTGTAGGTATCAGTAAGAGCAATACCGCACTTATCATGAGCCTTATTCATATACCAGCCGATAAAATCCAGAGCATCTCCGAAGTTGGATCTGTCAGAGAGGAAAGATCCTGCCTCATCGACATACTGCCTCCAGATTTCATCAGTTACGCTAAGGTATCCTTCCTCAGTAGAACCAAAGGTAAAGAGTGAATCGATGGCATCACTCTCCTTAACTCTCAGGCCCTGACTTTGCAGAATAATAGCTGTTGCAACATCGATAGGAACCCCGTATTTGCTATGCACGCGGTGTGCTGCTGCATACCAGCTGTCCTTTTCCTGAAATACCGCACAAAGATCTTGTGGATTTGACGGAGGATTGGTAGAGCATCCCCCTATAAGTGCTGATAACACAGCAATTGCATAAACAAAATTGCGGGATAACTTCATTATTAAATTGCGTCCTCGCCCTCTTCACTGGTACGGATACGGATCACACGCTCAACATTTGATACGAAGATCTTGCCGTCACCGATTTTACCGGTATGTGCACCTTTGATAATGGCTTCAATGCAGATATCAGCATCATCATCTTTAACAACCAGTTCAATCTTAGCCTTAGGCAGGAAATCAACGACATATTCAGCACCACGATAGAGCTCGGTATGTCCCTTCTGACGGCCAAAGCCCTTGACTTCAGATACGGTCATGCCGGAAATTCCCTGTGCACTTAAGGCTTCACGTACATCATCAAGTTTAAAAGGTTTAATAATAGCTACGATCTTTTTCATAATTAACTGCCATCCTGTCGATAGTTTTCGTAATCATCAATACGAATCTGGGCTATAGCCCTTAAAGTTGTGCGTGTATTTTAGCAAATTTCCCATATAGCAATGAGAGCTACTGAACATTGTGGAAATACAGGGCCTGCAGGCCGTGTCAAAGTACTGACAGTTGATAAATATTGCAGCATGAATGGATGCTATATTTTTTGACAACTACTTTTAGCACCACTCTATTTATCTGATTTTTAAATATTTTTTAAACATGGCACAGCATTTGCTGAAATTAAATCACAAAGATTTAAAAGCTTTGCCGGAGGATTCGGTCATGGATAGTATTAAAAATAATCGTGGTTCATACTTTTTAAATATCATGATGATCTGGTTGACCTGTGCAACCGTCGCTATGATCACCATCCCCTGGGAAGCTTTTTCACAGGAGATAGCCTTACGTGTAAATTTCTACCGCGATTATCTCTACCTTGCCCTTATCTTTGAGCTGTCAAATTTTGTCGCCCAGTTTATGCTGAAACTCTGGATCTCCATTAGAAGAAAGAGTGTTCTGAAAAGAACTGAGCAGGAAATCAGCACTGCCGTAAACGGCATGGATTTTTCAGAGCGTGCTCTGGTACGTGAATTTGTGTTGCAACGTAAATCAGAATTACGACTTCCTGCAACCGAAACCACCGTTCAAAGCTTGAGAGAGACTGGAATTTTACGTCAGATCTCAATTGTTGATGATAACAGCACCGCTCTATACACTATTTCGCGTCAGGCCAGACCTTACATTACCTATCGTGCGCTGGGCATTAGCGCATCAGGTATGACACAGGAGCAGATCGATCAGATCATGAGTGAACGTCCGTCCTACGCAAAACCGGAAATAAAGATGCGTCGCGTCTATCGCAGTGGCAACTTCAAAGCCGCTTAAAGCGCTACAAATCTTTTTGGCCCCGCCTGGCGGGGCTTTTTTATCTGGATATCAATAATAGACCTGAGGTAACACAATGCTGTTAAAAATAAGCTCCTCCAGAGCTGAATATTTACCAAAGCTGTCATTTACCCTGCCGGCATCAGAGTTATGTACAGAGAACTGAACAGATATCAGGCAATTGTGAAAAGGCATCACCAGATAACCTGCTCTGAAATACGACGAAAGCCTGAGTCTTTGCGCCTTGGCATTGAAATCTACATATAGACACGGTATCTGCTCAAGCTCAGTTAAAACAGCCTGATTAACACTTAAAATATTTTTACGGTCTAATCCCAGAAAATCTCCGACACTACCATGCTCCACACTGTACGTAGCAGCTGTGACAAAATCCTCGTTATTTAGCGAGCTGTCAGGATCTGAAACAGTAATCAGCAGATTGACAACAGCATCCTCATCAACGCGAGACCATTTCTGCACAACATGCGGTCTTTTTCCCTCTGACTGCATCCAGGAGGCCGGCACAGTGATCTGCAGGTTGATGCCGTTACTCTTCGGATGGCCTTTAGTTGAATAAATGCAGCTGTTATTTAACTGCAGCTCCTGCTCTGGATGATCGCTGTATACAACATCATTAAAGACTGAATAGACCTGCCGGTCAAAACTGTTAGGCTGCTCAAGACGCTCGATAAAGTTTTGCAGTAATGCACTGGCAGAGTCTTCTGTTTTAGGAAGATTATTTACAACCTGCGCATAAGCTTCCTTATTATCCTTCAAGCTTTGAATCATCTGCGCTTTAGTCAGATTAAAGCAGTTTAAATGCCTTAAAAGCTTATGCTTTAAGTCCGGAAACTTCCGCTCAAAGCTTATGTTATAGGAATTAACAGCATAATCCAGACTGGGAAAATACTTCTGAATATGAGCAGAAGTCAGCTCACGAGAATAGTAATAACCATAGGCTCTTGCATACTCATTGAGATCATTTCGGGATAATCCATGGCAGAAGACCGGATTAGCACCTAAAGCGCTCAGAAAGACAGCAAAACTTAATTTTAATGTCAGGCCAATGCTCATACTCTTTATCCGACAGCACTGAAAGAACACTGCTTTCAAAAAAAATCCCGAGAGCTTTTACCTTCCCGGGACTAACTGCTTTCTGAAATCAGTAACGAATTGTACTCATCTTAGAGAGCTTTTCACGATCATGGAAAGCCTGAATATAACGGCGGGTACCGGTACGGCCGCGTGTTGAGAGCGAATGGGTTATGGCATAACCGCGACGGTACTGTACACCCTTAACCAATTCACCGCCGGTAACACCGGTGCAGGCAAAGTAGCAGGTATCGGTCTTAATAAGATCATCTAAGGTATAGATGGTCTTGAGGCTTCTGCCATCCTCACCTTCAATAAGAGCGCGTTCCTCCTGAGTCTTAGGCACCATACGCATCAGCATCTGACCACCTGACCCCTTGATACCGCAGGCTGCAACCACAGCCTCGGGAGTACCGCCAATACCCCAGACCATATCAATCTCAGAGAAAGGATCAGTTGCCAGCAGTGCACCAGCAATATCACCTTCAGGCTGCAAAAGCACACGGGCACCGGCAGAACGGATGTCAGCTGCCAACTGCTCATGACGCGGTTTATCCAGTACAAACACATTCAGTGCGGTAACCGGCTTACCAAGGGCACGCGCTACATTTACAAGGTTATCCTTTACCGGGGCATCAAGATCGATAACCTTGGCAGCCTCGGCACCAACCACCATCTTCATAGCATAGAAGCTGTGACCTATATCGAACATGGTTCCCTTAGGAGCCAGACCTGCAGAGGTCATACCGTTAAAACGGCCATAGGCGACACAGGAGGTACCATCAACAGGATCCACGGCGACGTCCATATCAGGACCATCACCAAAACCTACATTCTCACCGGTAAAAAGCATGGGGGCTCTGTCTTTTTCCCCCTCACCCACAATAACCTTACCATTGATATGCAAGGACTGGAAGGCAATACGCATGGCGTTAACTGCATCCTGATCTACGGCTTCTTTATCGCCTCGACCAACGTGCACTGCAGTTGCTAATGCTGCCGCCTCGGTAACGCGTACGAGATCCAAAGCAATGTTCTTGTCCGCTAAGTGCTGAAGCATATATTCCTCTTTATATATTCATCTGATCATTCTTAAGCTGTGTTCTTTTCAGCCTTTCGTATTGAATAATAAAGGAATTACATGTAACTTGTTAGATCAGGACTCTTATTTTGAACGCGGGATCACGACTTTAAAGCATGCCCCCTGCCCCACAGCACTGACTACACTTACCCTGCCGCCAAAAAACTTAGCCGCACGTTTGACAATGGACAGTCCCAGCCCTGTTCCCTCAGAGCGCCTTGAATGACTTTTATCCACCCGGTAAAAGCGTTCAAAGATCCTGCTTTGATCCTCAAGAGGAATCCCAGGTCCATTATCCTCAACAATAATCTGCCTGAAAGACTGAGTCTCTGAGAGAGTGATTTTGACAAATCCGCCATAATTGCCGTATTTAACAGCATTGTCCGCAAGATTGAAAATCATCTCATAAAAATAACGGTAGATGCCGTTAAAAGCACTCATATCCCCCTCTGAGCTAACAGTGATATTTTTGGCTGAGGCTTTATCCTGCAAGGTTTTAGCAATATCTGCACAAATCTTTACCGGATCTAAATTTTCAGCAGCATCCTTAGCTGTACCTTCATCTAAGCGGGAGAGCAGAATAATGTCATTTATCATGCGCAAAAGAGCAGCACTTTCACGGGAAATTTTTTTATAAAAGGCACCTTCATCACCATGACGTACCAGCCCTGATTCCAGAAGTTCTGCTGAGCCGATAATCGACTGCAAAGGTGTTTTCAGCTCATGGGATACATTGGCCGTAAATTCACGTCGCTGCATCTCCGCCTGGCGGGCCGCGGTGACATTTACAAAAATCAGGGCATAGCCCAGCAGCTCCTCATTTCCCACACGCGAGATGAAAACATCATAAATGCGCCCGTCACGCTCAATTGAGGTACGGCTGGTCTCCATATCATGAGGATCGCCTTCAAAAAGCTCGCGTACATAATCTGAGTGATCAATTGCCAGAAATGAATGCCCTACAGCATTCTCATTACAATGCAGAATCTTTCTGGCACTTTTATTTAGTGAAATGACCTCCCCTCTGGCATTCAGGATCACCAGTCCTTCGGTCATACTGGCAGTAATTGCCGAAAGCTCCTCATTTTGACGCCTGATATGCTCAATCTGACTTGCAATATGCTTCTGCTGAGAATCAAGTCTTCTGATAAGCGGGGAGAGCTCCTCATAGATCTCGGACTCTAGCGGATTATCAAGATTGATATCATTAATGGGCTTTACTATATTTTTCGCAATACGGCCTGCGTATAAAGCAGATACCGCAGCGGAAATAATTAAGATGAGCAACGCTTCAAGAAAAAGAGTTCCCACTCCGCGAAATACCGTAGATTCCGTAACAGAACAGCGCAGAACATCTCCGTTTGCAAGCCTTATTGCATAGTAATCTGTACGCTCAGATAGGGTATCTGACAGACGCTCTGCCGTCCCCACGCCAAACTTCAGCGCCTCTTTAAATTCCTCACGTTGAAAATGATTTGCCATCTGCGATGCAGAGGATTCACTGTCAAAAAAAACAGTACCGTCGGCCTTAATCAGGGTAACACGGCATGGAAAAATCATGCCGTCCTGAATTGTATCTATCCCCTGATGATTGACAGAGGATGCAAGTGATCGGGTAAAGGAGGTCAGGGACTGGAGGGAATTATCCCGGGCTACCTTCTGGGACAGCAGCATCATTCCGGATAATGTCAGGATCATAGCGGCAACGCTGACACAGAAAATTCCCCAGAATATTCTAAGCTTCACCGTCAACCTCAGCCTTGTAGCCCAGACCGCGCACTGTACGGATAATCGAACCGGCATCGCCTAATTTCTGACGCAGGGTACGTACGTGCACATCAACAGTACGGTTCTCGCCGTCATACTCAAGATTCCAGATCTTAGCTAGCAGCATCTCACGTGAGTACACTCGCCCGGGATGCTTCATCAGAAGAGAGAGAAGTTCAAATTCCTTGAAGGTTAACTCTACCGCGATGCCGTCTATCCTGACCTCATGACGCTCCTCTGAAAGTCTGATATTTCCCATAGCCACAACAGTCTCACGGTTTCCGGCAGTACGTCTCAATACAGCCTTAACACGTGCTGCCATCTCCATCATGGAAAAAGGCTTGGTTAAATAATCATCAGCTCCCAGATCCAGGGCTCCGATGCGTTCGTACTCTGCACCGCGTGCAGTTGCCATGATCACCGGAATATTTTTAAATCTTGGATCCTGACGCAACCGCTTTAAGATGTCTACACCATCTGTATCGGGCAACATCACATCAAGTAGTACCAAATCCGGAATATTCTGCTTTAACGCAGCCATAAAGCCATGGCCGTCGGCAAAGCCTTCGGCCTCCAGTCCCAGGGAGCGTAAAGTATAGATTTCGATCTCGCGGATGTCAGTATCGTCCTCTACGCAGTAGATCATCTTTTACCTCAATTATTCGGTCACACCAGGCTGCTTGCCGGTAATAACGTACAGCACCCATTGAGCGATATTACAGCAGTGATCAGCACTGCGCTCTAAATATTTTGCCATAAGCAGAACATCAAGGCTTACCTTATGCTCGGGGCTTTCCGTTAATTCCTCGGTTATTGCCTGCTTAATCATCTGGAAATACTTGTCAATGCCGTCATCTGCCTTGAGAACATCCTCGGCAACTCTCTGATCAAGACGCACAAAGGAGTCAACCGCCTTATGCAGGATCTGGCGCACCGCCTCTGCCATCTTCAATAAGAGTTCAAAGGATGGACCTGACAGAGTGTAATCGTAGGTCATTACTATCTCTGCAATATCCACACTCTGGGCACCGATGCGATCAAGATCGGTCACCATTTTCAAAAGCGCAGAAACCAGACGCAGATCAGTTGCAACCGGCTGCTGACGTAAAATCAGAGCAAGACACAGTCTTTCAATATCACGGCCGCGGTTTGCAAGATCATATTTCTGATTAAAAACCGTAAGCGCACGCTCTCTGTCCTTGTTCTCAAGTGCTGAGAAATCCTCAGCCAGATTCTTCTCACACAGTGATCCCAGTAAAATAAACTGCTTATTGAGCTCATCAAACTGCTCATCCAACATCTTACGCATATTCTGTTACTCCTCTTAGCCGAATCTTCCGGTAATGTAATCTTCAGTACGCTTGTCATCAGGCTTGGAGAAGATCTTGTCTGTAGGTCCGAACTCGACTAAATCACCCAGCAGGAAGAATGCGGTGTAATCAGAAATACGCAGGGCCTGCTGCATGTTGTGAGTTACGATGACGATGGAATATTTCTCCTTAAGCTCCAGTGCAAGCTCTTCAATCTTGCCTGTGGAAATAGGATCAAGTGCTGAGGTAGGCTCATCCATGAGCAATACCTCAGGCTGAACCGCCAGGGCACGGGCAATACAGAGACGCTGCTGCTGGCCTCCTGACAATCCCAGAGCCGAAGTATGCAGACGATCCTTTACCTCATCAAAAATTGCCGCAGCACGCAGAGAGCTTTCAACCAGACTGTCCAGTTTGGCACGGTTTCTTACACCGTGAGTACGCGGACCGTATGCGATGTTGTCATAGATGCTCATAGGGAAGGGATTAGGCTTCTGGAAGACCATACCTACCTCCTTTCTGAGCTTAGAAACATCAATATCAGAATTAACCAGCTCCTCACCGTGATAGACGATGGAGCCTTCAAATTTACATACCGGAATCAAATCATTCATGCGGTTTAAATTGCGCAGGAAGGTTGACTTGCCACAGCCTGAAGGACCGATCAGGGCAGTGATTGAGTGCTCCTTAATATCCATGTTGATGTTATGCAGGGCATGGTGATCACCGTACCACTGGTTAAACTTACGTACAGTAAAAATATTGTTCTGTTCTTCTTTAGGATCTGACATTTAGGCACCTTTCTTGTTTCTGATGCGACGGGCGAGCACACTTGCAGTGATGTTGATTGCAAGGCTCATGAACATAAGGATGGCGGCAATAACGAAGGCAACTTCAAATTCACCCTGCTCTTTTGCATACACATAGAGAGCTACGGTCAGTGTTGCCCCTGCTGAATGCATGGCATCGATAAAGCCATTTAAGTTGTGGGCAAAGCCTGCGGTAAAGAGCAGGGCTGCAGATTCACCCATCATACGGCCTACGGACAAAATACAGCCGGTGACGATGCCGTCAATGCAGCAGGGAAGTACTACGGTACGGATAACACGCCATTTGGCAGCCCCCAAACCGAAGGCTCCCTCACGGAAGCTTTGCGGAACCGTCTTCAGGCTTTCCTGAGTGGTACGGATGATGGTCGGAAGATTCATGATCATCAAAGTTAAGGCACCTGCAAGCAATGAGGTCTGAAAGCCCAGAAACTGACAGAATACAAGCATACCGACAAGACCGTAAATGATGGACGGGATACCGGCCAGAGTTTCAATGCAGTACTCAATTACCTTTTCAATCCTGGGACGGTTTGAATACTCATTCAGATAAACTGCAGTGCCCACGCCCATAGGCAGCACCAGACATAAGGCTGCAAAGATAATATAAATGGTGTTCATGATATCCGGCAGGACACCGATGGTTTCCTCAAGGTAGCTTGGAGAGGTGGACAGCAGCTGCCAGGAGAAGTAAGGCACTGAGCTTACGAAAATATAACCTATAAGGAAGAACACCAGCGCGACGGTGATCGCCATACACACATGTGACAGCGTCAGCATCACATCCTTGTAGATCTTTCTTTTTACAGATGAGACTGACATCAGCGTTTAATTCCTTTTTTTAAGAACATGTTCAAAATCATATTGATGATCATGATGAACACGAACAAGGTGAGAGCAATTGAGAATAAAGCCTCGCGCTGAAGACCTGAGGAATAAGACATCTCAGATGCCACAGCGGTGGTCAGGAAACGCACGGACTCGAAGATTGAATAAGGCATGTTAGAGGCATTACCGGCAACCATCATGACGGCCATGGCCTCACCTATTGCACGTCCTACACCTAAAACAACAGCCGCGGAGATACCGGATCTTGCAGCAGGAACCACCACCTTGAATATGGTTTCAACGCGATTTGCACCTAAGGCCAGGGAGCCTAATTCATATTCCTCGGGAACAGCCTCGATTGCAGTGATGGAAACCTTGATAATTGACGGCAGAATCATAATTGCCAAAACGATAATGGCGGCGAACAGACCAGAGCCGTCAGGAAGATTGAACAGTGACTGTATAGCAGGTACCAGAACCAGCATACCAATAAAACCGTAAACTACGGAAGGAATACCGGCAAGCAAATCAACCACCGGTTCAACTACAGCTCTAACCTTCTTAGATGCCATCTTGGCAAGATACACTGCAGAGAAAAACCCCAGAGGCAGACCGATTACAATTGCACCTATGGTGCCGTAGATAGAGGTTAGAATAAACGGCAGAATACCGAATTTAGGCTGTGATGCTGTTGATGCCCATTCAGAGCCAAACAGGAAATCCACAGGACCTATTTTTAAAATTGCAGGGAAGCCTGCGATGATCAGATACACACAGATCATGAGCACAAAGCCCACATTCATCACACCCAGGATCAAAAAGATCCAATAGGCCAGTTTCTCGGTATTGATCAGTTTTCTTTCAGCTTGGAACATATGCTCAGATCCAAATAAGGCAGGTCACGAGGACCTGCCGTTTGTTTTAGGTTGATTACTTGGCAGAAACTACGCCAGCCTTATCAAACAGAGGCTTAGCCTCAGCTGAGAAGGTGTAATCAACAAATTTCTGAGCATCAGCAGATAGAGCCTTACCCTTCTTGGTGACGAGGACGAAAGGACGCTGAAGCTTGTAGGAGCCATCCTTTACAGTCTCCTCAGAGGCAGTGACACCGCCAACTGATAAGCCCTTGACCTTCTTGGAAACAGCAGATAATGATGCATAACCTACAGCATTAACATTCTGGGCAACAGTGGTAATAACGTCACCGGTGGAGGTCAACTCCTGACGGTATTTGCACTTTTCCTTGGTGTTGGTTACAGACTCGAAGCCGTCACGGGTACCTGAACCTGCTTCACGGCCGATAAGCACGATAGGAGCATCAGCACCACCGATTTCCTTCCAGTTCCGGATCTCTCCGGTGTAGATCTTATTGATCTGATCGAGGCTTAAGTCAGAGATAGGATTCTTAGGGTTAACCACCATCACGATACCGTCTAAAGCCAGGGTAGTACCATCTAAGGTCTGAGCCTCATCAGCCTTCAGACCGCGGGATGACAGGCCGATATCGCAGCGGCCATCCTGAGCAGCCTGAATACCGGAGCCAGAGCCTGTAGGATTGTAGGTAACGGTGATATCAGGATTAGCCTTCATGAAGGACTCAGACATAACACCGATGAGCTTTTCCATAGAGGTTGAGCCATCTGTTGAGACAGAGCCTGCATTAGCCTGAGCAGAGAGAGCAAGACCGGTGGATACTGCAATAACAGTAAAAATCTTTGATAATTTCATTTCAAACTCCAATATAAATCCGTTTTTTTAACTGAATACAGAATATTGGAGTGTTGTTAAGTGATCTGTTGAGAATTGTTAAATGAATGTTAAACGCTTAAAAGCAGCATTACGGAACTATTTAAAAAAAATGCGCCAGTATCTGCCTGACTTCAGCCCACAAAAAATACCGGCAAACAAAAAGTTACTCAAAATACTTACTCTCAAGCGGGCACGGAGCCAAAAGATCACAGCAGGCCTTTTTACCGATTAAAAGAGGTAATTCATAAGGAGATAATCCACAGCCGGGACGCACGATTTTTACATCACTGCGTTTTAAAATCTCTCCTTTTTTAAGATTTCTTACAAGATATACGCTTCGACGCCCCTTTCTTAAGGCCAGCTCGTCATCATGTAAAATCTGATCTTCAACGCCCAAGGCACAATATGCAATCTCTGTATCCCGTCTTAGAGCCTTAAGATCGTCTGGTTCCATTGAAAAAGCACTGTCTACACCGCCTTTTTTACGATCATCTGTAAAATGCTTTTCTATCATATCTGCACCGAGTGCGGCAGCAGCAATATCTGCAGTATTAATCAGGGCATGATCAGAGAGCCCTGCAAAACAGCCGTAGCGCTTTTTATAAAAAGGAATTGTACGCAGATTAAAGGATCTGGGATCTGCAGGATATCTGCTTTCACAGTGCAGAAGCGTAAGCTCACTGCATCCGGCCCTTGTGGCAATTTCAACTGCCAGATCCACCTCTTTTAAATTACCAAGGCCTGTTGAAATAACCATAGGCTTATGCGTAGCGGCACAAAGCTCTATAAGCTCAGGATAATTTAATTCATAGGAGGCAATTTTATAAGCCCCGCAGCCTGCATCCTCCAGGGCATCAACATCCTCCGGCGAAAAAGGACTTGAGAAAAGCAAAATGCCCTTCTCTCTGGCGTGCTTAAAAAGAGGCTTCATCCATTCGCGGGGAGTTCTGGCTTTTTTATACAGCTCGTAGAGGGTCTGCCCGCCCCACAGACCACCTTTGATCTTAAATTCCTCTCTGTCAGAATCCAAGGTCAGGGAATCCTCGGTATAAGTCTGGATTTTTACAGCATCAGCACCGCTTGACTGTGCAAGATCCATAAGTTCAACAGCACGCTCAAGAGAGCCGTCATGATTGCCTGATAGCTCTGCTACAACCAAAGGCCCCTGATGATTTTTAAGCTCATACATCGACTGCATATTTCTGCCCTGACTTTCAATTCTTTTTACACAACAATGATTATCGTTCATCGTCTGAAAGCGTTACTGAACTCATATCAATACCGTTCATCAGGAATTTGCTCCCGTCAAAACTGATATCGGTATGATACTCACCGTTATTTAAGTTTATAGCGCCTCTTTGAACTAAGCTCTGTAACGTCCCGCTGTATCCGTTTTCACAAAATCTATCGACCATGTTCTGACCTGCTCTGCCACTAAAATGTACGCTGGGATTTGAAAAGTTTCCCTGATGCGCTTTTATAGAGGCCTCTCCTGTCAAATCAAAATCCCCACCATCCTTTCTAAATGAAGCCTTCATGATCTTAAGCTTAACAAGGGATGACAGCGCCGAGCTCAGCTCGGCTGGTTCAGGCATCTGCCCCTTAGACAGCAGGGATATGATTTTCTTTAAAGATATTGCTGAAAGTGAACTTTGAAGATCAACCTTATCAAAGCTTTGCATGGGGATTAAGGCGCCCTCACGGATAAAGGGCATACCGATTGCATAAGACCCGGTAATGCCAAGACCTATATCACTTAAACCGTTGTTTGCTGAGGAAATATTGACCGATAATTCAGGATCCTTAAATAAAAGTCCTTCACGCAGACTGGGATCCTTAACCTCATCATCAGGTCCGAAACCGATAAGATACAAAGTTGAGGCCTCTAAGGCGAACTTCCCGGCACTAACATCAATATCAACAGAAGATACACTGGCACCATCAAGTTCCGGCTCTGCCCTTACTGCAAAATCATCGATATCAACGACATAGGCATTGCGGTGCGCAAACAGCACATCACCTACGCAATCTACGTTAGAAAGCTTTAAACTTGCCCTGGCTGACATGGATGCATCAATTCCAAGCTCCATATTGATAGGCTTAAAGGTACATCTGCCATCAGCAAGCGGCATGGTAAATTCATTAGTTGCAGCCTGAGCAGAGGCTCCCATTTTAAATACCGAAGCACTGTAGCTGCCCTTTATCTCAGGCAGCTGACTGATAAATGGACGAAACAGATCATCAAGATTGCCAAAGCCGCGCACCCGTCTGAAGTTACCGACCAGACTTAGAAAGCTGATATGATTTGAATAATCAACGGCAAAGGATATTCTTTCATCAGGAGATGATCTTTTTCCATTCAATCCGTAACTTAAATAAAGTCGACCGCTGTTTGAGAATAATCCCCTGTCAGACGGAACAACCTTAAGCTCAAGTCCCGGTATCCTGGATTGAAGCTTACTGAGAACATCATCTGTCTTGCTGTCGATCACGTATCCCAGGCCTAATGTTCCAACAGCGGAAACTGCCGCAAGAACAATTGCACCAAAGGTTAGATATTTAATTACTTTCATAAAAGCTTCCCGATCACCTGGATTTTCCTAAGATACCAAAAAACCATCACCACTGGACAATTGATGAATGCAACAGCCAAAAAAAATCCTGCCCTAAGGCAGGATTTTCTGAATTTTCCCTAAGGATTATTCAACGATTTCGCCTACAACACCAGCGCCAACGGTACGGCCGCCTTCACGAATTGCGAAGCGCTCGCCGTTTGCCATTGCTACAGGGTGGATCAAGGTTACGATCATGTCGCAGTTGTCACCAGGCATTACCATCTCTACGCCCTCTTTGAGGTCGATGGTGCCGGTAATATCAGTGGTACGGAAGAAGAACTGAGGACGGTAGCCCTTGAAGAAAGGAGTGTGACGGCCGCCTTCGTCCTTGCCCAATACGTATACCTGACCGGTGAACTTGGTGTGAGGGGTAATGGTGCCAGGAGCTGCCAGTACCTGTCCGCGCTCAACTTCGTCACGCTTGGTACCACGCAGCAATACGCCTACGTTGTCACCTGCCTGACCCTGATCAAGCTGCTTACGGAACATTTCAACACCGGTAACGGTGGTCTTGGTGGTAGGACGGATACCAACGATTTCTACTTCGTCGCCTACATTTACTACACCGCGCTCAACACGTCCGGTTACTACAGTACCACGGCCGGAGATTGAGAAGATGTCTTCGATAGGGAGGAGGAAAGGATCATCGATATCACGCTTAGGATCAGGGATGTACTCGTCCATTGCCTTGGCAAGCTCAAGTACTGAATTGGTCCACTTCTCTTCACCCTTCAATGCACCTAATGCAGAGCCGCGGATAACAGGAGTGTCATCACCAGGATACTGATACTGAGAGAGCAGCTCACGGACGTCCATCTCAACTAACTCTAAGAGCTCGTCGTCGTCGACCATGTCGCACTTGTTCAAGAATACCAGGATGTAAGGAACACCAACCTGACGGGCAAGCAGAATGTGCTCACGGGTCTGAGGCATAGGACCATCGGTTGCTGCTACTACGAGGATTGCACCGTCCATCTGTGCTGCGCCGGTGATCATGTTCTTCACATAGTCAGCGTGGCCCGGGCAGTCAACGTGTGCATAGTGACGCTTCTCAGTGTCATATTCTACGTGAGAGGTGTTAATGGTAATACCACGTGCCTTCTCCTCAGGAGCGTTGTCGATCTGGTCGAACTTCATGGCAGTGCCGCCGAACTGGGAAAGAACGGTGGTCAATGCAGCGGTGAGGGTGGTCTTGCCGTGGTCAACGTGACCAATGGTGCCTACGTTTACGTGAACGCGGTCACGTACGAACTTTTCTTTTGCCATTTTTAAAGTTTCCTTTAATTTTCACATAGGGGAGCCTGGAGCTCCCCCAAATTATTGTTTACCGATATTAGTCGGCCTTGTGCTTGGCCTGACGCTCACTGATAACAGCCTCAGCGATGTTCTTAGGAGCCTCAGCATAACGGCCGAACTCCATTACATAGCTGGCGCGGCCCTGAGTCTGTGAACGCAGATCAGTTGCGTAGCCGAACATTTCTCCGAGAGGAACCATGGCCTTGACGATCTTACCCATAGGGCCGTCTTCCATGCCTTCGACGATAGCACGACGACGGTTCAGGTCGCCGATAACATCGCCCATGTAATCCTCAGGAGTATCAACCTCAACCTTCATCAAAGGCTCGAGGAGGATCGGGGTAGCCTTCATGAAGCCGGCCTTGAATGCCATAGATGCAGCGATCTTGAATGCCATTTCAGAGGAGTCAACTTCGTGGAAGGAGCCGTCGAACACGGTAGCCTTAACGTCCACCACAGGGAAACCGGCCAGAACGCCGTTTTCCATCTGCTCCTGAATGCCCTTGTCGATTGAAGGGATGTACTCCTTAGGAATAACACCGCCGACGATGGCATTGGTGAACTCGTAGCCCTTACCAGCCTCATTAGGCTCAAGCTTAAGCCAGCAGTGACCATACTGACCACGGCCGCCGGACTGACGAACAAACTTACCTTCCTGCTCAACGGAAGCTTTAATGGTCTCACGGTAAGCAACCTGAGGCTTGCCAACGTTGCACTCAACGTTGAACTCGCGACGCATACGGTCGACGATGATGTCCAGGTGCAACTCACCCATACCAGAGATGATGGTCTGGCCGGATTCCTCGTCGGTACGGACGCGGAATGAAGGATCTTCCTGAGCCAAACGGTTCAGAGCGATTGACATCTTTTCCTGGTCAGCCTTGGTCTTAGGCTCAACTGCTACGGAAATAACCGGCTCAGGGAAGATCATGGACTCGAGGATGATGGGCTTCTCAGGATCGCAGAGAGTATCACCGGTGGTGGTCTCTTTGAGGCCGATGGTGGCAACGATGTCGCCGGTACCGAACTCTTTGATTTCCTGACGGTGGTTAGCGTGCATCTGAACGATACGGCCAAAGCGCTCGCGCTTCTGACGGTCAGAGTTCAGAACGGTATCACCGGCAGCTACGGTGCCTGAATAGCAACGTAAGAAGGTCAGGTTACCAACGAAAGGATCGGTTGCAAGCTTAAATGCTAAAGCGGCAAAAGGCTCTTTGTCATCAGCCTTGCGGGTGATCTCGTTGCCAGCCAGATCCTTACCGTCAACAGGAGGAATATCCACAGGAGAAGGCAGGAAGTGAACAACGCAGTCCAGCATGAACTGAACGCCCTTGTTCTTGAAGGCAGAGCCGCAGGTAACAGGGATGATCTCGTTACGGAGAGTACGCTCACGTAAACCTGCAAGAATTTCTTCCTCAGAGAGGTCGCCATTCTCAAGATATTTTTCCATGAGCTGATCGTTAGCTTCAGCAGCAGCGTCAACCAGCTTGCCACGCCACTCGTCAACTAACTCCTGCATATCAGCAGGGATATCAACGTAATTGAATTTAATGCCCTGAGAAGCATCATCCCAGTCAATTGCCTTCAGCTTGAGGAGGTCAACGACGCCCTCGAAGGTGTCTTCCTTACCGATAGGCAGGCAGACAGGTACAGGGATGCCCTTCAAACGGGACTCGATCTGCTCTACAACGCGGAGGAAGTTAGCACCGGTACGGTCCATCTTATTGACGAATGCAATACGGGGTACGTGGTACTTATTAGCCTGACGCCAAACGGTTTCAGACTGAGGCTGAACACCGCCTACTGCGCAGTAGACCATCACAGCACCGTCGAGAACACGCATGGAACGCTCAACCTCAACGGTGAAGTCCACGTGGCCCGGGGTGTCAATGATGTTGAAACGGTATGGGTTATTCCACTGCTGTTCCATACCATGCCAGAAGCAGGTGGTAGCAGCTGAAGTAATGGTAATACCACGCTCCTGCTCCTGAACCATCCAGTCCATGGTAGCAGCACCGTCGTGAACCTCACCAATCTTGTGAGACTTACCGGTGTAGAACAAAATACGCTCAGTGGTAGTGGTCTTACCAGCATCAATGTGAGCAGAAATACCGATGTTACGATAATACTTAAGCGGAGTTTCGCGTGCCATAGTATTAATACTCCAAAATTACCAGCGGAAGTGGCTGAAGGCCTTGTTAGCCTCGGCCATACGATGAACGTCTTCACGCTTCTTCACGGCAGAGCCCTTGTTCTCAACGGCATCCTGCATCTCACCTGCAAGGCGAGCAGCCATGGACTTCTCGTGACGGGAACGGGCAGCGTCTACTAACCAACGCATAGCAAGAGCATTGCCGCGGGCAGGACGAACTTCAACCGGAACCTGGTAGTTGGCACCGCCGACACGGCGGGATTTAACTTCCACATCAGGGCGGATATGATCAAGGGCTTCCTCGAACAGGGCGAGTTGATCCTTGCCGCTCTTCTGGGAAATGGTGTCTAAAGCACCGTAAACGATGGCTTCGGCGATTGACTTCTTGCCGTCCATCATTACGACGTTAATGAACTTTGCTAAGAGCTCAGAACCGAATCTAGGATCCGGAAGAATCTTACGCTGAGCTACAACACGACGTCTAGGCATTCTAAAATCCTCTTGTTTCAGGGTTTTCCAAAACTAAACCTGAATAATTAATTATTGTTTGGCCTTACTCGGGAGAATAATGCTTAAGCCTTAGGCTTCTTAGCACCATACTTAGAGCGAGACTGCTTACGATCTTTCACGCCGGCGCAGTCCAACTGACCACGGATGGTGTGATAACGAACACCAGGCAAATCCTTGACACGGCCGCCACGGATCATAACCACGGAGTGCTCCTGGAGGTTATGGCCTTCGCCGCCGATGTAAGAGGTAACTTCGAAGCCATTGGTCAGACGAACACGGCAAACCTTACGCATAGCGGAGTTCGGCTTCTTAGGGGTGGTGGTGTAAACACGGGTGCAGACACCACGCTTCTGAGGGCATGCGTCCAAGGCGGGAACCTTGTTCTTTGACACTACCTTCACGCGGGGCTTACGCACCAACTGGTTAATAGTAGACATCTAAATAAAATCTCCTGTTAGCCCGCACCTGCGGGCAGACTTTACTATTTCCCCAAATAAGGGGCGATATATTTTATTACAAGTACGAGCAAAAAATACATAAAAGCGCAAAAAAAAGCGCTTTTTTTTAAGAATTGAATTTTTAGGTGGGAATTTCTTTAGATTTTTCAGTACCAAGTAATTGTCTGACCCTTGTTTTTTTCGATAAGCTCAGCCAGTTTTCTGGGAGTAAGCTTTCCGTTAGGATAAACTGACGAAAAGGAAACCTCCTCATCTATGGGACCAAACGGCTCTTCATAAGCCGTGCGACTAATAATTGCGACATCATGGCCATAGGTGTCAGCACAATCATCCCACCCTCTCTTGCTCATTATTATGTGCAACATTAAAAACTCATCACTCCTGCATCAGGATCAAAAATACAGCAATCACCCACTCCGGATATCACCGGGATATCGAATAACTCAAGCTGATTAAGCTTTTTTAAAATTACACAGTCAGGTTTTATACCTTCATAAGCTCGCAAAAAATCTGAGGCTGCAACAACCTGCACCTCAATTCCTGCTTCAGCTAAATTTAATGCAACCTCTATCCCCTGCTCATAGCTCTGAGAGGTATAGGGATCTGAAGCCAAAATAACAGTTTTCATCAAAACTCCAGGGCCTGATATTGAGCAAAAAGCTGTGAGAGCTCCAGATTTCCGGCAAGAGCAATTCCATCCTGAACATCATCATTTGACATGCCAAGTCCGCGAAAAGCGCCTCCGCAGCACAAAAGCTCAACGCCTCTCTGCTTTAACGTCATATAGCCTTGCTGAATCCGGGCTTCAACTGAATTCCCGGCAAAATTCCTAGATGCAATACTCGCCCCCTGCTCGGTAAAAAATACCGCAGCAATTTCAGATCCTAAGTCAAGCAGCGCCTCCAGGGTATCTCTGATATAGCTGTGCAGCTCTAAATTTTTAGGAGCAGTTCTAATAACAACAAAATACTTCATTAACGATTTAACACCTGCAAGTCAGACAGGGAGGTACTCATACTCCTCCCTGCTGTTAAAGAAGAGATTACAAGGCAGCAATAACTTCAATCTCGCACAAGGCGCCCTTAGGCAGATCGATGCCTCCTACACAGGAGCGTGCTGGAGCATTCTTGGAGAAAAACTCTGCGTATACCTCATTAAAGGCAGCAAAATCAGCAATATCCTTTAAAAAACAGGTGGTCTTGACCACATGCTCAAGATCGGTACCTGCAGCCTCAACTAAAGCCTTAACGTTTGTAAGAGCCTGATAGGCCTGCTCCTTAATGCCACCTTCGGCCATGGCACCGGTTGCAGGAACCAAGGGGATCTGACCTGATGCAAAAAGCATATTGTTTACAATCCTGCCCTGAACATAGGGACCGATGGCAGCAGGAGCCTTATCAGTTGCAATAACCTTAATCTCAGCCATTTTTATTCCTTCCTAACTGTTACTAATTTCTACAGATGTATCGCGTACTTTAGCACCCTGTGCTCTGAATTGTCTAACCTTCATACTGGTTTTCTTTGGTGCCTCCCCGGCGATCTTTAAATATGTACGCTCAAAGTGAGTCAGAGAGGAAAATCCCACCTCCGAGGCAATATCGGTTACGGACATATCACTCTCTGCAAACAGACGCTTGGCATGCAGAATACGCGTCTTGTTAATGTATTCAATTACCGAACTGTTGGTATAGCGTTTGAAAATCCGGCACAGATAAAACTTACTTACAAAAAACTTATCTGCAAGCAGCTGCAGATCCATTTTCTGGCCATAATTCTCCTGAATAAAACGCACTACCGCAGAAAGCTTGGGTTCATATACAACCTTGGGCGTTTTATCATGGTAACGCAGTGAGGAAATCAGCAGCTGCTTGAGCTGAGCTTCCAGAAGCATGTCCGAAAACTGCAAGTTATTTTCACTTTCTGATCCCATAGCCAGTACCAGGGCTTCATGCTCTGCTCTTTTCTTGTCATCAGCAATTGACCATGGCTGCTCGTTATTGCAGATAAACTCTGCAATCTGCTGAGGTACTGCTTCCTTTTTAAAATAGACCACCGAACGGCCGAAGGTGACATTATCCTTTGAGCAGGAGCTATGCATTGAGTAAGGCGGCATGATAATAAAGTCATGCTCCTTCAGCAGGAAAGTGCTGGAATTGAGCGTGACGAAGCGCTCTCCCTTATGCAGATAAAAAAGCTCATAGAAATCATGATAATGACATATCAATGTATTGTCATTTACCGTCTTTACGAACTCGGCGGCAATTTTCTTGCCGCTGTCTATATTGAGGGCTGCGTGATCGATCATAGGATATGTCCCTGCCGCCTTTACTGACAGACTAAGATACTAGTCGGTCAGTTTTGTGACCTAGATAACAATAATTATTCAAACGCAAGATATGTTGATTTTTTAACATTTTACAACAATTGCTGTAAAGATTTTAGACCTCCCGGAAACTATACTTTTTTTCAGATTGATAACAAGAGGTTTCCCTATGAGGATCATCACCGAGGCTACTGCCTGCCAAAAACAGAACAACTTTTATGTAGTCAAAACCAATGAGGTTGATATTCGCCTGTGGTTCATGACTGACGATATCATCAGGATCCGTGCCGGATTTGACGGTGATTTTCATGAGTGCTCCTACTCACTTTGCATGACCGCATGGGATGACGGCGCCGACGAGCTTTTAAAGGATTACCGTTCCCGTGTAGAGGTTGCCTCCTCAGAGCTTACGGATAACAGCGACAGCTTTGTCATCACCGGCAATAAGCTTGTGGTAAAGATTACCAAGGCTCCCTATCAGCTTGAGATCTCTGACAAGGAAGGCCATGTGCTCCATCGTGACTGCGTTGATCTGGCTCTGCGCGAGGACAGCAATCACCGTCGTATGCATACCTCCGAAATTGAAGCCGACGACGGCTTCTACGGCTTTGGTGAAAAGGGCGGCGACTTTAACAAGGCTCAGCAATATATGGCCTTATTCCCTACCGATGCTATGGGCTATGATGCCAAACGCACCGATTCTCTCTATAAACATATCGCCTTCTATATCAAGCTGTCTCACTCAACCACCCGCGCCTGCGGTTACTTCTATCACACCACCTCAGAGTGCGATTTCGATATGGGCCGTCGCAAGAGCAATTACTGGCACCGCAGCTCCACCTTCAGAACCGACAACGGTGATATTGATCTGTTCTTTATTGCAGGCCCTAAGGTTTGTGATGTGGTACAGCGCTTTACCTCTCTTACCGGCAGGAGTGCCCTGCTGCCTAAGGGTGCCTTAGGCTATCTGGGCTCCTCCATGTTCTACTCTGAGCTTGAGAAGGATTGCGATAAATCCATTTCCCAGTTTATCGATAACTGTGGTGAGGAGGATCTCGGTATTGACGGCTTTCAGCTCTCCTCAGGCTACTGCACAGCTGACACAAAGGACGGTCTCAAGCGCTGTGTATTCACCTGGAACAAGGAGCGCTTCCCCGATCCATCCGCCTTTTTTAAGGAAATGAACGATCGCGGTGTCCTGGTCTCACCTAACGTCAAGCCGGGAATTCTCAAGGTTCATCCCAAAATGCAGGATATGCTGGAGCATGAGATTTTCATCAAGGATGAAAAGGAAGACAAGCCTGCTACCGGTACCTGGTGGGGCGGCAAGGGATACTTTGCTGATTTTACCAACCCCAAGGGACGTGAATACTGGAAGCAGCAGCTAAAGGACAGCCTTTTTGCCTACGGCTGCCGCAGTGTCTGGAACGATAACTGCGAATATGATTCTCTGGTAAATAAGGACAGCCGCTGCTGCTATGAGGGCTATGGTGCCAAGGTCGGCGCAATAAAGGCTGCTCAATCCAATATTTTCTGCCACATAACCGTCGAAGCCTTAAAGGAATACTTTGGCAACGAACGCCCATTCATCGTCTGTCGTTCAGGTCATGCAGGTATTCAGCGCTATGCTCAAACCTGGTGTGGCGATAACCTTACTCACTGGGATACCCTGCGCTACAACGTCGGCACCTTACTTGGCATGTCCCTATCAGGCGTTGCTAATCAGGGTGCTGATATCGGTGGCTTCTACGGCCCTGCCCCTGAAGAGGAGCTGTTCGTACGCTGGGTTCAAAACGGTATTTTCCAGCCACGCTTCTCCATTCACTCAGTCAATATCGACAATTCTGTGACCGAGCCCTGGATGTACAGCCGCACCAAGGATTTAATCCATGATGCCATAACCTTACGCTATGCACTGTCTCCCTACTTCTACTCACTGATGTACCGTGCCCATGTAACAGGTCTGCCTTACTTTAATCCAATGCTCTATGCATTCCAGCAGGATCCTGCGTGCTACGACGAGCAGGATACCTTCATGTTAGGTGATGCCCTGCTGGTTGCCAATATCCTCTATAAGGGTCAGACCAAGCGTGAGGTCTACTTCCCTAAGGATGAGGTGTTCTACGACATGGATGGCTACGAACGCTATGAGGGCGGTGAGACCTACGAGTTTGACGTGGATCTGGCCTCCATTCCCATGTTCTTACGTGCAGGTGAGATCCTGGTGCTCTCTGACACCAGACTTCATAACCTCCAAAAGGATAAGGTCCGCGCCTTACATGTGATCACCTCTGTGGATAAGGATGCCCAGTTCACTCTGTTTGAAGATGACGGCGTCACCTTCAATTACGAAAAGGGCGATTACCGCACCACAAGCATCGAGCTTAAGACAGGAAGTGTCTGCACCCTGAGCTTTAACGGCGAAGGCAGTTACAAATCAGATCTTGAAAGCATGCATGTAGAGCTTATCAACAAGAACAAATGCCCGTTCTGGGTAAAGGTCGGCGACAGGACCTTAGTCAACCTGCTCCACCGTGAGAAGTTTGAAAGCTGCACTGAGGCCTGCTGGCGTTACTCCCAGACTAAGAAGTGCGTTGAGATCCGTATTCCTAAGGAAGATCTCTTTAAGACCATCACGGTCTCCTTTGAGCCATTCGACATGATCGGTATGTAAAACAAGTACATAAGGCTCTTTTAAACAGAAAGAGCCTTATCCCATTCAAAATAAACACAGGAGTTTTTCGCATGAAAAAACAACTACTAGCAGGTCTGGTCTGCGCAGCAGGAATAATGCTCGCAGGATGCGGACCGCAGAGTGCATCATCCAGTGCTCAGGCCACAGCTGAGCATCCGCTTGAGCTTACCCTGGCTCACTCTCTGTCAGAGACCCACACTGTACATATTGCTATGAAACAGTTCGGTGATGAGGTTACTGCCAAAACCAACGGCCGCATCAAGCTTAAGATCTTTGCCAACGGTCAGCTGGGCTCAGAGAATGAGCAGATGGAGCAGGTTATGGCAGGCGTAATCGGCATGACCAAGGTTTCATCACCTATGCTTGCTACCTACAACGATGCTTTCCATGCCTTTGGTCTTCCCTACGTTTTTGAGAGCACTGAAGACTTCTACAAGGTCATGAACAGCGACAAGATGTATGAGTTTTTCAAGTCAACTCACGATGACGGCTTTGTCGTTCTGACCTATTACACATCAGGATCCCGCTCCTTCTATACTCCGAAGAAGGCTATCCGTACCCCGGCCGATCTTGATGGCCAGAAGATCCGTGTAATGGATATGAGATCACAGACTGAGATGATCCGTCTCATGGGCGGTACTCCGGTGGCTATGTCCTACGGTGATGTCTACACCTCACTGCAGACCGGCGTGATCGACGGTACTGAAAATAATGAAACTGCTTTAACCCTCGGCAAGCATGGTGAAATCTGCAAGGTCTACTCCCAGGATCAGCACGCCATGATCCCCGACGCAATGATCATTTCATCAAAAATCTGGGATTCCCTAACCAAAGAGGATCAGGACATTCTGGTTGAAGCTGCCCGTAACTCTACCAAGGCCCATGCTGTTGAATGGGATAAATCTGTAGCAGATGCCATCAAAGAGGCCACTGAAAAAATGGGCGTTACCTTCGTAACCGATGTCGACAAGGAAGCCTTCCGCAAGGCTACCGCTCCAATGATCGACAGCTATCGCGCCGAATATTCTGGTGTTGGCAAATTACTTGATCTCATCAAAGAGATAAGAGAGGAATAAGATGTACGAATCTATGGTTAAGGTGAGAAAGGTAATGACCTACCTGCTCTCACGTGTTTGCACCGTGCTGCTTAGCATCATGACCTTCCTGGTTTTATGGCAGGTCTTCACCCGCTACTGCCTGAATAATCCTGCATCCTTCACTGAAGAGCTCGTGCGTGATTTCCTGATCTGGACCGGCTTCTTTGGTGCAGCCTACGCCTTCTCATCACGCGAGCACATGGCACTGACCTTCCTGCGTGATAAGACCGATCCGCGTACTCAGCGCCTGATCAAGATCTTTGTTGACGCATTGATCCTGGTATTTGCTGTCTCCATCATCGTAATCGGTGGTACCAAGCTTGCACTCTCTGCGCAGATGGAATACTCCGCCCTCTTAGGAATTCCCCGTTCCTTAGTTTACGCAGTAGCCCCTATCTCCGGCGTATTTATTATCTTTGCTCAGCTCATCAACCTCTATGAAGACTTCACCGGTATTTCTGTTGAAGGAGGTAACGAATAATGTCTATTGCATTAATTACTGTCACGCTGTTTGCAGTCTTTATTATTCTGCTTGCGCTCTCTGTACCTATCAGCGTTGCTATTGTCATTGCATCTGTAATCACCGGGCTTTCAAGCTTAAGCTGGGATCAGATCACCTTTATTACCATGCAGAAGATGAACTCCGGTGTTGAGAGCTTCTCATTGCTAGCTGTGCCGCTCTTCATTCTGGCAGGTAATATCATGAACAACGGCGGTATTGCCCGTCGCATGATCAACTTTGCCAAGCTCTTCTGCGGCTTTATCCCAGGCTCTCTTGCACAGACCAACGTTCTTGGCAACATGCTCTTTGGCTCCCTTGCAGGCTCTGCTGTAGCCGCAGCCTCTGCCATGGGCGGCACCATCGCCCCTATTCAGAAGGAGGAGAAATATGACATGTCCTTTGCAACTGCCGTTAACATTGCATCTGCACCTACCGGCCTTCTGATCCCTCCTACCTCAGCCTTCATCGTGTACTCAACCGTTGTAGGCGGTGTATCAATTTCAGCACTCTTCATGGCAGGTTACATCCCCGGTATTCTGATGGGGCTTGGCGTGATGGGCGTAGCCTTCTGGTATGCAAAGAAACATAAGTATCCTACAACCGGAGCCGTCCCCTTTGCTACCGCACTTAAGATCACCTTAGAGGCACTCCCAAGCTTTGCCCTCATCATCATCGTCATCGGCGGTATCGTCTGCGGTGTCTTCACTGCAACCGAAGGTGCCGGTGTCTGCGTGCTCTACTGCCTGCTGCTCTCAATCTTCTACCGCTCAATTACCTGGAAGTCCTTCCAGAAGGTCCTGGTATCAAGCTCCATCACCTCCGGCATCATTCTGTTCCTAATCTCCGCATCCTCTGCCATGTCATGGGTTATGGCCTACTCTGGTGTTCCTGATGCCATCGCCCGCGGTATCGTCTCCATCAGCGATAACAAGTATGTGATCCTGTTCCTCATCAACATCATCCTGCTGATTATCGGTCTGTTCATGGACATCACTCCGGCAATTCTGATCTTCACCCCGATCTTCCTGCCTATTGCTACCTCTCTTGGCATGGATCCGGTGCAGTTTGGTGTCGTGCTCATCTTCAATATGTGCATAGGCTCAATGACTCCTCCGGTGGGCTCAGTTCTGTTCGTAGGCTGCTCCATCACAAAGATGTCAATTGAGGATGTTTCACGTAAGCTTGTTCCTTACTTTATTGTGCTCTTCCTAATCCTCCTGGCTCTGACCTACATTCCAGCCTTATCACTGGCTGTACCTCAGGCTATGGGTTTAATCTAAACACAGTTATGTAAACGAGGGGAGATCCCTCCCCTCCTTTTAAAGCTGGAAACTATTATGTTTATTAAAGACTTTCAGAAAATTGAAAAAACAGACTGCGGCTATCACGTATTTGCTGACGGCGGTCAGGTTAAGCTCTGCTTTTTAACAGATGACATCATCCGCATCAGAGCAAGCTTTGATGGAAAGTTCAAAGAGCGCTCCTATGCTTTGGTTACCACAGCCTGGGATGATGAGCTTGACGAACTTTTCAAGGACGAAAGACAGCGTATCAAGGCCCTGGATGTTGCCTACACTGAAGATGAAAATTCAATTTTCTTTGAAACAGCAACTTTAACTTTAGTTTTAAGAAAGCATCCTCTTTCATTCAAATTAATCGATAAGAAGGATGGCTCTGTTCTCTATGAGGATCTGAAGGAACGCGCCTTTGATAAGGATTTTCTGGGCCGTATCACTCATTACAGCAAAATTGATCTGCAGCACGATCACTTCTTTGGCTTTGGCGAGAAAACCGGTGCTCTTGATAAGCGCGGACGCCATATGCGCATGAGTCCAAAGGATGCCATCGGACATGATCCTCAGTTTGGAGAACCTCTATATAAACATATTCCCTTCTATGTACGTGTTGATGATACCAAACGTAAGTATTTAGGCCTCTTTTATAACAACAGCTATGACTGCGTTTTCGATATGGGAAATGAGCGCAGCGGCTATTGGGAGCCTTACTGCTTCTATCAGGCAGACGGAGGCGACCTCGATATATTCCTCATAAACGGTCCTGAAATTAAGGATGTGGTCAGTGGCTACTGCCTGCTTACCGGTAACAGCGCCATGCCTACCTTCCAGGAAATGGGCTTTACCTCATCTACCATGTACTATGCCGAGCTTGAGCAAAACTGCGATGAGGAAATCTACGCCGTAGTGCAAAAGCACCTGGATGAAGATCTCTATATCGACAATTTCTGGCTGGCATCCGGCCATTCATCTGGGGAAAAGGATAATCTGCGTTATACCTTCAACTGGAATTTAAAACGTTTCCCAGATCCTGACAGATTCATCAGAACCTTATCTGACAAGGGCATCAATGTCATTCCGAATTTAAAGCCCGGTGTGCTGATGCATCACCCCTTCCGTGATCACTATCTTAAGCATAACGCCTTTGTAAAAACTCCTGACGGTAAGGAAAACTATGTTGGCAGATGGTGGGGAGGTCCCGGCAATTTCGTGGACTTCACATCTCCTGAGGGACGCGCCGCATGGACAGAGCTCCTTGAGTACCAGATGCTCAAAAAAGGCGTACTCACAGTATGGAATGATAACTGTGAATACGATGGCGTTGAGGATCGAGAAGCGGTTGTAAGTGCTGAAGGTCAGGGCGGCACCATGGCTGAATATAAGATCCTTCAGTCAAATATGATGGCCTATACAGCTAAAAAAGCTATTGCCGACGTATACCCTAATGAGCGTCCCTTTATCACCTCCCGCGCAGGCTATGCCGGTATTCAGCGCTATGCTCAGGTATGGGACGGCGATAATCTGACCTCATGGAATACTCTTAAGTACAACGTTGCAACTATTCTGGGTATGGGTATCTCAGGTGTTGCCAACACCGGCTGTGACATCGGCGGCTTTGCAGGTCCGGCACCTGAGGCTGAGCTGCTGCTGCGCTGGATCCAGAACGGTATTTTCCAGCCGCGCTTTACAATAAACTCTGCCAATTCTGACAATACCGTAACCCAGCCATGGATGTATCCTGAGTACCTGCCTCAAATCAGAAAGGCCTGGGCTATACGTTACCGTCTGCTCATCTACATCTACTCTCTGATGTATCAGGCACATCAGAACGGTCTGCCGGTTATGAGACCTCTGTTCATGGAATTCCCGGATGATCCTAAGGCCATTACTGATGACAATCTGACCTTCATGTTCGGTGAATCCCTGTTGATTGCCAACGTACTTGAAAAGGGTCAGACCAGACGCCCTGTATATCTTCCTGCAGGTCATACCTGGTATGACATTCATGACAAATTCAAAGCCTATGAGGGCGGTCAGACCATATTGCTCCCGGTGAACGAGGATTCTATTCCTATGTTCCTGTGTGACAGAGCATTAGTGGTGATGTCAGATGACATCAAGCGCGCCGTCTTTGACAAGGTGACTACACTTAAGCTTCTTGTTGCAGGAGCCTCTGATGTCAGCTTTGACTACTATGAAGATGACGGTCACACCAAAGACTTTGAAAACGGCGGTTATGCCTTAACCAGGATCTCCGTGCATAAGGGAGATCGCATGGAGATAAGCTTTGACAAGTCAGGCAAACTCAATCACAGCTACCAGAAGCTTGAGCTTGAAGTGGTATCTCCTGAAAAAGGAGCCCTGTTTGTAAGCTGCGATGGAGTTGCACTCAAGCGCTACCTTGTAGCCGAGGACTATGAAGCATCCAGTGGCGGCTGGTACTACGACTGCTCCTCTCATTTAATTAAGGTCAAATGCGAAAAACCTGAAAAGGACAGCTTCAAAGTGATTGTAAGCACCGAGAAGTTTGATCTGATCGGCATGGAGAATAACGGCTAGAGAACATTTTTAACAGTTTATTACGCATGCTTTTTGGCTGTGCTCTGTCAGGGCACAGCCCTTTTTATTTGCCCCAGCAAAAAGCCGCTCCTGAGGACGGCTTTGCTGAAAAATTAAAAGGCTTACTCTTTAATACGGATCAGCATATTAGACAAAATAGCAACAATGCCACCGGTGGTAATACCTGATGAGAGTAAATTAGAAATCCCCTGCGGAAGCTGAGAGAGGATTTCAGGCACCAATTCAACAGAAAGACCAAAGGAGAAACTTAAAGCCATAACCAGAATAGCCTTGCGGTTCATCCTCTGAGTAGAAATAATTCTGATACCTGCAGCAGCCACAGTACCAAACATCAATAAGGTTGCGCCACCTAATACCGGATCAGGGATCAAGGCAAAGATCTTACCTACAGCAGGGAAGGCTCCCAATACCACTAAAAATAAGGCAATGAAGTAACCGACATAGCGCGATGCCACACCGGTTAGCTGGATCATGCCGTTATTCTGGGCAAAGATGGAATTAGGGAATGAGTTCAAGCAGCCTGCCAGCAGGGAATTAAAGCCGTCTGAGAGAATGCCACCTGCGGCTCTTTTCTCAAATGCCGGGCCGGATATCTCCTTACCGGAAATGAGAGAGTTGGCGGTAATATCACCATAAGCCTCTATTGAGGTGATGAGGTAGACAATACCCAGACCGATAATGGCGGCAGGATCAAATGCCAAACCATATTTAAATGGATTGGGAATATTGAAGCCGCCGTAGCTTTGAATTTGAGAGAAATCCACACGCCCCAGGAAATAAGCCACCACAAATCCAATCACGAGACCAATCACAATAGAGCTCATTCTAAGATAACGGTTGGAGCTGCGGTTAAAGAACAGAATGCAAACTATAACCAGTGCCGCAAGCCCCAGATTCTCCATGGATCCAAAGGTTCCATCGCCCTTTGCACCAAAGCCGCCGCCACAGGAGATCACACCGACCTTGATAAGACTTAAGCCTATCAGGGTTACCACGATGCCTGATACCAGCGGGGTTATGATCTGACGGGTAAATTTCAGGATCCTGCTGATAAACATCTCAACTACAGAGCCTGAAATCACTGCACCGAAAATTGCAGCAAGTCCTCCGTTTAATCCCGCGCCAATGATAGGAGAGATGAAAGAGAAGGATGTACCCTGAATGCACAGCAGACCGCAACCTATGGGACCTACCTTGCGGCACTGAATAAAGGTTGAAACACCTGATGCCAGAAGTGACATTGAGATGAGATAGCTTGTAGTCTCAAGATCGAGCTTCAGGGCACCGGCAATGATAAAAGGAGGAGTTATGATTGCTACGAAAATTGCCAGCAGATGCTGGAAAGCTGCAAACAGTGTCTCCTTTAGAGGAGGACGATCCTCTAACTGATAGATAAGCTCAGATTGACGTAAGGCAATAGAATCCTCAGCATCCAACTGACAGGCTTCGTTCTTAGATTCAACTGATGAGGTCATGGATTATTTCTCGTTTCTAAAAGTTATCTTGCAATCATCCAGGCTGTCGATGATAGCCAGAGACTCGACCTGATAGCCCTGCTCTCTTAAATAATCACCACCGTGCTGGAAGGATTTTTCAACGATAAATCCCATACCGGAGAGCTCAGCTCCTGCAGATTTCACCAGATCAATAATGCCCTTGGCAGCATTTCCCTTGGCAAGGAAATCATCGATAAATAACACCTTATCGCCCTTTCCTAAGAATTCCTTTGAGCAGCAGATGCTGTAGGTCTGATTTTTAGTAAAAGAAAATACTTCCGTTACCCACATGTCGTTCATGGTAGAAGGCTTCTTCTTTTTTGCAAATACCACGGGAATATTTAATAAAAAGCCCACCATGATGGCAGGCGCAATTCCGGACGCTTCAATGGTTAGGATCTTATTTATTTCCTTGTTTGCAAAACGTCTTACAAACTCAATGGACATAGACTGCAATAAAGTCGGATCAATCTGATGATTGATAAAGCTGTCGACCTTTAAAATACCACCCTCAAGACACAACCCGTCCTGCTTAATACGTTCAACCAACGGGGCATAAGGCTTATAGTGCACGTCCATAAGTTTTCCTCTTGTTATTGTATGGATCTTGTCAAAAGAATTAAGGCAGTAAGACACATAACCGTCCTTGCCTTGTAAAAAAATTTGCCTATTTTACCAAAAGCGAAAGTTGTCGGCACAAGAAAGCAAATTCAGTGCAAACCTCAGATAAACAAAAACGCCTGAAGAATTCATCATCCTTCAGGCGTTTGATTAACTAAACTGAATTAGATATTGCCGCTGGCGTCAACAGCCTCCAGAGCTGCACCCAGCTGCTTCTGAAGCTCTTCAGTGGACACTGATGCCTGCTGCTCTTCATGAGCGGCCTCTGCACGCTCAAGAGCATCTCTGCGCTCCTTGTGATACTTGAAGCCGGTACCGGCAGGGATGAGACGGCCGACGATGACATTTTCCTTCAAGCCGCGCAGATCGTCGATCTTACCTTCAACGGAAGCCTCGGTGAGAACACGGGTGGTTTCCTGGAAGGATGCAGCTGAAATGAAGGAGTCAGTGCTCAGGGAAGCCTTGGTCAGACCCATGAGAATGTGTCTGTAGGCAACAGGCTTCTTACCCTTGGCAATCAACTTCTCGTTAGCAGTGCGGACATGAGAAACCTCCGCAACTTCACCAGTGATGAACTCACGTGAATCGCCGGAGTCAAGGATCTCGCACTTGCGCAGCATCTGACGGACGATGGTCTCAATGTGCTTGTCATTGATCTTCACGCCCTGCAGACGGTACACGTCCTGAACTTCGTTAACGATGTAGTTGGCAACTGCATCAACACCACGCAATCTTAAGATATCGTGAGGTGACTCAGGACCTTCAGCGATCATTTCGCCCTTCTGTACGGTTTCACCCTCGAATACGTTGAGGTTGCGGGACAGAGCGATCATCTCCTCATGCTGAGGAATGAGGTTGCCGAACTCGTCGGTAGCTCCCTCTGCAGGAGTGATGATCAGGCGGCGCTTGGACTTGGTTTCCTTACCGAAGGTAACAGTACCAGATATTTCTGCGAGAATTGCAGGCTCCTTAGGAGAGCGGGCCTCGAACAGATCTGCAACACGGGGAAGACCACCGGTAATATCCTTGGTACCACCAGCTACCTGAGGAATACGTGCAATGACGTCACCTAAGGAAACCTCGGCACCATCCTGCAACTGCACAATGGCCTTTGCCTGCAGCATGTACTGAGCAGAAACATCAGTTCCGGGGATCTTCACATCCTCGCCGTTAGCATCGATGATCTTAACGGAAGGACGCTTTTCCTTACCGTTAGCAGGACGGGCGGCTAACTCACGAACCTCAATTGAGGAAATACCGAGAGCCTCGTCTTCCTTCTTATCGACAGTAACACCTTCGATGATGTCGATGTACTTAATGAAACCGCGTACTTCAGATACGATTGGATGAGTATGAGGATCCCAACGGGCTACGGTCTGGCCGACCTTAACCTCGTCGCCTTCCTTCACATCAAGCACTGCACCGTAAGGGATCTTGTGAGATTCCTTCACAGAGCCGAACTCGTCCATAACGAACAGCTCTGACTGACGGGAAACTACTACATCCTTGCCATCAGTATTGGTAACGGTCTTGGAGTTCTCGATCTTGATGGAACCGTTATTACGTACGGTAGCACCGGATTCAGCAACCGCACGTGATGCGGCACCACCGATGTGGAAGGTACGCATGGTAAGCTGGGTACCAGGCTCACCGATTGACTGAGCAGCGATAACACCGACAGCCTCACCGGGGTTGACCTTCTTACCACGGGCCAGATCACGGCCGTAGCACTGAGCGCAGATACCGAACTTGCACTTACAGGTAATGGGTGAACGGACCTTGACGCGATCAATCTTGAAGGACTCCAGAACATCGCACAGCTTCTCATCAAGCAAAGTGCCGGCAGCGATCAGGACTTCCTGTGAACCGGGCTTTAGAATATCAACAGCAACAGTTCTGCCTAACACACGATCACGGAGATTCTCGATAACATCACCACCTGAAACATGAGGAGTGATGACCAGACCATCGGTGGTTCCGCAATCATCCTCAGTAATCACCAGATCCTGAGCGACGTCGACCAGACGGCGGGTCAGGTAACCGGAGTTTGCGGTCTTCAATGCGGTATCAGCCAGGCCCTTACGTGCACCGTGGGTTGAAATAAAGTACTGCTGTACGTTCAAGCCTTCACGGAAGTTTGCGGTAATAGGGGTCTCGATGATGGAGCCGTCAGGCTTAGCCATCAAGCCACGCATACCGGCAAGCTGACGGATCTGAGCCGGTGAACCACGAGCACCAGAGTCAGCCATCATAAAGATGGAGTTGAAGGAGGCTTCCTTCTCGGTTTCACCCAGAATATTGGTAGCTTCCTGCACTGAGAGGTTGCTCATCATGGCCTTGGCAACCTTATCGTTAGCAGTTGCCCAGACGTCGATGACCTTGTTATATCTCTCACCTGCGGTGATCTGGCCGTTCTCATACTGAGACTGAACACTCATCACTTCCTTTTGAGCCTGAGAAATGATTGCGTGCTTCTCATCAGGGATCAACATATCGTCAACACATACTGATGAGCCTGACAATGCTGCGTGAGCAAAGCCGGTGTACATGATATGGTCGGCAAACATGCAGGTATCCTTAAGACCAAGCTGGTGATAGCAGGTGTTCAATAAGGCACCGATCTTCTTCTTACCCAAAGGCTGGTTGGACACATGAGTGAACCAATCCTTGTGAGACATGATCTCAGGTAAGGTCTGCTCGTTGACGCCCTCTGCTGCAGGGTCAATCAAGTCATATGACAAGCCCTTAGGCAGAATGAGAGACAGCATTGCACGGCCGATGGTGGTCAGACGTAATTCGTTGTGCTCAGTGAACTCGCCAGTTTCCTGATCCTTGGTCCAGTAACGGACACGGCAGGCGATACGTGCCTGGAAGTCAGCTAAATCTGACTTATACAGACGCTCGGCCTCTTCAGCTGAAGATACGATCAAGCCTTCGCCCTTGGCACCAACTCTCATGCGGGTCTGATAGTACAGGCCCAGTACCACGTCCTGTGCAGGAACAATGATTGGATCACCTGATGCAGGTGAAAGAATATTGTTGGTGGAAAGCATCAGGCAACGTGCTTCCAGCTGAGCCTCTAAGGTCAAAGGCACGTGCACAGCCATCTGGTCACCGTCGAAGTCTGCGTTGAATGCAGGACATACCAGCGGGTGCAGACGGATTGCCTTACCTTCAATCAGAATCGGCTCGAATGCCTGAATACCCAAACGGTGCAGGGTAGGTGCACGGTTGAGCATGATAGGATGCTCGCGAATTACCTCGTCGAGAATATCCCATACTACAGGATCCTCACGCTCAACCATCTTCTTGGCAGCCTTGATGGTGGTTGCCATGCCGCGTAATTCCAGACGGCCATAGATGAAGGGCTTGAAAAGCTCGAGTGCCATCTTCTTAGGAAGACCGCACTGATGCAGACGGAGGTAAGGTCCGCAGGTAATAACTGAACGGCCTGAGTAGTCAACACGCTTACCTAAGAGGTTCTGACGGAAGCGGCCCTGCTTACCCTTAATCATGTCAGCTAAGGACTTCAAAGCACGCTTGTTAGAGCCGGTGATAGCACGACCGCGACGGCCGTTGTCCATCAGCGCGTCTACGGATTCCTGAAGCATACGCTTTTCGTTGCGTACGATGATTTCAGGAGCTGCCAACTCAAGCAGTCTCTTAAGACGGTTGTTACGGTTGATAACGCGACGGTAGAGATCGTTCAAATCGGAGGTTGCAAAACGACCGCCATCCAATGGTACCAGAGGACGTAAATCAGGAGGCAGAACCGGAAGGACGGTTAAAATCATCCACTCAGGCTTGTTACCGGACTTGATGAAGCTTTCAATAAGCTTCAGACGCTTAGCATACTTCTTGCGGTTTGATTCAGAAGAGGTGGAATCCAGAGCCTCACGCAGGTTCTTCTCTTCCATGTACAGATCGATCTGCTTTAAAAGATCCAGAATGGCCTCAGCACCCATCTTGGCGCTGAAATCATCACCGTACTTGGTCAGAGCTTCAACATACTGCTCTTCGTTCAGAAGCTCGCGCTCCTTGAGCTCTGTCATGCCGGCATCGGTCACAACATAGCTTTCAAAATAAAGCACGGACTCAATGTCACGAAGCTTCATATCGAGCATCAAGCCGATACGTGAAGGCAGTGACTTTAAGTACCAGATATGAGCAACAGGCGCAGCCAGCTCAATGTGGCCCATACGCTCACGGCGTACCTTGGCCTGAGTAACTTCAACGCCGCACTTGTCGCAGATGGTTCCGCGATGCTTCAAACGCTTATATTTGCCGCACAAGCACTCGTAATCCTTAACAGGTCCGAAAATCTTGCAGCAGAACAAACCGTCACGCTCAGGCTTGAAGGTTCGATAGTTAATGGTCTCGGGCTTCTTAACCTCACCATATGACCAGGACTGAATCATCTCAGGGGATGCCAGACCGATCTTAATGGCGTCGAAGTCCTCAAGACGTTCTTTCTTGAAGGCGTTGCTACGGGTGGCCATCTTGCCTAAATTGTCGCTGATGCCTAAGTCGAGCATATCTTCGTCCTTAGAAGAGCTCATAGCATTGGCGGTCAAACCCTTAAGCAGTTCGTCGTCCTGATTGTTTTCAATGCTCACAACAGTATCTCCTATTGTCGTAGCCTAGCCGGGATATTACTCCCGGCTGAAAATCGATTAAACCTTGCGAATGAGCTCAATGTTGATGCCCAGTGAACGGATTTCACGGAGCAACACGTTGAAGGACTCAGGAATGCCAGCATCCATACGGTATACACCGTCAACAATGTTCTTGTACATCTTGGTTCTGCCGTTGACATCGTCTGACTTGACGGTGAGCATTTCACGCAGAGTATAGGCTGCACCATAAGCCTCAAGTGCCCAGACTTCCATTTCACCGAAGCGCTGACCACCGAACTGGGCCTTACCGCCCAGAGGCTGCTGGGTAACCAAGCTGTAGGAACCGGTTGAACGGGCATGCATCTTGTCATCAACCAAGTGGTTCAACTTGAGCATGTACATGATACCGACAGTAACCTTACGCTCGAAGGCACGACCGGTACGGCCATCGTACAACTTCATCTGGCCGCTCTCAGGCATACCAGCCATTCTGAGCATGGCCTTAATATCCTGCTCCTGAGCACCATCGAATACCGGAGTTGCAACAGGCAGACCATCACGCAGATTATTTGCAAGAATCATAACCTGCTCATCAGTCATCTCTGCGAGGTCAACCTTCTGAGAGGTATCACCAAGATCATAGATATCCTGCAGAGTCTTACGGATCTCAGCCATAGCACGATGCTCATTGAGCATACGGTTGATCATGTCGCCGATACCCTTGGCAGCAAGACCCAGATGTACTTCAAGAACCTGACCGATGTTCATACGTGAAGGAACGCCCAGAGGGTTCAACACCATATCAACAGGATGTCCGTTCTCATCAAAAGGCATGTCCTCGATCGGGGTAATTCTGGAAATAACACCCTTATTACCGTGACGGCCTGCAAGCTTATCACCAGGCTGGATACGACGCTTGACAGCAAGATAGACCTTGACGATCTTCAGTACACCGGGAGTTAAATCGTCACCCTCGGTATACTTCTTGCGCTCTTTCTCAAACTTCTCTTTGTATTCAGTAGCAAACTCATCAAGACGTACAGAGAACTCCTCGAGCTGACGCTGAGCAGTATCATCATCCAGACGCTGAGAAAGAACATCCTCATCAGCCAGAGCATCAACATCAGCCTTGGACATACCAGCGCGGATCAGCAGAGCACGAGCCTGATTGATAAGACCAGAAGTTAAGAAACCGAATTCCTCGTCCAGATCCTTCTTGACCTGAGCGATGTGCATCTCTTCAATTTCCTTGGCACGCTTGTCCTTCTCTACACCCTCGCGAGTGAAGATCTGAACATCAACTACGGTACCGACGCAATCGTTAGGAACGCGCAGTGAGGAATCCTTAACCTCAGAGGCCTTCTCACCGAAGATTGCACGCAGCAGCTTCTCTTCAGGGGTTAACTGAGTCTCTCCCTTGGGAGTTACCTTACCAACCAGAATATCACCGCCGTTGACCTCAGCACCGACGTATACGATACCGGCCTCATCAAGCTTAGACAGAGCAGCCTCGCCTACGTTTGGAATATCTGCGGTAATTTCCTCAGGTCCAAGCTTGGTATCACGGGCTACGCATGAAAGTTCAATGATGTGAACAGTGGTCAGACGATCCTTGGCAGCCACACGCTCGGACACCATGATGGAGTCCTCGTAGTTGTAACCGTTCCAGGGCATGAAAGCGATTCTCATGTTCTGACCTAAGGCAAGCTCACCCATATCGGTAGAGCAACCGTCGGCCAGAACGTCACCGGCCTTAACCTGCTCATGCAATCCTACGCACGGACGCTGGTTAATGCTGGTGCTCTGGTTAGAACGTGAGTACTTAATCAAATTGTAGATATCAACACCGGCGTCAAACTCGTTTTCAACCTCATCAAGGTTTACACGAACTACGATACGACCAGCATCAACATGCTCAATCACACCGCCGCGTTTGGCAATGATGGCAACACCTGAGTCAACTGCAACAGCACGCTCCATGCCGGTACCCACAAAAGGCTTCTCGGAACGGACGGTAGGAACAGCCTGACGCTGCATGTTTGCACCCATCAAAGCACGGTTGGCGTCATCATGCTCCAGGAACGGGATCAGGGCAGCTGCAACAGAAATAATCTGCTGAGGTGAAACGTCCATAAACTGAACATCAGCAGCCTTACGGACAACGGAATCACCGTTGTAACGGCACTGAACATAGTCAGAAATAATCTTGCCGTTCTCATCGAGATCAGTATTAGCCTGTGCAATAACATACTGACCTTCATCGATAGCAGACAGATAGGCAAATTCCTCCTGAACGACACCATCGCGAACATAGCGATAAGGAGTCTCAAGGAAGCCGTAATCGTTGCAACGGGCAAACACTGCCAGAGAGTTGATCAAACCGATGTTAGGACCTTCAGGGGTCTCAATCGGGCACAAACGACCATAGTGAGTAGGATGAACGTCACGGACCTCGAAGCCTGCACGCTCACGGGTCAAGCCGCCAGGACCTAATGCAGAAATACGACGCTTGTGGGTGATTTCTGACAAAGGATTGTTCTGATCCATAAACTGTGAGAGCTGGGATGAACCATAGAACTCACGAATGGCAGCGCTGATAGGCTTAGCGTTTATAAGCTCCTGAGGAGTTGTGTTGTCAAGATCGCCTAGGGACAATCTTTCTCTGACAGCACGCTCAACACGGACCAAACCAATACGGAACTGGTTTTCAGCCATCTCACCTACGGAACGGATACGACGGTTGCCTAAGTGATCGATATCATCGACGCTGTCCTTGCCGTTACGGATCTTGACCAAGTAACGCAGAACATTAACGATGTCGGAATTAGACAGAGTGCCACGCATTGCTTCATTATCAATGCGAGAGCGGTCAAGCTTCAAAGCCTTGTTCTTAGCATCAACAACCTTGCAGTTAAACTCGGTTACGTTGACATCAAGATCCAGAGTATCCAAAGGAAGGATTACAGCCTCTTCAAAGCCGAACTTTCCTTCATCCTTGGCATCAAACTTAACCTTGAACAGGAAACGCTCGGAGGAAGGCTTGAGCTCATCCTCATCCTTGCAGTAGATGCCGTAATTCAGGTAATCAAGAAGCTTGTAGGTCCCGGATACGGGAGTCAAATCAGGCAGGCACTTACGCTCATCCTCATCAAGGTAAGGCTTGATGGCATCAATAACTCTTGGGAAGGAGCAGTAGACATTACCACCTGCAATAACAACACCTGACTCTTCGCTGTTTAAACTGACATCAGGATCAGAGAGCAGGCGCTTTAAGCCCAGACGGAAGTTCTTTAACTCATAGAAACGTGAGTCAAACTTCATACGACCTACTGAAGAAAGGTCGTAACGATCCTCTGCAAAGAACAGATTCTTAAACAGAGACTCTGCAGCTTCAATAGTTGCATTTTCACCCGGACGCATCATCTTATAGATTTCAAACAATGCGGCATTACGGTCAGCCTCATCAGAGGTCAGATCGCGGGTGGTGTCGTTGCGCAGGGTGTCAGCCATGAACGGACCTTCGTTCACCTGGCTGATGTACAGCACTTCAAGCTTCTTGATACCTGCAGCAGCAATTAGAGGTAAAGAATCTTCAGTTAAAACAGTGTTGGCACAAAGAACTACATGACCATCCTTGTCAGCATAATTCTTAGCAACGATCTTGCCTAAAAGATACTCTGCTGGAACTTCAATTGAAGTTACGCCAGCCTTCTTCAACAGGCGAATATGACGACCGGTGATCTTCTTACCCTTCTCAACAATAAGCTCTTTGCCAGCCATAATATCGAAGGAAGCCACCTCGCCCTGCAATCTTTCAGGGACAAGCTCCATAGAGATCTTGTTAGACTTTAAGGTGAACTCTACGGTATCGAAGAACAGGTCCAGAATTTGCTCAGTGTTATAACCCAGAGCACGTAATAAAACGGTTGCCGGCAGCTTACGGCGACGGTCGATACGGACAAACAGGTTATCGCGGTGGTCGAATTCAAAATCAAGCCATGAACCACGGTAAGGGATCACACGTGAGCTGAAAAGTACGCGGCCAGGATGGGTCTTGCCCTTGTCATCATCAAAGAAGACGCCTGGGGAGCGATGTAACTGGGAAACGACGACACGCTCGGTACCATTGATAATGAAGGTACCATTGTCAGTCATGAGCGGGATCTCGCCCATGTAAACATCCTGGTCAATGCGCTCTTTGACGGATTTAGGTGCGTCCTTCTCATAACGGATGAGAGACAGCTTTACCTTTAACGGGGCAGAATAAGTGGTTCCGCGTATCATGCATTCGCGGACATTGAACTTAGGCTCACCCAAATGGAAGCTGTTATAAGCCAACTCAGCGTTGCCGGAGTTGCTCTTGATAGGGAACACACTCTTAAAAGCAGCAACAAGACCATTTTCATTATTTGGGTCAGAGCTGATGAATTGTTTGAAGGAGTCGATTTGAACGGCCAGCAAATAAGGAGTATCTAAAACTTTAACTCGCTTGCCGAAATCCTTACGGATGCGCTTTTGCTCAGTATAGGAGTAGACCATGGATAGGGGATCCTCGAATTGATCTGTTTCCGGTATGAGATGCTTTTGCATCTACGTGTTATTCAGTCACCGAACCCGAGACCCCCAAATAGGAGCCTCGGGTTTGATTTTTAGGACATTTTAGTCCAACACCGGCCGGTGAGAACCGGTGCTAAGCAACAACTGCCGGATTATTCCATGGCAGCCTTGGCACCAGCTTCTTCAAGAGCCTTAACCAAAGCTTCAGCGTCAGCCTTAGGCATTGCTTCCTTAACCTTGCAAGGAGCAGACTCAACCAGGTCCTTAGCTTCCTTCAAGCCGAGGCCGGTAGCACCACGAACTGCCTTGATGACAGCGATCTTGGTAGCACCAACTTCCTTCAAGACAACGTCGAACTCGGTCTTCTCTTCAGCAGCAGCAGCGCCAGCAGCAGGGCCAGCAACAACAGCAGCAGCAGCGGAAACACCAAACTTCTCTTCCATTGCCTTAACTAACTCGACGACTTCGGTAACGGACATAGCAGCGATTGCGTCAAGGATTTCGTCCTTAGAAATTGCCATTTTATTTTTCCTTTAAAAAAATTTCTTATGTCAGGCACAGCCTGAACAATATTTAAAATTTGATAACAAAAAGTTATTAAACAATTGCCGATTATTAAGCTTCGGCAGAAAGTTTGTCGCCCAATGCAGCCAAGGTGCGAACCAATTTGCCGGCAGCGGCTTCCTTCATAGTAGCCATGAGCTTTGCCACAGCTTCGTCGTAAGTAGGTAGAGTTGCGAGCACATCGATTTCATCTGCGCCGTAAACTTTGCCTTCAAACTGAAGAGCCTTAACCTGGAACTTGTTATTGGTCTTGCCAAACTCTTTAAAAATGCGAGCAGCTGCGCCGGGATGATCCATGGAGAAGCCGACGATGGTCGGTCCTTTCATAGAATCACGCAAGCTTTCATACTCAGTACCTTCTACAGCACGAGCAAGAAGAGTGTTACGAACAACGTGTAAATAAACGTTGTTAGCACGAGCTTCTTTGCGGAGCTTGGTGAGATCGGCGACAGGGATACCGCAAGAGTCAGCAATGACAGCTGAAACTGCAGATTTAGCAGCTTCTGCTACCTTAGCGACAATTGCCTTTTTGTCTTCGATATTCAATGCCATTTTTAGCAGTGACTCCGAATGGTCCTAGGGACCGGTTACCCTTTCGGGCTTATGGAAATATGTTCCAAGGAAAAATTCCGTTGGAGCTTATCTCCGCCTACGCAGGATTATTAAGGAATACTCCACCTGCGGTCTTTGGTGAGAGGACGAGCCCCTTCCAAACACAGGCCCTTGCGAGCCTGCGATTTAAATCTTGCTTATTCAGCAGTTGCAGTAGCAGGACCGCTGATCTGGTTCTTATCAACAGAAAGACCAATACCCATAGTAGTGGATACTGCAATCTTCTTGATGAAAGCACCCTTAGCGGAGCTAGGACGCTGCTTGGTGATTGCGTCAAGCAATGCTGCCAGGTTTTCGATAAGCTGCTCAGTGGTGAAGGAAACCTTACCGATAGATGCCTGAATGCAACCAGTCTTATCATTACGATAACGAACCTGACCAGCCTTTGCATTCTTAACAGCAGTGGTAACGTCCTTGGTTACAGTGCCGACCTTAGGGTTAGGCATCATGCCACGGGGACCTAAGATCTGACCTAACTGACCAACAACACGCATTGCATCAGGGGTAGCAATAACGACGTCAAAATCCATCATGCCTTTCTTGATCTCGTCTGCAATTTCCTGCATACCGACGATATCAGCACCAGCAGCCTTTGCCTCTTCAGCAGCAGCGCCCTGGGTAAAGACTAAAACACGAACGGTTTTGCCGGTACCGTTAGGTAATACAGCAGCACCACGAACGTTCTGGTCGGACTTGGTTGCGTCAATGCCTAACTGAATAGCGACATCAACAGATTCAACGAACTTGGCCTTAGCAGTCTTCTTCAAGGTCTCAAAGGCTTCAGCAGGTGCGAAGACTTTAGTCTTGTCAGCAAACTGGCGGATTTCTTTCATGCGCTTAGATAACTTTGCCATGGATTAATCCTCCACCTGAATACCCATTGAACGGGCAGTACCAGCAATTGAACGAGCAGATGCTTCAAGATCTGCACCGGTCATGTCAGGCTCTTTAGCCTTAGCAATCTCAAGCAACTGAGCGTGAGTGATCTTACCTGCAACTTCCTTACCAGGCTTGTGAGAGGCAGATTTGATGCCAACAGCCTTCTTAACGAGGTAAGAAGCAGGGGAAGTCTTAGACACAAAGGTGAAAGACTTATCAGAATATACGGTGATGATTACAGGAACTGGAGAACCCTTTTCCATATTGGCAGTCTTTGCATTGAATGCCTTGCAGAACTCCATGATGTTAACACCGTGCTGACCTAAAGCAGGGCCAACCGGAGGAGCAGGATTAGCATTACCTGCGCCAACCTGTAACTTAATATAGGCAGAAACTTTCTTTGCCATTTTGAGGTTTTCCTCGAATATGTGGGTTATATCGCGCCAAACGGCGCTTCCCTGCGGTTACAAAAGCGGAAAAGAACCATTTCTTTTCAACTGATCTTAAGAGACCGCACAAAAGATCTGCAAGATTCTATAGCAAATTTACAAAAAAAACAAGTTTTCTGTGATTTAAATGCAATTATTTAAGTGTCTGCATCCAAATAGCAACCTAAAAAATCAGTACTAATCCGTAAATCTTCATGACAGCCTACTGTTTACATATTTTGAGGCCTTAGACACAGCCCTTATCCAGCTTTTTATTTAAACTTAAGCTACTGAACCAGAACCGATTCTCTATATTTCAGTATGTTACAGAAGGCCATTTGATTGCATAACTATGAATGAGAACACTGATTATCAGCATTTTCTTTACGATACCTTTAGAAATGGCGGCCCTGCATGTATCGCAGAGCTAATTCGTGATCATCTCGGACAAGGAGCAGATGCAGTAGTTATTGCATCAAATGCAGCCTTCAATACTCTTTTTCATCAAAGAAAAAATGCGAATTTACAGGGAACTACTCTCTCCCTGCTTTTTCAAACACTCGACAACAGATGGCTTCAAGGTTTTGAACAGGCTTTAAAAAACAGAAAAAATGCCTCACTTTCAGAGTTTATCATCAATATAGGTCCCCTACTCTCTGTTTGCTTTTATCCAACAGGAGATCATAAAACCTGTCTTTGCGCCGTAAGAGAAGAGTTCAAGAGAAAACACTCCCTGATGGATATAGACAAAGATGCGACCGCCTCAGCTCGTGAAAATGCATTTTTGCAGGCACTAAGTGAAGATTACACCTGTGCCCTTCTATGCGATCTCAAAAGCGATGAGATCAAATTTACAAAATATAACGTGTTTTCGCACTTTGGAAGTAGGATTATAAAAAGCGGTGCAGCTCTTTTGTCGCTATCTAACTGGATTCAATATAGCTGGGATAATGTCGTCATTCATGAATCAAATCCTATTTACAGACAGGAGTTGAGCAGTGAGTTTCTGATCCCCATTCTGGATAAAGAAGGCGTTTATATCTCAAGACATCAGACAAAGAAGAACAAAAAAGGATGCATGTATTTTGAGGTATGTGTAAAAAAATTTTACGAAGATGATGACAGCTACGAGGTGATACTAAGCTACCGTCCGATCGATGCACTGGTTGCTGAAGAAACAGAACAGCGCAATGAACTTAAAAAAGCTTTAAAGGCGGCAAACAGCGCAAACCTTGCAAAATCTAACTTTCTTGCAAACATGTCTCATGACATCCGCACTCCTATGAACGCCATAATTGGTTTTGCCGAGCTTTTGAAAGCCGAAAAATCACTTTCTCCACAAGCTCAGGATTATGTCAGAAAAATACTCTACTCATCAGATTATCTCTTATCCATTATCAATAATGTTCTTGAAATGGCCAAAATTGAAAGCGGTAAATGTGAGCTTGAGGAAAAAGCTACCAATATTGATGAACTGACTGAATCACTATGGACGATTTTTGAACAGGAAATGAAGGATAAACAAATTTCGTTCACACATTATATTGATACCAAACATCATTGGATTTATAGCGATCAGGTAAAGATTAAGGAAATCCTGCTCAACCTCTTATCTAATGCTCACAAATACACACCTGCAGGAGGATGCGTAAGCGTTTCAATACAGGAGAAAACAACCGACGATCCTAATATCATCCAAATTCAAACTATCGTGGAAGATAACGGCATTGGAATGTCCGAGCAATTTCAAAGACATATTTTTGAAAGTTTCTCCCGCGAGCGAACCTCTACAGATTGTGGACAGATCGGAACCGGCCTTGGAATGGGTATAGTAAAACGCTATGTCGATACCATGAGGGGAACCATTCAAATTGAAAGCCAAAAAGGCAAGGGGTCGAAATTTACAGTCACCACCCCACATCGTATTGCCAAGCCTATCAAACTTTCTTCATTGGCACCATCAGGATTATCACAAAGTGCAAACTTGAATTTTAAGGGCATGAAGGTACTGCTGGCTGAGGATAATGATATAAACGCAGAGATTGCTCAATCGTTACTGGAGAAACTTGGAATAGATGTTACCAGAGTTATTGACGGTATCGAGTGTATACTTAAAATTCAAAAGGATCAGAGTTTTGATGCCATTCTGATGGATATTCAAATGCCGCTTATGGACGGATTCAACGCTACGAAGAAAATCCGCGCACTAAACGATCCCAGGATAAACACCATACCTATCATTGCCATGACCGCCAATGCCTTTAGCGAGGATAAGGAACGTGGTCAGAAAATAGGGATGAACGGTTACATCACAAAACCTGTAAGTCTGTCTGCTTTGCAGCAGGCATTGTCGGTAATTAAACACAAAGCCTAGTCCTTAAGCTTCATGTTTTAAGTCAGAAAACAGCTGTAAATATGAAAGATAAGCCTTTCCCCAACCATAAGTATTTTTTCTTGGAAAGAATGTGGATTACTGTGGGAAAGCTTCATTGATGACAATAATCGTCAAACCTACCGGGATTATTTGCTAATAAAATCCCATCTGCAAGATGACCTCTTTTTACCATCAAAAATTCAGAGCTAACTTTTAAACGTCTTTTACACTACATGCAAAAAAGTTTACAATCAGCCAAGTTACGCGCACATATTAGTGACTGTAATCAATAACAGCCACAGCCTGAGAGCAGCAATATCAGGGAATGTTAAGACTATGAAAGAAGATCCTAATAGCCTTATTATGGCTCTAGCCTTTAACTATCTGAATGTATTCGTGGTTCGTACGGATAGAAATCTTTGCGATGTCATTAAGCTTGATGGATATATTACTGATGGCATGACTAAGGATTCATCAAACCTGAATTACGACAACATGCTCGCAACCTATTGCAGAAACCGCTGTCATCCAGATGACAGAAGTTTCCTTTATCAAAGGCTGTGTAATGATTCCCTCATCAAAGCATTTGCCGATGGACGGGATCAGATCGAAATTACCTACCGGGCCTTAGTAGATGGAAAGATCCATTACTATACAGGCAATTACACACGTATTTCACAACCTCAGGAAAACTTAAAACTTGTTGCAGGTTTTCGTAATATCGACAGTCTTGTTGAAAACGAGAACAAGCAGAAACAGGCACTTGAACAGGCTTTAAAAGCTGCAAAAGTAGCCAATGAGGCTAAGACCAATTTCCTTAGCAATATGTCTCATGACATCCGCACTCCGATGAATGCCATAGTAGGCTTTACAGAATTATTAAAGCCTCTGGTTAAAAATGATAAAAAAGCGTCTGAGTACGTACGCAAAATCCTTTTCTCAACTGACTATCTGTTAAACCTGCTCAATAATATACTTGAAATGTCACGAATAGAGAGTGGATATTTTAACCTTGAGGAAAAAATCACAGAAAGTCAAAGTCTGAATGACTCCATTTTCATCGTTTTTGAACGGGAAATGGCCAAGAAGAATATTAGCTTCAGCCGTGAATTCAACGTTGAACACCAGTGGATATACTGCGATCCAGTCAAGGTAAAGGAGATCCTGCTAAATCTTCTTTCTAATGCCTGCAAATATACTCCAAACGGCGGCAGTGTAAAAATGAGAGTTAATGAAAGAGAGACAGAAAATCCGGACATAGTTGTTTTCGAGACCGTCGTCGAGGATACCGGAATAGGCATGTCTCCAGAATATTTAACTCACATCTTTGAAAAATTCTCACGTGAAAGAAATACCAGCGAAAGTGGCCAGACAGGAACAGGACTTGGCATGGGCATAGTCAAATCTTACGTTGATGCGATGGGAGGCAGCATCAATGTGGAAAGCCAAACCGGGAAGGGCTCAAAATTTACCATAAGGCTCCCGCATCGTATTGCAAATCCAATAGATCCGGAGAGTATCATCAATCAGCAGATCCCGGAAGACATAAGCTTTGACGGATTGAGAGTTTTACTTGCAGAGGACAATGATATCAATGCAGAAATTGCAGAAGCAGTCCTTGCTAACATGGGTTTTGATGTATATCGCGTTAAAGATGGAATTGAATGCATTGCCGCCCTGGAGAAACAGGGACATTTTGATGCGGTTTTAATGGATATTCAGATGCCCAATATGGATGGCTATAAGGCCACAAGGCTCATAAGATCGCTAAAGGATCCTTATATAAGGACTATTCCTATTGTTGCCATGACAGCCAACGCATTTGCCGAAGACAGAAAAAAAGCTCATGAGGCAGGAATGAACGCCCATATTGCAAAACCAGTATATCCTGCGACACTTCAAAAAACACTGGCATTCCTCAAAGAAAAGATTAACTGGCAGGACGAATTATGATCGAAAAAAGGCGGCTGACGCCGCCCTTTTTGCAATAGAATCTCTTAATTAGAGGTCCTTTTCAACCTGTGAGAATTCCAACTCGACAGGAGTTGCACGTCCGAAGATTGCAATTGAAACAGTAACTCTGTTCTTTTCGTAGTCAACACGTTCAACAGTACCAACAAAGTCCTTGAAGGCGCCGTCGATAGCACGTACGCTTTCACCAACCTCGAACTCGGTCTTAGGACGAGGAGACTCCTCACTCTGCTTCAAGCGATCGAGAATACGATTAGCCTCAGCCTCGGTAATGGGAAGAGGATGCTCAGAAGTACCACCAATGAAACCTAATACACGATCGGTATGCTTAACAAGCTGCCAGGTATCAGGAGTCATGCGCATATGAACTAAAACGTATCCGGGGAAGAACTTACGCTCAGTCTCGCGCTTTTTACCGTCCTTGATTTCCTTAACCTTCTCTTTAGGAACAAGAACCTCGGCAAAATCATCTTCCATGTTATAGAGCTTAATACGCTCAGAAAGAGTCAATGCAACACGCTGTTCAAAGCCGGAGAAAGCCTGAATCACGTACCAGCGCATAGGTACAGTTGCATTTAAGGAATTTTTCTTCTCGTCGATTGACTGGGCAACAACTGCTGCGGCCTGGTCATCGGCAACGGGAGCATCTGCTACGGGAGCTTCTGCTACGGGAGCCTCGTCTAAGACGGGTGCTTCAAATTCAGTATTATCTGCCATAGTCATATCTACCTAAAAATTAGAGAGTAATGCCACGAACTATCTGTAAGAAAACCACATCGCAAAGGTACAGGAACAAACTCACTACACTCACAGCTACGAAAACAATCAATGTAGTCTGAAAAGCTTCCTGACGTGTAGGCCAGACTACCTTCAGGAGCTCGGTATAGGATTCAGAGGCAAACTTCAATAAGGAATGACCTTTATTTGTGAATACCAATACACCCAAGCCAATAACGATAGTCACGATTACGGCAGCAACACGACCTAATCTCTGAAGAGTGGTCTCGTCTAGCAGCACGTAATTTGAATAATAGTAATTGCCAAAAATAGCACCGCAGATTAAAACTGCAGAAACAACCCATAGCAATGCATTGACTGGAGCAGAAACAAAGGTCTCTTTGACATTCTTCTTTGCTTTCTTTGTCGTCTTAGCCGGCACATTAGCGCTCTGAGAAGCTGCCACAGTGGCGGTCTTTTTAGTCGTAGTTTCGGACATATCTTTACCCTAAAATCACGGCAATGTCTTGTATATACAAGTCCCCGCATGCTGATATATAGCGCCGTCACGGGGAAAATCACTTCAATAACGCCTGTTAGCGTTTGATGGGCACACCAAATCAAGTGCATAACCCACACTAAAGCGAAAGTATACCACGTCTGTGCCTATCTTCAGAACAAACAAGGTATTTTGAATTGGGTTTTGAAAAAAAATCCTGCCCTAAGGCAGGATTTTCTGAATTTTCCCTAAGGATTATTCAACGATTTCGCCTACAACACCAGCGCCAACGGTACGGCCGCCTTCACGAATTGCGAAGCGCTCGCCGTTTGCCATTGCTACAGGGTGGATCAAGGTTACGATCATGTCGCAGTTGTCACCAGGCATTACCATCTCTACGCCCTCTTTGAGGTCGATGGTGCCGGTAATATCAGTGGTACGGAAGAAGAACTGAGGACGGTAGCCCTTGAAGAAAGGAGTGTGACGGCCGCCTTCGTCCTTGCCCAATACGTATACCTGACCGGTGAACTTGGTGTGAGGGGTAATGGTGCCAGGAGCTGCCAGTACCTGTCCGCGCTCAACTTCGTCACGCTTGGTACCACGCAGCAATACGCCTACGTTGTCACCTGCCTGACCCTGATCAAGCTGCTTACGGAACATTTCAACACCGGTAACGGTGGTCTTGGTGGTAGGACGGATACCAACGATTTCTACTTCGTCGCCTACATTTACTACACCGCGCTCAACACGTCCGGTTACTACAGTACCACGGCCGGAGATTGAGAAGATGTCTTCGATAGGGAGGAGGAAAGGATCATCGATATCACGCTTAGGATCAGGGATGTACTCGTCCATTGCCTTGGCAAGCTCAAGTACTGAATTGGTCCACTTCTCTTCACCCTTCAATGCACCTAATGCAGAGCCGCGGATAACAGGAGTGTCATCACCAGGATACTGATACTGAGAGAGCAGCTCACGGACGTCCATCTCAACTAACTCTAAGAGCTCGTCGTCGTCGACCATGTCGCACTTGTTCAAGAATACCAGGATGTAAGGAACACCAACCTGACGGGCAAGCAGAATGTGCTCACGGGTCTGAGGCATAGGACCATCGGTTGCTGCTACTACGAGGATTGCACCGTCCATCTGTGCTGCGCCGGTGATCATGTTCTTCACATAGTCAGCGTGGCCCGGGCAGTCAACGTGTGCATAGTGACGCTTCTCAGTGTCATATTCTACGTGAGAGGTGTTAATGGTAATACCACGTGCCTTCTCCTCAGGAGCGTTGTCGATCTGGTCGAACTTCATGGCAGTGCCGCCGAACTGGGAAAGAACGGTGGTCAATGCAGCGGTGAGGGTGGTCTTGCCGTGGTCAACGTGACCAATGGTGCCTACGTTTACGTGAACGCGGTCACGTACGAACTTTTCCTTTGCCATTTTTTAACAAATTCCTAAGTGTGAACAGGATAAAGCGATATGCTCACAGTATCTTTATTTAAATATTTACTGGAGCGGGCAGCGGGAATCGAACCCGTATCTCAAGCTTGGAAGGCTTGGGTAATAACCATTATACGATGCCCGCAATGAAATTCAAAGTTGTTGAAATTTTTGCGGAGAAAAGAAAGAGTGGTGGAGGGGGAAGGATTCGAACCTTCGAAGGCAGAGCCGGCAGATTTACAGTCTGATCCCTTTGACCGCTCGGGAACCCCTCCATTAAGCTGTCCGTCTCCGGATCAACTGTTTTCACTAAGGTGTCGTGAAAACGGTGTTCATTATATAGATTTTTTTTTAAATTGCAAACTTTTTTTTAAAAAATTTAAATTTTTTTTT
>CAVFIO010000004.1:0-36367 GCA_963622535.1 Akkermansia muciniphila
ATCTTCTGAACCGTCATCCACTTAGAGGTGGCAAGGTTTTTGATACTGATCCTGCAAAGGATGAAGAACTGCAAATGGGAGAGAAGGCATTATTCATTGAACATCCAACAGATCTTAGTAACAGGCCTAAGGTGGAACAATTAAATCCTTCTGAATTGCCTCAGGCTGATGTGAATAAAATGCCTTACACTATTTGCGGTCCTTATTTGAAGGAACTTTTTGATAAGGCTTTTATTGATGGCCTGCATAATCCTTCTATGAGGCCAACTGCTGATGAATGGGAGCAGGCATTAATAAAAACTACCGATCTCATGCAACCTTGTAAGAATGAGAAGTGCGAGCATGAATGGTTTGTTTTTGATAATAAACTAAAACCGAAATGTCCGTTCTGTGGTACGCCTTATACTCAGCAATTGCCTGTCTTGAATTTGTATTATTCCCCTAAGACAAATGTTTTCAAACCTGAAAACTACAGATTGATGGTATACGACAATCAATCTTTATATATGTGGCATGTTAACAGGTTTATTTTCCCTAATGAGAAAATAAAAGAAGAGGATAAAAAACCTGTTGGAGATTTTCATTTCTTCCGTGGGCGTTGGATCTTGATTAATCGCAGATTACCTTCTATGTGGGATAAAGATGTCAACAAACAGATAGGTATAAACGATTATGTTGAATTGACTGAGGGTAAAAAGATCCTGTTATCTACTGAGGATGGGGGCAGACTTGTTTTAGTTCAACTTGTTAATGGGTAACACAAAAGTCATGTTTTCATGTAAAGAATGTGATATTATAGCCCCCGATCCCCACAGGGGCTCTTCCTGCCGGAGCTTTTTTCACGGTCCGGCTTTCAGATAAATCCCGGAATTAATCTATATTTCCCAAGATTATATTAGGCTGGTACGGTGTTGTACGGCCTGCGACTTTTGATAGTTGTATTTTGACCAACTTATGAATCTAAACGACCTCAAGATTATGCCAGTCCCCGAACTGGTAGCCATGTGTGAGCAAAATGGCATCGAGAACACTGCTCGTATGGGCAGAAAAGAGATTATCTTCCAGATCTTAAAGGCATGTGCCAAAGCCGGCGAAGATATATATGGTGAAGGTGTTATCGAGATCCTTCCTGACGGTTTTGGTTTTCTGCGTAGTGCTGACAGCTCCTATTTAGCAGGCCCTGATGATATCTATGTATCTCCAAGCCAGGTTCGTCGTTTTAACTTACGTACCGGCGATTCTATCTCCGGAAAGATTCGTCCTCCTAAGGATGGTGAACGCTACTTCGCTCTATTAAAGGTTGATTCCGTCAACTTTGACAAGCCTGAAAACTCCCGCAACAAGATCCTCTTTGAAAACCTTACCCCTCTCTTTGCTACCTCCAGAATGCGCCTTGAGCTCGGCAACGGCTCCAAGGAAGACTTAACTGCCCGTGTTATCGATCTGGTAGCTCCCATCGGTAAGGGCAACCGTGGCCTGATCGTTGCTCCTCCAAAAGCCGGTAAAACCATGCTCCTTCAGAACATGGCTCACTCCATTACCTCTTTATATCCTGAGTGCATTCTGATTGTGCTCCTCATCGACGAGCGTCCTGAAGAGGTGACCGAGATGAAGCGCATGGTCAAGGGAGAGGTTGTAGCCTCCACCTTCGATGAGCCTGCAACCCGTCACGTTCAGGTAGCCGAGATGGTCATTGAAAAGGCCAAGCGTCTCGTTGAGCACAAGCGCGATGTCGTGATCCTGATGGATTCCATCACCCGTCTTGCCCGTGCTTATAATACTGTGATCCCTTCATCTGGTAAGGTCCTGACCGGCGGTGTTGATGCTAATGCTCTGCAGCGTCCTAAGCGTCTGTTCGGTGCTGCCCGTAATGTTGAAGAGGGTGGTTCTCTTACTATTATCGCTACTGCTCTGGTTGATACCGGATCCAAGATGGATGAGGTTATCTACGAGGAGTTCAAGGGTACCGGTAATATGGAACTGCAGTTAAGCCGCAAGATCTCTGAAAAGCGTGTTTATCCTGCAATTGACGTTACCCGCTCCGGAACCCGTCGTGAGGAATTGCTCACCACTCCTGATGAGCTCTCTAAGATGTGGGTGCTGCGTAAGTTCTTACATCCTATGGGTGAGATCGAGGCTATGGAGTTCTTAATCGACAAGCTCTCGATGACCAAGACTAACGCCGAATTCTTCGAGGCAATGAAGCGCGTTTAATTAAATGGCGGTCCTCAAGGGGACCGCTTTTTTTAAGTAGATTTATATCATGACTAATGTTCTGCTTTTATGCGGCGGTGACGGTGCCGAGCATTCTGTCTCCCTGGTATCTGCTGATTTTTTAGAATCAAAGCTTAAGGAAACAGCTGATTTCAACGTATTGCGTGCTGAGATCCATAATCATCAGTTTAAGCTTCAGGGCACCAGCGGCTGCTTTGATGCTGAAGGCAATTTCTGCTACAGCAATGAAAAATTTCATGTAGATTGCGTCGTGCCCTGCATTCATGGCATTCCCGGAGAGACCGGTGATATTCAGTCCTTCCTTGATATCCTGAATATTCCCTTCATCGGATGCGGCTCTGAGGCCTCACGCAACTGCTTTAACAAAATAACCACCAAGCTTTATTTAGATGCTCTGGGTATTCCCAATTCTCCTTTTCTGATGCTGCCTCTTAATAATGAGGAGTATCAGCAAAAGGCTCTGGAGTTTTTTGATAAATATCAGGATGTCTATGTAAAGGCCGCATCTCAGGGATCATCTGTGGGCTGCTATCATGTAACCTTAAAGGATGAGCTTTTAGAGAAGATAACCGAGGCCTTTACCTACAGCTCAGAAGTAATTTTAGAGAAGAACATCGTTCACCGTGAGCTTGAATGCGCCACCTATGAAACAGATGAAGGGCTGGTAGTTACAAGACCCGGTGAGATCATCATGCCGAAGAACGTCTTCTATACCTATGAGGAGAAATACTCAAAGGACAGCGGTACAGTTACCACGGTTGAGCCAAAAGACCTGGACGAGAAGATAGTATCTGAGATCCGTGAGATGGCCCGCCGTGCCTTTACCGGTCTGAAGCTGCGCGATCTCTCCCGTATCGATTTCTTCTATTCAGAGGAAGACGGCGTTTTGATTAATGAGATCAACACCTTCCCCGGTGAGACTCCTATTTCCATGTTCCCAAAGCTTTTAGAGCACCACGGGGATAACATGGTTGATTTCTTAGCTCAGGCCGTAAGACGCGCTATCAGAAATCATCAGCAGTAAGCACTGCAAATAAAAAGCGGGGATCCTTCCCCGCCTTTTCAAATCACTGCCAAAGCTTAGTCAGCAAAGCTTTCAATAAAGCTCTTAATTGCATCCTTAGGCATAGCACCGACCTGTTTACCGACAACCTCGCCGCCCTTATAGACAAGCAAGGTAGGAATTGACATGATGCCAAGCTTGCCTGCATAGCCGCTGTTCTGATCGATATCGATCTTGACGAATTTTACGTTGGGCATTTCCTCGGAAAGCTCATCAAGGCTAGGGGCAATCATTTTGCAGGGACCGCACCAGGTGGCCCAGAAATCGACAAGTACAGGGATCTCTGACTTGAGGACTTCCTGCTCAAAATCATCGTCGCTGATGTGTAGAACTTTACTCATAGAAAATTAAACTCCAGTTGTTTCTGATTAACAGATACTAACACGGCAGACCGGAGTCTGCCGCATTTTGTGAAATAAATTCCTGACTACCGCTACTTTGAGATGATGAAGTCACCTGTCAGAGGACGCTTGAAAATATGTTTGGAAAGCCAGTTTAATACAGCTCCGTATATAGGTACGAAGATAGTAAGGTTTGCTCCGACCTTTACTGCGTAATCAAAGGTTGCAAGCTCAAACCAGTGCTCAGCCATAAAAGGCACAGGGCAGGCTACAAAGGCTACGGCAAAGAAGACATAGGTATCCAGGAGGTTACCGAAGATGCTTGATGCAACCGGGGCCGGCCACCATTTAGGCAGCTGTCTTAAGCGTTGGAATACCAGAATATCTGCAAGCTGTCCTAACACATAGGCTGAAAAGGAGGCCAGTGCAATGCGGAAGACAAACATGGAGAAGGTATTGAGTGCACTAAGTCCCTGATAATTGCCCTGCTCAAAGACGGTTCCCACGATGTAGGAGAGGATCAGGGCCGGCAGCATTGCAAAAAAGACAATGCGACGGGCCTGATGCTGTCCGTAAATTCTCGTGGTGAGATCGGTTGCAAGGAAGATAAAAGGATAAGTAAAGGTACCGACAGTGGTGTTCAGACCAAAGATGGTGAACGGGATCTGCACGGCATAGTTACTCAGCACTATGATAAAAATATGGAAAAACCAAAGCTTTTTAAAAGGGAAAGAAATATCGATCATGATTTTCGTTTCAGGAAATTAACAAATTGTAAAAAAAGAACCTGTCTGACTGGCAGACGGCGTCATTCTACTCTGATTTTTTAAAAGATAGCGTAAAATCGTAAGCCTAAGTAAATTTAGATTTTGGATAAGTACTCATGAGCGCAAAAGCAGATCTCGTCTTAATTGATGGTTCATCCTTTCTTTATCGTGCCTTTCATGCAGCTAAGGGCGGTTTTACTACTAAAAGCGGGATCCCCACAGGTGTGACCCTGCTGATGACGAATATGCTGCGACGTATTATCGCAAACTTTGAAAATACTCCCATTATTGCGGTTTTTGATCACAAGGGTAAGAGCTTTCGTCACGACCTCTTCAGTGAGTACAAGATTAACCGTCCACCTATGCCAGATGAGCTGAAAATTCAGCTTGAGTATGTTGCAAGGCTGGTAAAAGGGCTGGGATTACCCTTAGTAAGTGTTGCCGGCGTGGAGGCTGATGATGTTTTGGGAAGCTATGCCAAACTGGCACAGGAGAAGGGACTTACCACAGTAATCTGCACCGGGGATAAGGATCTGGCACAGCTGGTAACCGATAAGGTAACTCTTCTTGATACCATGAAGAATAAGAGCTATGACATCGCGGCCGTGCAGGAAAAATACGGAGTAGGCCCTGAGCATATCATCGATTTGTTAGCTCTTCAGGGCGATAAAGCAGACAATATTCCCGGTATGACGGGATGCGGCCCTGTAACTGCATTAGCGCTTATTAATGGATTAGGCGGAGTTGAGGATATTTACGCTCGCCGTGATGAAATAGCCAGGCTTGAATTTCGCGGAGCAAATAAATTTAAGGCCAAATACGAGGCTGCCATTGAGGGTATCCGTCTATCCTATATCCTCGCCACAATTAAGTGTGATGTCGCGCTGCCGCTTGCAATTGAGGATGTGAAGCCTCCGGTTATGGATGTTCAGGCGATGCTTGAGCTTACCAAACTTCTTGAGTTTAAGAGACTGCATGACGAGCTTATGCAGAGATCCTTGCTTGATGCCTTAAATACTCCTGCATCAAAGGTGGAAAATACTGATGCTGCACCGGGATCTGAGATGCTGGCACCTGTTTTTAACAGTGCTCCTGAGGATTTTAAATCCTACGGCACCGATGCCCGTCTCGTTTTGACTGAGGCAGATCTTGAAAAGATGCTGCAGGAGATCTCTGAGGCAGGTCTTATTGCACTTGATACCGAGACTACCTCACTGCGTACTGAGGAGGCCAGGCTTGTCGGTATTTCCCTGAGTGCAAAGGAGAAGACTGCATGGTATATCCCGCTAGGTCACAGCTATATAGGATCTCCTGTACAGCTGACAGAGGAGCTGGTTTTAAAGCGTCTTGAGGAAGTCTTAAGCTCAGGCAGGGTGCAGATTGTCGGACAGAATATCAAGTATGACATGCTGGTTTTAGTCCGCCATGGTCTTTTATTAAAAAATGTAATTGCCGATACCATGGTGATGGCCCATCTTCTGGATTCATCTCAGGAATTATCCTTGGATGAGCTTGCGCTGCGCTTTTTAAACTATGAGGCTATAAGCTATGATGATGTAACCGGAAAGGGACGCAAGCGCATCAGCTTCAGTGAGGTGACATGCGAGAGAGCCTGTGAATATTCAGGTGAGGATGCCGAGGTAACTCTTCGTTTGTATAACACCTTTGTTCCCATGCTTAATGCCAGAAAGGCACTAAAAAAATCCTTTGATGAAATTGAGATGCCCATAGTTCATGTGCTCTTTAAGATGGAGCTTCTGGGCGTGTGTGTGGATAAGCATGTGCTTGCTGAGCAGAATAAGATCCTCTCATCTGAGATGGCGCAGATGCAGCAGGATGTCTATACCTCGGCAGGCGAGAGCTTTAATATCTCATCTCCAAAGCAGCTGGGGGAGATCCTCTTTGAAAAGCTGGCTATTCCTTATCCTAAAAAGCTTAAGGAGGGAGCCTCCTATTCAACTGCCGAGGAGGTATTAGAGGAAATAGCCGGGGATTATGACATTGCCAATCTCGTATTAAGATACCGAGAGCTCTTAAAGCTTATCTCTACCTATACAGAAAAGCTTCAGACCCTGATTGTTCCAGGCAATTCACGTATCTATACCTCCTTTAATCCAACCGGAACTGTCACCGGGCGTCTTTCCTCATCTGATCCTAATCTGCAGAATATTCCGGCGCGAACCCACGAGGGCAAGCTTATCCGTAAGGCTTTTATCGCACCTGCAGGCTACAAGCTCATCTCTGCTGATTACTCTCAGATTGAGCTGCGTCTTATTGCACATATTGCAAGGGATGAGGGACTTATCAGTGCCTTTAATGCAGGTCATGATATTCACCGCGCCACGGCAGCCGAGGTTTTAGGTAAAAGCATTGATGAGGTAACTCCCGAGGAGCGATCCCGTGCCAAGGCTACTAACTTCGGATTGATGTACGGCATGGGAGCCTTTGGTCTTAAGCGTCAGACTGGCATGAGCATGAGTGAGGCTAAGCAGTATATTGAGATCTATTTCTCCCGTTATCCCCGTATTCATGAATATATGGAACAGACCAAGGCCTTTGCAAGAGAGCATGGCTATGTAACCACTATTACCGGCAGACAGATTGCAATTGCGAATATCGCTTCGTTAAATCAGATGGCTCAGCGTGGCGCCGAACGTGCTGCGATCAATGCTCCCATGCAGGGCAGTGCGGCAGATCTTATCAAGATGGCGATGATTAAAATTCAAAACTGGATTGACTCACTGCCAGAGGATACAGTGCGCATGACCGTGCAGGTGCATGATGAGCTTTTATTTGAGGTAAAGGAGGAATTCGTTGATGAGGCAATTGCCAGAATAAAGGAAATGATGGAGGGAGTGTATAAGCTCTCAGTTCCGCTTGAGGTCGGTATTGCCGCCGCCTCTAATTGGGGAGATGCGCATTAGAGCAGATTTTTCAGCGGCTGCTCGACAAGCTCGATTGATTTTTCGTCAATTTTTACAAAGCTGTAATTATTGCCCCATGCACCAAGCGCCAGGCGTGAAAGTTGTGGGGTATTTTTATCCTGATGCCTTCCGAAAATATGGAAGTGTCCGTGGATCAGGATCTCACAGTGATTCTTTCTAAGTAAATCTCCTGCAGGACCGTCAGTTAAATCAAAAAGGCTTTCATCAGTTTTGCGCTCAGCCTCTAACTGCGCACTGTCGCTTCTTACCTTCTGGCCTATCCTTTTTCTAATAGATAGAGGGAACATGAAGAATATTGCCCTTGCGACAGGATTTAAGCAAAGTGACCTAAAACGCATGAAGGTTCTGTCATCTGCACAGAGAATATCACCGTGGATTAACAGAGCTTTCCCTGAGGGGGTATCGAGAATACAGCTGTGGGGCAGAAGCCGCATACCGAAGAATGCTGCCGATTTTCTGGTTACCAGATAGTCACGGTTACCGCACTGGAAGGCTACATCCACACCTCTTGTATTAAGAGCTGCAAAATCGTGCTGTAACCGTTTGGTCAGCGGATCATCCTTATCAACTCCTACAAAGAAATCGAAGAAGTCTCCTGCAATGATGAGCGTGGTACCGGCTTCAATTTGGCGGGTAAAGCTTTCAAAGGCCTGAATGAGTTCAGGCCTTTTTAAGGATAAGTGCAGATCAGAGATGATAAGACACTTTGTCAAGGGAGCTAGTCCTCGATAACAGCCTCAAGGATCTCCACGGTCTCACGGGGTACGTCGCTGTGAGGGAAACGGGTCTCGGTGCGGACACCTTCAATCTTCTTAACCACGTCCATGCCCTCGACAACCTTGCCGAAAACAGCATAACCCCAGCCGTCAACGTCCTTGGAACGGAAGTTCAGGAAGCCGTTGTCTACAGTGTTGATAAAGAACTGGGCAGTTGCTGAATGAGGCTCCATGGTACGGGCCATGGCAATGGTACCGACATCATTCTTAAGGCCGTTATCTGCCTCGTTGACAATAGGTGCATCGGTAGGCTTCTGGGTAAGATCAGCAGTCATACCGCCGCCCTGGATCATAAAGCCCTTGATAACACGATGGAAAATAGTGCCGTTGTAGAAGCCCTTTTTGACATAGTTTTCAAAGTTGGCACTGGTTACCGGGGCATGCTCGTGATCAAGCTCGATCCTGATATCGCCCATATTGGTTTTAAGAAGAATCATTTATAAATCCTTAAAAAATAGTTTGCATTCAAGGCAGCTTCCTTGAAGGTCTTTGCGCATTCTACCAAACGTTAGCGTGTAAATGCGTTTAAAACAGGCTTTGATGTGAAAATATATGAGGGAGGAGGGCTCTTTATGGGATCTGATTTAAGATAGCGTTTTAAACTTTGGATGTTTAAAGTTATACTATCGGTTTCATTCATCTAATTTTTTTTCAGGTACGGCAAATGCTTAGGATCCATAACTCCCTTACCAAGACCAAAGAGACATTCACTCCCATTAACCCCGGCAAGATCGGTATGTATGTGTGCGGTGTAACCGTCTATGATCTCTGTCATATTGGTCATGCCCGTACCTTCGTCAACTTTGATGTCATCGTAAGATATCTGCGCTACAGCGGCTATGATGTCACCTATGTACGCAACATCACTGATATTGATGACAAGATCATCCGTCGTGCCAATGAGCGCGGGATGACCACCAAGGAACTGTCAGAGCAGTTCATCGATGAAATGCACAGGGATTTTGATGCACTTGGCATCAAACGTCCTGATATCGAGCCTAAGGCTACAGAAAATATCGATGCCATTATCGATATTGTGCAGCGTCTGATTGATGGCGGACATGCCTATGTCTCAGAGAACGGTGATGTCTGCTTTAAGATTGAAACCTTCCCTGAGTACGGCCGCCTCTCTGGACAGAAGCTTGATGAGCTTCAGGCAGGTGCCCGTGTTGAAATCGCTCAGGGCAAGCACAGCCCCCTGGACTTTGTACTCTGGAAGATGAGCAAGCCCGGTGAGCCTGCCTGGCAGTCACCCTGGGGTGAGGGACGTCCCGGCTGGCATATTGAGTGCTCTGCCATGAACAGCCGCTTCCTTGGTACTACCTTTGATATCCACGGCGGCGGATCCGATCTGCTTTTCCCTCATCATGAGAATGAAATTGCCCAGTCCTGCTGTGCCTTTGATACCTCCTATGTAAATTACTGGATGCACTCCGGCATGGTGATGATCAATGAGCAGAAGATGTCCAAGTCCCTGCACAACTTCTTTACCATCCGTGATGTACTGAAGGAATATGATGCAGAGACGGTACGCTTCTTCCTCATGTCAGGTCAGTACCGCAGTGCCCTGAACTACTCTCAGGAGAATTTAGACAAGGCCCGTGCAGCTCTGACCCGTCTCTATACTACCTTGCGCGGTGTTGAGGCCTTAAAGCCTGATGCTGCAGATGATGAGTACACCCTGAAGTTTAAGGAGTATATGGATGATGATTTCAATACTCCCGGTGCTATCGCAGTACTCTTTGATTTAGCCAAGCAGGTTAACAAGGAATCTGGTGAAAAAGCACAGAAACTGGCAGGCCGTCTTAAGGAGCTCTCCTCTGTCCTGGGAATTTTAGAGCAGGAGCCTGAGACCTTCCTAAAGAGCGGTGCAACAGTTTCTGATGGTGCCGCTGATGATGTAGCTGAGATCGAATCTTTGATAAAAGAGCGAAATGACGCACGAAAAGCTAAAGATTGGGCACGTGCCGACGCCGCCCGTGATAAGCTTAAGGCAATGAAGATTGAGCTTGAAGACGGTCCTAACGGTACAACCTGGCGACGTGTTTAACTGATTTAAAAGCCGGATCTTCAAAAGGTCCGGTTTTTTTTACCCCCAAAAAAGAGGAAGCCCCAATGTTTTTAGAGCAGGCTGAAATCCGTAATTTCCGAGGCATACGTGAACTCAAGGTAGATTTTGAAGAGGACAGTACCGTTCTAATCGGTGAGAATTCCTGGGGTAAGTCTTCACTCTTGAGAGCCTTGTGGATGGCATTGGGATGCGGTGAAAAGCTGTGTGAATTTGCGCGCGAGGATCTTTATATTCCAATTCCTCTTTTGGATGAGGAGGATATCTCCAGGAGCATTTCCGAAAAGCCATCATCCTCAGAGATGAAATCAGCAGGACGTCCCATCATCGATCTCTATGAGGAGTACCGTCAGCGTCGCGAGCGCAGCATGCAGGATGTAAGAGACGCCATACAGGAGTTCGGGCCTAATAATGATTATTACCGTCGTGAGCTCGAGTTCCGTAAGGCTGATACCTATCGGAAGAAAGCTGAAAAAATACAGTTTGATCTGGTGTTTGCCGAAGGAACCGGGGAGACAGAGCTTCTTGCATTAAAGCAGCTGCGTAAGTTCTGGACCTATGGCGACGATGGTGTCTATCGCATTCACTGGCGCATTTGTGCAAGTGAGCGCAACGGCCGCTTTGAGACCGTGCATGAGCTGTTATCCCGCGGGGGAGCAACCTTTGATGAGCAACAGCGCGGAATATTGACTCTCATCAGATTAAATCCGGTACTGCGTATCCGTGACCAGCGTATGGGAGCCTCCTCGCCTACAGATGTTGTCCGTAATGAAAATGAAGCCAGCGGGATCTTTGATGCAATCAGCGATACCTTTACCAGACATATTGCGATCCCGGCATCTGAGATGAAGCTGCAGCTTGAAAATATAGAGGTGCTTTCAAGACGTTATCTTGGAAATTATTCAGGACCTAAACTTCTTGCTACCAAGAGCCGCGGACGTAATACTGATGTTTTAGGCCGTCCTATTTCAATTGAGACTCTGTCGACCCTAAGGCAGACCATGGAAAAGCCCGGTATCAATAAGGTAAAGGTCTTAACCATGCTGCTTGCAGGTGTGGTTCTGTCCTCAAAGGGTGATAGGGAGCTTTCAGATAAGGCCTCGCCCATCATCATCTTTGAGGATATTGAGGCACGTTTTCATCCGTCACTGCTGTTATCGTTCTGGTCAATTATCGATACTGTATCGGTGCAGAAGATAGTCACCACCAATTCAGGTGATCTGCTGTCGGCAATTCCTCTGCATGCTATCAGAAGACTTTATCGAGCATATTACGATACCTGCAGCTACAAGCTGAACCTTCATGAGTTATCCCAGGATGATCAGCGCCGTATCGCCTTTCATCTGCGTCTTAACCGTCCTATGACCTTATTTGCAAGAACCTGGCTTCTGGTTGAAGGCGAGACTGAGATCTGGGTTATGTCTCAGGTGGCAGCTATTATGGGAATAGGCCTGCAATGTGAGGGAATTCGTCCAGTTGAATTTGCTCAGTGCGGCTTATCGCCGATCATTAAGCTTGCAATGCAGCTGGGTATTGCTTTTTATGTGCTGACAGATGGTGATGAGGCAGGAGAGAAATACTGTAATACCGTTAGAAATTATGTTCCGGGAAAACAGCTGAAGTCTCATCTTACCAAGCTTCCTGCATTAGATACGGAGCATTATCTTTATCATAACGGCTATGCCGAGGTATATCAGAGATGTGCCGGCATCAAGGGGGCATTAAGAGCCGGTACGACAGAGAGCAAGGTTATCGATCTTGCCATTCGCAAACGTACCAAGCCAGGGCTTGCAATTGAGGTTATTGAGGAAATGCGTCGCCGGGGAGAGCGCGGGATCCCTGTGCTGTTTAAGGATATGATAAGGAAGATTACTGCATTAAGTCGCGGCGATTTTCTGTAGTGTGTGAGGAGCATGAGCTTGCCTGATCAGACGTCCTCACTTGAGAACCGCTATGAAAAGGCTGTATTAGAAGAAAGCATTCAAAAGTTATAGGAATACTTAGAGAGAAAGCCCCTATGAGGTATATCACATCGGCCTCTGATCTTTTGGTGCAGGAGATAAAAGGAGTTTGCCAGAAGGAGCGGCTTTGCTATCTCTTAAGTTTTCGCCTGCGACACTATATTCAGTTCACAGATGAATCTGTGGAGGCGGATAAAAGCATTACCTAACCGTCAAGCAGCCAGTCTATGAGATTTACAGATCTGATCCCTTCATAGGAGCTGTCAAGCCCCGTCTCAAGACACAGAACCATTTTCTCGTAGTTGTCTGGTACGGCCTGCAATGGTGCCAGCTCACGCCTGCGCACCTCCTCACTTACCATCGATTCTGTCACCTGAATATACAGCTTCTGCTCGGCGGTGGTGGCGATAAAATCTATCTCTGAATTTCCGATTTTGCCAATTGCCACATCAAACCCGCGTCGCAGCAGTTCAAAGTAGACGACGTTTTCAATGACGTGACCGCGATCTCTATTGCGCATACCCAGAAGATAATTGCGAAGACCAATGTCGACGATATAGTATTTCCCAAGTGTGCGCAGGTAGCTTTTACCTTTGATGTCAAAGCGTTTTATTTCATAGAAGAAGTAGCTCTCCAAAAGAGCATTTACATATGCCTGCACTGTATGGGCACTGGGAGTACCGTGATGTTTGGGGGCATTTAAAAGTCCCTCATTTGCCAGAGTATGGCCGATAGTAGTGATGGAAATATTAGAGCCTATGCTGTCAGAGAGGAACAGGATGATCTTACGCAGCAGTGACGGATCTGTGATCTGCTTTTGTCCACGCCGTTTTTCGCGCTCTAAAATATCGCGAACAGCTACAGTAGAGTAGATCCCCTCAAGCAGCGTCAGTGCTTTATCCTGATCAAAACCGATATCAGCGATCCCGGGCATGCCACCAAAACGCATGTAGGCATTAAAAAGATCGCGCAGATCATAAATCTCACCGCTGCTGTCCACTGCTTTTTTGCGCAATACTCCAAGGAAATCCCGTGTCCTTTGAAGCTTAAAGCCGTGAAAGTCCAGAAACTCCATAAAGGAGAGCGGGAGCATTTTGAGCTCTACACAGCGGCCAGAGAGGTAGGTTGAGTATTCTGATGACAAAAGATAGGCGTTTGATCCGGTGACGTAGATGTCACAGTCAAAATCCACGCGGAATGCGTTGATGGCATCCTCCCATTTTTCAATTCGCTGGATCTCATCAAAGAACAGATACATGCGTTTTGAGGGGATAATTCTATCCTTTATATAATGGTAGATATCCTCTGTTTTCATATGAAGAAATTCAAAGGACTCAAAATTCATCTCAATGATTTGGTCTTTTTGAATACCTGAATCCTGAAGGTGCAGTGCCATCAGCTTTAAAAGGCTGGACTTGCCGCAGCGTCGGATGCCGGTTATCACCTTAATGAGATCTGTATTCTGAAAGGCAATGAGTTTATTTAGATAGTTATCGCGGTGTTTGAGCTTTCTGTTTCCTATCATTGTCTGCATCTCCTCTAACTGTGTATAGCATAAAGCATAAGTATCAAAGTTTTTGCACTTAAGTGCAAAAAAACATAAAAATTAAAATTTTTTGCACTTTAGAGCTAAAACATGAAGAAGCAAGACAGGAGGTACTCTTAAAAGGAAGATCTGAAAATGTAGCTGCGGTGATTAAGACGCGCACATGCTGAACATGCCTCCCTGTAAAAGAAGGCATGCTGAGTTTATGCTATTCGATGTTCTGTACCTGTTCGCGCATCTGTTCAATCAGAACCTTGAAGTCCACTGCAAGGTGGGTAAGCTCAAGGGATGAGGTTTTCGATGCCATGGTATTTGCTTCGCGGTTAAATTCCTGCATCATAAAATCCAGGCGCTTGCCGCATATTCCTCCCTTTGAGAGGATACGCTTTACTTCCTCGACATGTGACTTCAGACGATCATATTCCTCCTGAATATCATCACGCTCGGCCATGATCACCACCTCCTGCTCAAGACGGGCAGGATCGAAGCTGTCAGCACTTTTCAGATCACTGATGTGCTTTAGCAGGCGTTGACGCTCCAGCTCTGAGAGCTTAGGCAGAACCTCTCCGATTTTAACCAGGCCTTCAGTTATTGACAAAAGTCTGGTGATGAGAGCTGTCTTTAAGCTCTCTCCTTCACGAATCCTTGATTGCAGTAAGGCGTCTACTGCCTCATCAAAGGCTTTTATGATGAGCTCGTTTAATTCCCTGTCAGAGTCATCTCCAGCACTTAGAACTCCCGGGAAGGACAGCAGGGCGGTAAGATCGGTATTGATATAGGGCATGCGTTCTTTTATTTTTTCAGCAGCCCTGGCAATAGCATCCAAACGCTGCTCATTGATAATCAAATCTCCTGCTGCAGAGCGCTTGACTGTCAGAATGCATTCAACCTTGCCGCGGGCTATCTTATTTAACAGCCTTTCCTTTAATACGGGGATCATGCTTAAAAGTGCCACTTCCTCAGTTCGCAATGAGAAGTCCAGAAAGCGGTTGTTAACTCCCCTTAAATCAACAGAAACGGCAAAGTTATCGGAAATGGCATTTCCATGTCCTGATCCTGTCATGCTACAAATGTTAGCCATTAACTACTCCAAAAATACTGCATGCGCTAAAATAGAAAAAATTTGATAACAATTCTAACGGAGATCCTACGCATGCAGGAATATCAGCGTAAATTCATTGAACTCGCTCTTCAAAGAGGAGTGTTGAAATTTGGAAGCTTTACCTTAAAGTCAGGTCGTATCAGTCCTTATTTCTTCAACGCAGGTGGTTTTTCAACCGGTAAGGATCTGGCAGATTTAGGCTCCTGCTATGCTCATGCTCTGCAGGATTCCGGTCTGGAGTTTGATGTGCTCTTCGGACCTGCCTACAAGGGTATTCCTCTGGCCTGTGCTACTGCAATGGCCTTAGCCACCGAGCATGGAAAGAATGTTCCCTGGGTGTTTAACCGTAAGGAAAAGAAGGATCACGGTGAGGGAGGTAACCTTGTCGGTGCTCCTCTTAAGGGACGTGTACTCTTAATTGATGATGTTATTACTGCGGGTACTGCAATTCGTGAATCAGCTGATATCATCAAGGCCTCTGGTGCTGATTTTACTGCAGCCCTGATTGCCTTGAACCGCAAGGAAAAGGGTCGCGGTGACAGGAGTGCTATCGATGAGGCTCAGGAGGAGCTTGGGATCAAGGTTATCTCCATTGTCTCCTTTGACGATTTAATCGAATACGTCAAAAAGGATGACAATCTTGCCGGGCACCTAGATGCCATGCTTGAGTACCGCAAGCAATACGGTGTTTAATAAGGCCGGTAATTATTTATCGTAATGTTTTTCAAGAGAGGAGCGCATCAGCTCCTCTTTGTTTGCAGCCTTGTTCTGTGCAAGGGCCGATTGCATGCTGTAGACACAGCCGCAGTAGCGCTGATTGTAAAAGCCGATCTCCTTTACGAGCTTATAGCGTCTTTCAACCAGTCCGTTCTTGCGCCAGTCCTCACTCCAGTAAATACTGCCTTCAACCTCATCCTGAGCTCTGGATCCGGCCTTATCCACCTGAGGCTTGCTCTTCCAGCGGGAGGTCGCAAGAGTGGTGGTAAAGATGTTGATCTCCCGCTCCCTTGCAAAGAGAGCAGTAGCTTTCAGACGCATGTAAAAGCATTCATCACAGCGTTCTGCACGCTCGGGACAGTGCTCAAGACCTTTTATCTTTTCAAACCAGTCCCTGGTATCGTAATCGCCGACAACAGCCTCGACATGAGTAAGCTCTGCAAGCCTTAGCCATTCATCACGGCGTTTTTCATATTCGTCGCCGGGATGAATATTAGGATTGAAAAAAAAGAGCACCGGCCTGATGTTATATGCCAGAAGACACTCAAGCACGGCGGTAGAGCAGGGCGCGCAGCAGCAGTGAAGCACCACGGTATCGGCATTGTGAGGAACCGTCAGCTCTTTTTTGGAAGTAGAAAGACCATAATTATCAGGAAGGGAAAAATCAAATTCCATTTTATAAAATGCCGTATAATGCCGCCGCAAAACAAAAATTCCAGTTGGCGCACAGTATAACAGTGTAAGGTGTCTGTGCGCAGGTTTAAGGTAAGTTTCAGTTTGTGAAAGCTTATATGAGAGTCAGACATTTTATAAGAGTTCTTTTAACTTTTGCGGTGGTACTAACTGCCGTTACGCTAGGTGTATTTGCCTATTTAAACGATCCTACCCCCAGAGTGCTTATACCGCAGTTATCAGGGATAGTTGCCTGTGCAGGTGCTTTGTTAGTCTGGAACTTCCTGGGGCTTAACCGCAGAGTCTTTATCTTCTTTTTACTTCTGAGCCTGCTTTATGTCTCAGTTCCTCTGATCCGCCTGGCAATCGGCTCGGATTTAAGGTATGAGGAGTTTTTTATAGCTCTGGAGGCTACCTGTGCCGCCTTCGTGCCGGTGATGTTTTTCTGGTTCGCAGCCGCGCAGACCAGGCGTAAAGGTGTGCGCTTTTTCTGCAAGGGACTGGTGTATCTGTTAACTGCGCTGCTGGTGCTGTTTCCGGGATCGCTGTGGGCATATTTTATTGCCATGAAGCAGCTGCTCACCTCAGATATCATTCTGGCCTTTGCTCAGACCAACGGAGATGAAAGCTACGAGTATTTCTCAGCCCATGCCAATATCTACTGGCTCTTTGCATGGATTTTTGCTTTTGCTCTGGTGGGCTTTTTTATCTTTGTGTTAAGACGTACCGGTGTCGGGCAGTGCCGCCATTTCAGAGGACGTTTTGAGTGCGGAATATTACTGGCAGTTTTATCATTGTATGAGCTTGTGAATGTGATCCCCTCTGTTCCTTATCTTGCAACATCGGTGTTGAAGATCACCGGCAATCAGCTAAAGCAGTATGAGCGTTATTCAAAATCCACTGCAGAGCGTGAAAAACGTCTTGCAGATATCGGCGCGATCTGGTGTAAAAAGGATCATGCAGGGATCTATGTGCTGGTGATCGGTGAGAGTGTAAACCGTGATCATATGCAGATCTACGGCTATGAAAGGAAGGACACTCCCTTTATGGAGGAATTGTCAAAGGATCAGAATACCTTTGTTTTTGACAGGCCCTATGCATCCTTTCCCCAGACCGTTCCTGCAATTACCTATGCCCTGACAGGCAAGAATCAGTATAACGGAGCGGATCTTGTGGATTCCTTCTCTATACTGGAGGTTGCACGCAAGGCTGGCTTTGAGATCTACTGGCTGTCAAATCAGAGAAAGATCGGTGTGTATGAAACTCCGATCTCGGTTATTTCATCAGCTGCTGATCATGAAATCTTCTTAAATAATACTGCCAAGATGTACAGCCTTTTCCATGATGAGGAACTCATTGACTGTTTCCCGGATTTAAAGGATAAGGAAAATGCGCTTATCATTGTGCATCTTATGGGAAGCCATGCCCGTTATGCCGAGCGTACACCTGATGACAGGAAGGTATATTCAGGCTCTAAGGATGTCCGTATAGATGATTATGATTCATCCATTCTCTATACTGATGATAATCTGCGCAGGATCTATGACAAGGTCAGGGATCATCCCCGTTTTAAGGCTTTTGTCTATGTATCTGATCACGGTGAGGATCTGGATACACAGTTTGATCACAATCCTGCAGATTTCACCTTCCCCATGGTACGTATTCCGCTGGTAGTCTCTGTTTCAAAGGAATACGCGAGCAGGCATAAAGGCATCACTCAGGCCTTACGCTCTCACAAGACTAAAATCTGGACTAATGATCTCACCTTTGATCTGATGTGCGGTCTGATGGGACTTTCCGGCATGCCTCAGTATGAAGCCTCCTATGATCTTTCATCAGCATCCTATAAACTTAGTGAAAAGAAGGCGGTAACCATGCACGGTGAGCGCAAAATTACCGAAGATCCCCGCTTTGGACGTTGATTTTTAAGGCCTTAGCGGGAACATAGCTAAAAAGCGCAAAAAAATCGTATTGTGCCCTTGCAAAGTTTAAAAAAAAGGGTACAATGCACACACATTTTGACCGTTCCCCGAAAAATATTGGAACTTGTCAAAGGCCAGCCCTACGTCATTAAGATGCGGCTGAGGAAACTCCCTCTGATTGTGAGGGAATAGTAGATATAGCGTCACCTCCTCTTATGCAGTTTGCTGGAAGGCGGGTGTACGCATGTTCTTTTTTTTATATGGAGTCTGCAATGCAGAATCAAAGAATCAGGATCCGTCTTAAGGCCTACGATCACCGTTTAATCGATCACTCCACTCAGGAGATCGTTGAAACCGCTAAGCGTACTGGTGCCCAGGTTAAGGGTCCCATTCCGCTCCCTACCCGTAAGGAGCGTTACACCGTCCTCATTTCCCCACACGTTAACAAAGATGCACGTGATCAGTACGAAATCCGTACTCACAAGCGTTTAGTCGACATCGTGGAGCCGACCGAGAAGACCGTTGACGCATTGATGCGTCTGGATCTCGCAGCCGGTGTGGATGTTCAGATCAGCCTTCGTTAAGAGATAGGGGAAAAATACAATGTCAATCGGTTTAATCGGCCGCAAGCTTGGTATGACCCGTGTTTTCAACGAGAACGGCAAATCTGTTCCTGTCACCGTCATCCAGGTTGAGGCAAACCGCGTTACTCAGATTAAGAACGCAGAGACTGATGGCTACACCGCCATTCAGGTAACCACCGGCGAGCGTAAGGCTAGCCGCATGACCAAGGCTGAGATCGGCCACTTTGCTAAGGCTGGCGTTGCTGCCGGTCGCGGCTTGTGGGAGTTCCGTCTTGAGCCTTCTGAGCTTGAGGCCTATCAGGTCGGCTCTGAGATCAAGGTCGACGCTTTCCAGGACGTTAAGAAAGTAGACGTCACCGGCACCTCAAAAGGTAAGGGCACTGCTGGTACCATTAAGCGTTATCACTTCCTGCACCAGGATTATACCCACGGTAATTCCCGTTCACACCGTGTTCCCGGTTCTACCGGTCAGAACCAGACCCCCGGTCGTGTGTTCAAGGGCAAGAAGATGGTCGGCCACATGGGCTCTGAGAAAGTAACCGTTATGGATCTCGAGCTCGTACGTATTGACTCCGAGCGCAACTTACTCCTCGTTAAGGGTGCTGTTCCCGGTGCCAATAACGGCGACGTAATCGTAAGGCCGAGTGTCAAAGCTTAACCCGAGGTATAGAAAATCATGGAATTAAAGATGATTGGCGCTGACAAGGCTCTGGAAGTGTCAGACACCACCTTCGGTCGTGAGTTCAACGAGCCCTTAGTACATCAGGTAGTAGTTTCATATTTGAGCACTGCCCGTGCTGGCACCAAGGCTCAGAAGACCCGTTCCGAAGTCTCCGGCGGCGGCAAGAAACCGTTCCGTCAGAAGGGCACCGGCCGCGCTCGTGCAGGTTCTACCCGTTCTCCTCTGTGGAGAGCCGGTGGCAAGATCTTCGCTGCTAAGCCCCAGGACTGGACCCAGAAGGTCAACCGTAAGATGTATCGTGTTGCTATGTGCAGCATTCTTTCTGAGTTAGCCCGTCAGGACCGTTTAGTCGTAGTTGACGACTTCAAGGTTGAAGATTGCAAGACCAAGACCTTAGTTGCCAAGCTCAAGAGCATGGACCTCAAAGAGGCCTTGATTGTTACTGAAGCTTTTGATGAGAACCTCATGTTAGCTTCCCGTAACCTGTACAAAGTTGACGTCTGCCAGCCTGGAACCTCTGAGTTCAATCCTGTCAGCCTGATTGATTACGACAAGGTTGTGATGACTTCCGCCGCTGTCAAGAAGGTAGAGGAGATCCTGAAATGATTTCTGAAGCACGTTTATTAAAGGTCCTTATCGCTCCTGTTGTTACCGAGAAGAGCACCGAAGCTGCCAAGAACAGCACCTTCGTGTTCAAGGTTGCAAAGGATGCAACCAAAGAAGAGATCAAGGCTGCTGTACAGATGTTGTTCAACGTCTCCGTAATTAACGTTCGCACCTTGAATGTGATGGGCAAGACCCGTCGCACCGTTCACGGCATGGGCAAGCGCTCTGACTGGAAGAAGGCATATGTAACTCTTCCTGAGGGCACTGACATTGATGTTGCTGCTGCCCAGCAGGCTGAAAAGGAGAGCAAATAATGGCTATCATTAAAGCAAAGCCTACCTCCCCGGCTCGCCGTCACGTTGTCCAGATCAAGACCCCTGGCCTCTGGAAAGGCGGCCCCTTGGCTTCCCTCGTTGTTGAGAAGCGCAAGACCGGTGGTCGTGACAACTACGGTCACATTTCCACTCGTCACATCGGCGGTGGCCACAAGCAGCGTTATCGTTTAGTAGACTTCAAGCGTCAGAAGGACGGCATTGAGGCACGCGTTGAGCGTATCGAGTACGATCCTAACCGTTCTGCTCACATCGCTCTGGTGCTCTATAAGGACGGCGTCCGTTCTTATATCCTTGCTCCTAAGGGTTTGAAGGTCGGTGATACCGTCGTTTCAGGCGCTGATGCTCCTATCGCTGTTGGTAATACTCTGCCTATGCAGAACATTCCTCTCGGTACTATCATCCACGCTGTTGAGCTCATCCCTGGTAACGGTGCAACCTTTGCCCGTTCCGCTGGCTGCTACTGCGAACTCCTCGCCAAAGAAGGTCAGTACGTAACCTTACGTATGCGTTCTGGTGAAATGCGTCGCGTTCTCTCTGCCGGTCGTGCAACCATCGGTGAAATCGGTAACGGCGAGCACATGCTAGCTCAGTTAGGCAAGGCCGGTGCTAAGCGTTGGCGCGGCATTCGTCCTACCGTTCGCGGTATGTCAATGAACCCTATTGACCACCCGCATGGCGGTGGTGAGGGCCGTAACAAGGGTATTCAGCCACGTTCACCGTGGGGTACTCCTTGCAAGGGCTTCAAGACCCGCAAGAACAAGCGTACTGAGAAGTACATTGTTCATCACCGTTAATCGTATAGCGAGGATTTAAAATGCCACGTTCTCTGAAGAAAGGACCTTTCATTGACGAGTCCTTACTGAAGAAGGTTCTGCAGAGCCAGGAATCCGGCGATAAGAAGCCCATCAAGACCTGGTCCCGCCGTTCCGTCATTATTCCGACCATGATCGGTATGACTATTGCCGTTCATAACGGTCGTCAGCACGTTCCTGTGTTTGTAACCGAGGATATGATCGGTCACAAGCTCGGTGAGTTTGCTCCGACCCGTACTTTCCATGGTCACGCTGCCGATGCAAAGGCTGCTAAATAGGAGTTGAGTCATGGAAGTTAAAGCAGTTCACAAGTATGCACGTTCTTCTGCTCAGAAGGCCCGCTTGGTCGCAGACCAGGTTCGCGGTATGCCTGTTCAGAAGGCACTTGATCTGTTGCAGTTCAGCCCTCGTAAGGCAGCTGCTCTGATCCGTAAGGTCGTACTCTCCGCAGTAGCTAATGCTGAGACCAACAACTCCTTGGATGCTGACGATTTAGTCATCTCCAAGATTATGGTTGACGAAGGCCCTTCATTAAAGCGCATCATGCCCCGTGCCAAGGGTCGTGCTGACCGCATCGTGAAGCGTACTTCTCACATCACCGTTATCGTTGCTGATCAGGAGTAATTATGGGCCAGAAGATTAATCCTAACGGAATTCGTCTGGGCATCACCAAGAACTATGTTTCTACTTGGTATGCATCCAGCAAGGTATTCCCTGCCAATGTTAAGAGCGACAACGAGATCCGTAAGTTCTTAACCGCTGAGCTTAAGAATGCCTCCGTATCCAAGATCGTCATCGACCGTCCTGCAAAGAGCGTTCGTGTGACCATCTGCACCGCACGTCCTGGTATCGTCATCGGCCGTAAGGGCGAAGACGTCGAGAAGCTCCGCAAGCAGATCTCCAAGATTGCCGGTGTTCCTGCCCAGGTCAACATCTCCGAGATCCGCAAGCCTGATCTCGATGCAAAGATTGTTGCTGACAGCATTGCCTCCCAGCTCGAGCGTCGCGTAATGTTCCGCCGTGCTATGAAGAAGGCAATCCAGAACGCTATGCGCGGTGGTGCTAAGGGCATTAAGATCGAGTGCTCCGGCCGTCTGGGTGGTGCTGAAATCGCTCGTACCGAGTGGTTGCGTGAAGGTCGCGTACCTCTGCACACCTTACGTGCTGACATCGATTACGCAGTATCTGAGGCTGTGACCACCTATGGTGTGATCGGCATTAAGGTATGGATCTTCAAGGGTGAAATCCTTGGTGAGCTTCCCTTAGCTCAGGAAGAGACTGATGATCGCAATGGTTCCGTTGCTCCTGCAGGACGCCGTCACCGTCGCGATGACAATCAGGCCCGTAACGGCCGCGGCCGCCGTGGCGCAGACAAGTCTGCTGCCAAGAAGGCTGATGCCGCTTCAGCCGATGAAAAGGCTGAGTAACGGAGGAAAGTAAATGTTACAGCCGAAACGTACTAAATATCGTAAGACTCAGAAGGGCCGTAATGAGGGCTTGTGCTATGCAGGTTCCAAGGTCGACTTCGGCGAGTTCGGTTTGAAGGCTACCTCTCGTGGTCAGATCACCTCTCGTGAAATCGAAGCTGCCCGTCGTGCATTCACCCGTGAGATGAAGCGTGCCGGTAAAGTATGGATCCGCGTCTTCCCTGATAAGCCGATCACTCAGAAAGCTCTGGGCGTTCGTATGGGTAAAGGTAAGGGTACCGTAGAATACTGGGTCGCTCCTATTCAGCCCGGCCGTGTTCTCTTTGAAATCGGCGGTATTTCCGAGGAAGTTGCTCGTGAGGCTTTCCGCCTTGCATCAGCAAAGCTTTCCGTAACTACCACCTTCGTTCGTAAGCAGGTGATCTAATGCAGAGCAACGAGTTACGTAATAAGTCAGTTGAAGAGCTCAAGACTGAGCTTGCCAACCTTAACCGCGAGCAGTTCAATCTGCGTTTCCAGTTAAAGACTGCCCAGCTGCAGCAGACTGACAACGTCAGAAAAGTACGTCGCGATATTGCACGCGTCAAGACCATTCTCGCTGAGAAGCAGAACGCTAAGTAAGAGGAAGAGTAAATGTCTGAAGAACAGAATACTGTCAAAGCTTCACGCTCCCTCCGCGGACGCGTTGTTAGCGACAAGATGCAGAAGGCCTGTGTGGTAGCTGTTGAGCGTCGTGTCCAGCACCCGGTTTATGGTAAGACTGTGACCCGCACCACCAAGTTCCACGTAGCTGATCCTGAGAATGCTGCTAAAGTCGGCGATCTTGTTGAGATCTGCGAGGGTCGTCCCGTTTCCAAGACCATTTCTTGGAGACTTTCTAAGGTTATCGAGAAGGCTCAGGCCTAATCTATAATCCTAGAATTTAGGAAAAAATATATAAAACCGCAACGATATCGTTGCGGTTTTTGTATATATATGGTATCCTTTAGCGCCTTTTGACTATTTGGTCAAAAGTTTGTTTTTTCTTTTTAACCGGAGCATTTGAAAATGATCCAGATGCAAAGCATGCTTGACGTTGCCGATAATTCGGGCGCACGTGCAGTAATGTGTGTGAAGGTCTTAGGTGGCTCTCACCGTCGTTACGCAGGCATTGGCGACATCATTAAGGTGTCTGTCAAAGATGCGATCCCACGCGGCAAGGTTAAGAAGGGCGATGTTGTTGATGCTGTTGTTGTGCGCACCAAGAAGGGTGTTCGCCGTCCTGATGGCTCACTCATTCGCTTTGACAGCAACGCTGCAGTTTTATTGACTGCATCGCATGAGCCTATTGGCACCCGTATCTTCGGACCCGTTACTCGTGAATTACGTACCGAGCAGTTCATGAAGATCGTGTCATTGGCACCTGAAGTACTCTAATAGAGGGAACTAGCAAATGGCAGCGAAAATTCGCACCAATGACGAAGTGATCGTCATTACTGGTAAAGACAAGGGCAAGACCGGTAAAGTCACCCAAGTTTTGACCCAGGAGCACAAAGTGCTGGTTGAGGGCATCAATGTCCACAAGAAGCACCAGAAAGCTAACCCTAACATTGGCCAGGAAGGTGGTATTGTTAACAAGGAAGCTCCTTTGGATGTTTCTAATGTTGCAATCTACAACCCTGATACTAAGAAGGCTGACCGCGTTGGTTTCCGCGTTGAAGACGGCAAAAAAGTCCGTTTCTTCAAGTCCAACGGCAATGTCATTACCTCTTCCGCCAAGTAAGGTTTAATTAAAGGAGAATAACGATGGCGAAACTGCATGATATATACAAGCAGGAAGTAATCAAAGCCTTAACTGAAAAATTTGGTTACAAGACAGTCATGCAAGTCCCTCGGATTGTGAAGATCACCCTTAATATGGGTGTTGGTGAAGCACGTACTGACAAGAAGATTCTTGAGAACGCAGCACGTGATATGGCCGCTATCTCCGGCCAGAAGCCTCTCATCACCAAGGTTCGCAAGTCTGTAGCGGGCTTCCAAATTCGTGAAGGCTATCCAATCGGCTGTAAGGTTACCCTGCGCGGTGAGCGTATGTGGGAGTTCCTCGAGCGCTTAATTGTGATCGCTATTCCACGTATCCGCGATTTCCGTGGTTTGTCTGCAAAGTCCTTTGACGGACGCGGCAACTACTCCATGGGCGTACGTGAGCAGATCATTTTCCCTGAGATCGATTACGACAAGGTAGACGCAGTGCGTGGTCTCGACATCACTATCACCACCACCGCCAAGACCGACGAAGAAGGCAGAGCTCTGTTACAGGCTTTTGACTTCCCGTTCCGTACTCAGGCCGGCAAATAATTCGAGGATTTAAGAACCTATGGCTAAGACCTCAATGATAAACAGAGATCTGAAGAGAAAAGCTCTTGCCGACAAGTATCGTGCAAAGCGTTCAGAGCTCAAAAAGATTATTTCTAATGTGTCTTCTTCTGAAGAAGAGCGTTTCGCAGCTGTAATGGCACTTGCTAAGCTGCCCCGTGATTCCAGCCCTTCACGTCAGCGTAACCGCTGCTCTGAGACTGGTCGTCCCCACGGCTATCTGCGTAAGTTCGGTCTCTCCCGCATCAAGCTCCGTGAGCACATGATGCGCGGTGAAATCCCTGGTCTGCACAAGGCAAGCTGGTAAAGAGGAATACACACATGATGCAAGATCCTATTGCGGATTTGTTAACCCGCATTCGTAACGGCCAGGCTGCTGGCAAAGTTGCAGTCACCGTCCCTTCTTCTAAGCAGAAGCTCGCTATTGCTGAGTTGCTCGTGAAGGAAGGCTACATTGCCTCCGTTCAGGAAGTCGGTGATGTCAAGAAGGTTCTGGAAATCGGTCTTAAGTACTACGAAGGCAAGCCTGTCGTTGAACTCATTCAGAGAGTTTCACGTCCCGGTCTCCGTATCTACAAGAAGTGCCGCGATCTCCCCCGTATTATGAACGGTTTGGGTATTGCTGTGATTTCCACTTCCAAAGGCATTATGACTGACCGCGCTGCCCGTAAGGACGGCTTAGGCGGCGAAGTTATCTGCTACGTCGCATAAGGGAGGACACATGTCTCGTATTGCTAAGGAAATTATTCCTATTCCCCAGGGCGTCGAAGTTGCTATCGACGGCCAGAAGGTGACCGTTAAGTCAAAGAAGGGTGAGCTCGTTTTCAATGCTCAGCCCTGCGTTAACGTCACCGTTGAAGACAATGCTATCAAGGTAGCTGTTGCCGATGGTTCCAAGGAAGCTAACATGCAGTCTGGTACTACCCGTGCCATTCTGATGAACTATGTTACCGGCCTGGACAAAGGCTTTGAGCGTGCATTGAAGCTTGTCGGCGTTGGTTACCGTGCTCAGGCTAAGGGCAATATCCTTAACCTGGTCGTGGGCTATTCCCATCAGGTCAACTATGAGCTTCCTGAAGGCGTAACTGCTGAGACCCCTTCACAGACCGACATCATCCTCAAGGGTTATGACAAGGCTGTTTTAGGTCAGGTTGCTGCTAACCTCCGCGAGATCCGTCACCCTGAGCCTTACAAGGGCAAAGGCATTCGTTATGCTGACGAAGTGATTCATCTCAAAGAAGCTAAGAAGAAATAATAGGGTGGGTTAAACATGTTCGAGAAAAAACAGGCTCGTTTACGCCGTTCCGGCAAGTCCCGCGCCAAGATGCACGAGTTAGGTGTTACCCGTTTGGTTGTCACCCGTACTCCACGTCATATTTACGCTCAGATTATCTCCGCTGATAATCGCGTTTTAGCCACCGCAAGCACTCTTGAGAAAGAGCTTGTGAAGGATCTCAAGTACACCGGCAATGTCGAAGCTGCCAAGGTTATCGGCAAGGCTGTCGGTGAGCGCGCTCTGGCTGCTAAGGTCGAGACCGTTGCTTTTGATAGATCCGGTTATCAGTATCACGGCCGTGTCGCAGCTTTAGCTGATGCAGCCCGCGAAGCCGGCCTCAAGTTCTAAGGGAGTGCATTAAATGCAACACAAAGAAGAATCCCAGGCAGGCGAGCTGCAGGAAAAGTTGGTTGCTGTTAACCGCGTAGCCAAGGTTGTGAAGGGTGGTCGTATCTTCTCTTTCACCGCTTTGACTGTAGTCGGTGACGGCAATGGTAAGGTTGGCTTCGGTTACGGCAAGGCAGGTGAAGTTCCTGCTGCTATCCAGAAGGCAATCGAGCAGGCACGCCGCAACGTTAACAACAACATTACCCTGAACAACGGAACTCTGTTCCACGCTGTCAAGGGTGAGCACTCTGGCTCCATGGTTTACATGCAGCCTGCTTCAGAAGGTACCGGTATTATCGCTGGCGGCGCTATGCGTGCTGTTTTGGAAGTTGCTGGTGTCCGTAACGTTCTGGCTAAGGCCTATGGTTCCACCAACCCTATCAACGTGGTTCGTGCTACCGTTGCAGCTCTTGCCTCTATGCGTACTCCGGAAACTGTTGCTGCTAAGCGCGGTTTGTCCGTAAAAGAGATCCTGGAGTAAAAAATGGCTGAGAAGAAAACCATCAAAGTTACTCAGACCAAGAGCACCATCGGTCGTTTGCCCAAGCACATTGAGACCATGCGTGGTTTAGGTTTGCGTCGCATCAATCATACCGTTGAACTTGAGGATACTCCTTCTGTTCGCGGCATGATCAATAAAGTTAGCTACATGGTTAAGGTCGAGGAGTAATAAATGCGTCTTGATTCGTTAAAGCCTGCTGAAGGTTCACACCGTAAGCACGTACGCGTCGGTCGTGGTATTGGCTCCGGCCTTGGCAAGACCTGCGGTCGCGGTGTTAAGGGTGCTGGTGCACGTAAGTCTGCTCACAAGCGTCCTGGTTTTGAAGGCGGTCAGATGCCTATGAAGATCCGTCTGCCTAAGTTCGGTTTCTGGTCAAAGAAGGCAACTGAGACTGCTTCAATTTCCTTGAATGACTTAAACCGCATTGATGCAGAAGTGATCGATTTGGCTGCATTGCAGCAGGCTCGTCTGGTTACTAAGAAGATCAAATATGTGAAGGTTGTTCTTTCCCGTATTCCTGACTTCTCCAAGAAAGTAACTCTTAAGGGCTTAGGCGTTACCAAGGCTGCCAAGGCTGCTATTGAGGCTGCCGGTGGCACCGTTGAGGTCGCTGAGTACGTTACTGCTGCTACTGAGCGCCTGAATGCTTCCAAGAAGCGTACTGCCGCTAAGTCAAAGGCACGTATCGATAAGGTCCTTGCAACAGGTATTCAGAAGCCTGCCAAGAAGGTCCGTACCGAGAAGCCTGCTAAGTAATTAAAGGGGCGCCCCAGAGGCGCCTGTGTAAAGAGGTTCTCATGGCTAGAAAATCGCTTTTTGACAGAAGCCGCGAAGCAATGGACAAGGCTGAGAAAAGCTCCGGTAAAGGAGAAATACGTCAGCGCTTGTTCTTTGTGATCATCGGTCTGGTGCTTTTTAGACTTGGTTCTTTTGTGCCAGTTCCCGGTGTTAATGCCGACGTTCTTCAGCGTGTTTTCGATGAACAGAGCGGAACCATCTTAGGCATGTTCAATATGTTCTCAGGCGGTGCTCTGTCAAGAGCCTCCGTTCTGGCATTGGGTATCATGCCTTACATTTCGGCTGCAATTATCATTCAGTTGCTGGCAGTGATCAACAAGAACCTGGCTGAGCTCCGTAAGGAGGGTGAGTCAGGCCGCCGTAAGATCACTCAATACACCCGTATTTCCACCTTGTTCCTTGCAGCATTGCAGGGCATGGGTATTGCCACCGGTATTCCTAACATGGTTCCGGGTCTGGTGGATAATCCTGGTCTTGGTTTTTACTTTGTAACAACCATGTCTCTGGTAACTGGCACTATGCTACTTATGTGGCTTGGCGAGCAGATCACTGAAAGAGGTATCGGTAACGGTATTTCCTTGATCATCTTTGCCGGTATTGTCGCAGGTCTTCCAAGTGCTCTTGGCCGTACCTTCGAACAGTCCCGTCAGGGCGATCTGTCAACTATTGCCTTGTTGATAATTGGCGTCGTGGTGGTCCTGGTGACCTTCTTTGTGGTATTCGTCGAACGTGGACAGCGTAAGATCGTTATTGAATACGCCAAGCGTCAGATGGGTAATCGCATTTATTCACAGCCGCGCTCTAATTTGCCGCTGAAGATCAATATGTCCGGTGTGATCCCTGCAATCTTTGCATCATCGATCATTCTATTCCCGGGCACAGTGGTCTCATGGTTTGGTCAGGGTGATAATCCTGTGGCAAACGTACTGAGTGAAATTTCATTGTTCATTCAGCCCGGTCAGCCTTTGTATGAACTGCTTTATGCTGCTGCAATTATCTTCTTCACCTTCTTCTATACCGCTCTGGTATTCAATCCAAGAGAGGTATCTGAGAACCTAAAGAAGAGTGGCGCATTTATCCCCGGCATCCGTCCTGGTGAGCAGACTGCAAGATTTATCGATAAAGTCATGACCAGACTTACACTCTCAGGCTCCTTGTACATGGTATTGGTGTGCTTGGTACCTCAGTTACTTATGAATTGGTTCAACGTCCAGTTCTATTTCGGTGGTACTTCACTTCTCATTATCGTGGTTGTAACCATGGATTTCGTTGCTCAGCTGCAGTCTCATATGATGAATCAGCAGTATGGCGATATAATGAGAAAAGCAAACCTGAGAAATTACGGTCGTTAGAGTTAAAACTTTTGGAGAAACAAGATGAAAGTTGGTGCTTCCGTTAAGAAGATGTGCCGCAACTGCAAAGTTGTTCGTCGCCACGGTGTGGTCCGCATTATCTGTTTAAACCCTAAGCATAAGCAGCGTCAGGGCTAATGCTTAATAAATTGAGTTGATCAATTTAATCAACTTGGTTATAATTATATGGTTACGGCACTGGACGTAAGAGTCCGGTGCCTTTTCTGACATTGCCAAATAGGCACTATAGTGGCTGTCGTGTATCCTCAACGGGCTTTGCGACAGCTGTGTTTTTAATTACCTTCTTTTAGGAGATCGATAGTGGCCCGTATAGCTGGCATTAATGTGCCTGATAATAAGATCGCCGAGATTGCTTTGCAGTCGATTTTCGGCATCGGCCCTACCCGTGCACGCGATATTCTCGCTGCCACCGGTATTGAACCTACTTCCAAATTCAAGGATTTGGATGAAGCTTCCTTAGATAAGATCCGCGCAGAAGTCGGCAAGTACACTGTTGAAGGCGATTTACGTCGTGAAATCACCATGAACATTAAGCGTCTTGTTGACCTTGGTGCTTATCGTGGTTTACGTCATCGTCGCGGCTTACCTGTTCGCGGCCAGCGTACTAAGACCAATGCACGTACCCGTAAGGGCCCGCGCAAGAGCGTTAAGAAGTAGGAGATAGCGAGATGGCTGAAGAAATTAAAGAGACTGCCGCTCAGGCACCCGCCGCCGCTCCCGCTGCTGCAGCTGCTCCTGCAGTTCGTCGCGGAAAGCGTTCCAAAAAACAGATTGCTGACGGTGTAGCTCACATCCACGCATCTTTCAACAACACCATCGTGTCAATTTCTGACCGTCAGGGTAACGTCCTTTCATGGGCTACTGCTGGTGGTTCAGGATTCCGCGGCTCCCGTAAGTCCACTCCTTATGCAGCTCAGGTTGCAGCAGAGCGTGCTGGTGAGGCTGCCAAGGATTACGGTGTTAAGAACCTTGAAGTTTTAGTGAAGGGCCCTGGTCCTGGTCGTGAATCTTCAATCCGTGCATTGAATGCATTGGGTTACAAGATCACCAACATCACCGATGTGACCCCCATCCCTCACAACGGTTGCCGTCCGCCTAAAAAGCGCCGTGTTTAACCTACAGCAAGTTTCTGGAGAAAGATAAATGGCAAAATATACAGGTCCTGCCCTGAAATTAAGCCGCCGCGAGGGTGTTGACTTATTCTTAAAGTCCGGTGTCCGTGCAATTGAATCAAAGTGCAAGGATCGCCTGACTGTTGTTCCCGGCCAGCATGGTGCTAATAAGCCCCGCCTTTCTGACTACGGCGTTCAGTTGCGTGAGAAGCAGAAGGTCCGTCGTATTTACGGCGTTCTCGAGCGTCAGTTCCGCAATTATTATAAGAAGGCAACCCGTCTTCCTGGCAACACCGGTGAGAACCTGCTTCAGCTTCTCGAAGGCCGCCTGGATAACGTTGTTTACCGCATGGGTTTTGGCTCTACCCGTATGGAAGCCCGTCAGCTGGTATCCCACAAGGCTATCACTGTAAACGACCGCGTTGTAAACATTCCTTCATATGAAGTTAAGCCTAACGATGTGATCGCAGTTCGTGAAAAAGCTAAGAAGCAGAGCCGCATCAAGTCTGCTCTTGATTTAGCTGGTCAGCGTGCTCTTAAGCCTACCTGGATCGAAGTTGATCAGGATAACTTAAAGGGTACTTATAAGAGCAAGCCTGAGCGTGCTGAGCTCCCTGCTGACATCAAGGAAGCACTCATCGTCGAGTTGTACTCGAAGTAATAACGGCTCTGTGCCGACACCTATACTTAATGTGGGGTAAATCTAGTGTCTGTTTGTGAACTGCTGAAACCTAAGCCAGTGGATTTCACCGAGATCGGATTAAACAAGGCTCATGTTGTACTTGAGCCTTTAGAGCGCGGTTTCGGTCACACCTTAGGCACTGCTCTCAGCGGAGTCTTACTCAAGACCTTCCCCGGCAATGCGGTCGATGCCGTAAATGTCGAGGGTGTGAAGGACGTGAATGGCTCTATCTCAGACGTTGCCGAGTCAATGTTTGAAGTTGTCATGAACTGCAAGGATCTTGCAGTTAAATGTGAAGCTCAAGCAGTAGCTCCTCAATGGTGTGAGGCTGAAAAGCAGGGTGAAGGTAAACTTACCGCTGCTGACTTTAAGTGCCCCGAGGGCGTTTCATTTGTCGATCCTGATGCAGTTGTCTGCACTCTGGTCGGTGAAAAGGCTTCGGTGAAGATTAAAGTACGCATCACCTCTGGTTGTGGCTATGTTCTTGCTTCATCTGATGAGCATGTTCCTGCTTCTGAAGAAGGCGACATTCTTATCGACGCAAGCTATACGCCAGTTCGCCGTTTTGTTTACGGTACTGAAGCTGCGCGTGTTGAACAGCGTACCGATTTGGATCGTTTGGTTATTGATATCGAGACCAACGGTGTCGTGACCCCTGACGAGGCTATCATGCAGGGCGCTGATCTTATCAAGAAGACCATCGTCAATATCGTCAATCAGGATGAAGTTGCTGAGCAGTCCATCGCTCCTTCAGCACCTCCTCTTCCTGATCCTCTGCTCATGCAGAGTGTTGATGATCTGGAGCTTACTGTTCGTAGCGCCAACTGCCTCAAGGCTGAGTCCATCATTTATATCGGTGATTTGGTACAGCGTACCGAAGTTGAGTTGCTTAAGACCCCTAATCTGGGTAAGAAATCCCTGACTGAAATTAAGGATGTTCTGGCTCAGAGAGGTCTTTCTCTCGGAATGAGAGTTGCCAACTGGCCTCCTCCGGGATTGAAGTCAACCAAATAAACGAACTGTTTTTACAGAAGGAATTAGGAAATGCGTCATCGTTTAGCCGGCCGTCACTTAGGCCGCACCGCTTCACACCGTGCAGCGCTGTATCGCAATCTTGCTAATGCTCTCTTTACTTACGAAGTTATTAAGACCACTGTTCCTAAGGCTAAAGAACTTCGTCGTTTTGCTGAGCCTTTAATCACTTTGGCTAAGGTTGATACCGTTGCCAACCGTCGTTTGGCTTTTGCCCGTTTACGTGACGATGCTGTTGTTAACAAGCTCTTCACCGTAATCGGCAAGCTCTCTGCTGAGCGTCAGGGCGGTTACACCCGTATCCTTAAAGCCGGCCGTCGCCCTGGTGATCAGGCACCCGTTGCCTACATCATGTTGGTTGACAGACCGCAGGCTGCTGAGTCTGAAGAGACTGAGGCTTAAGCCATTACTTAAGGCGCGCTTTGCCGCGCCTTATCAAGTTTTCTGCTAATCAACTGTATAGACGAGGGTAAGACCTTGGATCAGAATATTGATTCTTTAATGCCGAACATCAAGGACGTAGAAACTCTCTCTGAGAACCACTACCGAGTGACCCTTGAGCCTTTCGAGCCCGAGTATGCCCACATTGTGGGTACCGCTCTTCGCCGCATCATGCTGTCTTCAATTCCTGGATATGCTATTTCCTCAGTTGAGATCGATGGTGTTGTGCATGAGTACAGTGCAGTTGAAGGCATTCAGGAAGACATTCTTCTTGTACTGCTCAATCTCAAGGAAGTTGCAGTAGCTGTTGAAGGCCTGCTGCATGATGATCCTGTTCTGGAAATCTCCAAGCAGGGTATCGGACCTGTTACCGCAGGCGACATCGTCTGCCCTGCCGGTGTTTCAATCCGCAATCCTGAGCTTGTACTGCTCCACCTCACCGAAGAGTCCAAGCATCTTAAGATGCGTTTGCATGTATCTCGCGGTCGTGGCTACTGCCCTAATCAGGCCCGTCCTTCTCTGGATGGAACTGAAGAGCGTTTCATCGGTCGTTTGAATATCGACCCTTCATACTGCCCTGTATTAAATGTTGCAGTTCATGAAGAAGCCATTGCAGGTGGCATGGAGAGATTGATCCTGAACATTGAGACTAACGGAACTATTGATCCGACGGTTGCAGTGTCAATTGCCGGCACTATTTTCGCAGATCAGCTCAATAGCTTTGTCGATATCCGCAACAGCGTCGCTCCTGCTGAGGTATCAACAATGACCACCTTCATCGATCCTAAGCTAATTTGCCCTGTTGAGGATCTTGAATTAACTGTACGTTCTGCTAACTGCCTGAAGGCAGAGGGCATTAAGTACATCGGTGATTTGGTACAGCGTACCGAAGTTGAATTGCTTAAGACTCCTAATCTTGGTAAGAAATCTCTTACTGAAATCAAGGATGTTCTGGCCGAAAGAGGACTTTCTCTTGGCATGCGTCTTGAGAACTGGCCTCCTGAGGATCTCGACATGTAGTCGCAAGAATTGCTATAAAATGGGATGTCTTAGGGCATCCCTTTTTTTTGGCCATTTTTTTGTTTTTGGTGAATGTTATGTTTAATCCTGATGAATTAAGTGATGACGCTTTTGATGCGGTGTCTGCTTACGCAATTGACCTCTACTACGCCGCAGCCGAATCTTTATATGAAAATAACAGCCGTCAGTATGAGCGTCTGGTGAAACTTTCAGGTAATGAAGCACTTGAGATTGAATGTGCTCTGGATACTGCAGAAATGTTCCTCGATCCTGAAGAGGTTGGTGAAGGGGATATCATCCGTGCATCATTGTATTTTGTACCAGAGGGGAAGAGTGCGGATGATGTGCTGTCTGTGCATTTTGCTGATGTGTATTTTACAGCTGAGGGTATGGAAGAAAAGCTTGGAACTGTTGTCTGGTTTCCAGATGAGGATCAGTGGCACTGATTATCAGTTTTTTCTGAAAAGTAATAAGGCTCATGTCGCTGAGCCTTGTTGGAAGTCTTTTCTATGGATGAATGGTGATAGGTGTTCCCACATCAACCATTGAGAGGAACAGATCAAGATCCGGATTTAACAGAGCTATGCAGCCGTTAGTCCAGTTGGTACGCTGTACGGTATCCTCATACTCACCACCGGTGGCAGGCTGTCCGTGAACCATGATCATACCGCCAGGGCGTCTGCCGTTGGATCTGGCAAATTTAATATCCTCAGAGTTTGGATATGAAATGTGGAAGGCCTTATAGTAGCGTGAGTTGTTTTTTATGTAATCAAGAGTGTAGGTTCCCTCAGGAGTACGCTTATCACCTTCAAACTGTTTCTTGCCTTCAGGACGGTCAGACAGCGCAATCCAGAATTTCTTTATAACCTGATCCTTTTTCATAAGCATCATTTCGTGGCGCATTTTATAAACTACGACATTGTCCACAATGTCACGTTTCACAGCTCGACTTATACCGTCTGCGTATAAGGGAAGATTATTGACTCTCTTTAATCTGGTGTAGTCAAATTCCTCATCATATTCAACGCCTGAGGTAATTGCCTGCGATAAAAGATCTGCGGGAAGCGGTTCAAAGGCAAGAACTTGTGATGATGCAAAAGTGAAGATCGAGGTAATAATACTGTAAACTAAGGGTCTCACAAAAAGCTCCGAAGGATGCTTAGTAATCGTAATCAACGTTCTGACAAAAAAGGCCCGTTCTCAGGCCAGATTCAGTAAAAAAGCTTTGTATTGTTATTTTACGCCACATAAAAGTTTACGTCAGATTTTTTAGGGCAAGGATCCCTTTTTGAGCCATGAAGATTTGCAGAGAATGGCTCAATGATCGTGGCAGAGCTTTTTAATTTGCTACATAATAGCTACTATGACAGACGAATTAAAACCAGAAGAATTAAGCCTTGAAGGCATCGAATGCACCCCGCTGAAAAAATTTGCTGAGGATGCGTATCTTAACTATTCCATGAGTGTGATCCGCGATCGTGCTCTCCCCTGTGTCACCGATGGTCTGAAACCTGTTCAGCGACGTATTCTTTACGCAATGGCCGAGGCAGGACTTTCTCCTGACTCTCAGACCTTAAAGTCAGCCACCACCGTAGGTAACGTCATAGGTCACTATCATCCTCATGGTGACAGTGCCTGCTATGAGGCTATGGTGCTTATGGCTCAGCCTTTTTCATTCCGTTATCCACTAGTGCATGGTGAAGGTAACTGGGGTGATCAGGAAGATCCTAAATCCTATGCAGCCTACCGTTATACCGAGGCCAAGCTTACTAAATTTTCCAATGCGCTGCTGTCTGATTTAAAGACCGGATGTGTTGAATGGATTAAGAACTTTGACGGCCAGCGCAATGAACCAAAGGATCTGCCGGCAAGATTACCATCTATACTATTAAACGGTACTACCGGTATTGCCGTGGGCATGGCAACGGATATCCCTCCGCACAACCTGTGTGAGGTTGCCGATGCCACTATCTATCTTATGGATCATGAGGATTGCACGGTTGCTGATCTCATGCAGTTTATCAAGGGCCCTGATTACCCGACCCGTGCTCAGATCACCTCCTCTCAACAAGAGCTTTTAAAGATCTATGAGACCGGTCGCGGCAGCGTCAGAATGCGTGCCGTCTATAAGGTCGAAGAGGAAGGTATTGTAATTCGTGCAATGCCTTATCAGGTCTCAGGAGGTCTGATAGAAAAGCAGATCTCCGACCTGATGGAAAAGAAGAAGCTTCCTCTCGTTGATGATGTCATCAATGCCTCAGATCATAGCGATCCCTGCAAGCTTATTATTGTGCCACGCTCAAAGCGTGTGGATATTGATGAGCTTATGGAGTTTCTCTATGCCTCAACCGATCTTGAGACTACCTATCGTGTAAATCTCAATATGCTGGGATTAGACGGCAAGCCTCAGGTCAAGAATTTAAAGGTAATTTTAAAAGAGTGGCTTGAATTCAGACATCAGTCTGTACGCCGCCGTCTTTCTTATCGCTTAGAGCAGGTTAATGCCAGATTACACGTCTTAGAGGCACTGATGACCGTATACCTCAATTTAGATGAGGTATTACGTATTGTCCGTGAAAGTGAGAAGCCTAAGGCTGAGCTCATGGAGCGCTTTGGTCTTGATGAGATGCAGGCAGACTACGTGCTTGATACCAAGCTGCGTCAGTTAGCGAGACTGCAGGAGATCAAGATCCGTGGTGAGCAGGATGATCTCACCAAGGAAAAGCAGAATTTAGAGGAGCTGCTCGCATCCGAGAAGAAATTAAAATCTCTCATAAAAAAGGAGATCAAGGCCGATCGCAAGCTCTATGGCGACGAACGCATGTCTG
>CAVFIO010000004.1:36405-59027 GCA_963622535.1 Akkermansia muciniphila
GATGAATTAATCCCGCGTCAGCCGGTAACTGTAATTGTCTCCAAGATGGGATGGATCAGAGCTGCAAGCGGTCTTAATGTTGATGCTGAGAGCATGTCCTATAGAAGCGGTGATGGCTTCATGGCCAAGATCTCTGGCTATACCAATGAGACAGCCTGCTTTATTACCTCTTTAGGCCGTGTTTATAACGTGGATATTGCCGATCTACCGTCTGCTCGTGGTCAGGGTGAGCCAATTACCTCCAAGGTTACCCTGTCTCCTGAAGAGAAGGTGGTGTATGTATTAATTCCTCGTGCAGATGAGTACTATCTGTTTGCCACATCTGGAGATTATGGCTATATCTGTAAATCAGATGCATTGCTTACCCGTATGAAGGCTGGTAAGGCCTTTATCAGCATGGATGAGCAGTCAACTCTGTTACCTCCGGTGAAGCTGGTATCACGTGATGAGGATAAGATTGTTGTAGCCTCACGTCAGGGCAGGATCCTGATCTATAAGGCATCGGAGCTGCCTTTGTTAAGCTCAGGTCGTGGTAACAAACTAATTGCTATTAATGGCGCCAAGCTTGAGGTCGGTATGGATGGTCTGGCAGCGGTAGCCGCTGTTCCTCAGGGTGGTAGCGCTATTGTGCATGCCGGTAAGAAGATCCTGAAGATCAGTGTAGTTGATCTTGAAAACAAGCTATCTTCAAGAACTCGTGCTGGTGAAGTGCTACCTCGTGGATATCAGAAGGTAGATTACATTGAGGTGATTTTGCCCAAGGGCAAGGATGAAGAGGAAAATCCTGCAGAAAATGAGATGGAAATTCCTGAGTTTACTTTAGAATAAAAGTGATTCGTTGTTTATAGCCTCTAGTTCAATTAACTAGAGGCCTTGAAGTGATATGAATAATATGGTGACGGAAAGAAATAAAAAGTCACTAAAATTGCTAGAAGCAGTTTTGATTCCCTAGAGCATCGACTATACAGGTTTTATAAAATGAGTTTCCTTGTGCGTCCGTACCTGAGTAGGTTGTGGTATTGCCATTTCTAATTATATTTTCATTCCACGAGTTCCCGTTTGAGTCTGTACCTGTTATATCCGTAATGTTTCCATAGGTAGTAGCTGTTTCATTCCATGTTGAGCCGGTTCTTGAGTTATAACCATTTACCTGTGTTATATTTCCAAATCTTGTAATGTCGTAACTATTTCCGGTGTTTAAATCATCACAGTGTTTAAATGAATCTGTTCCGTAGCATTGAGCATTTGCTATAGAGCATAAGCAATAAAGCAAAACAGATATGACTTTATATTTCATGGGACCCCTTAAACATTAGCAATATTCGTGCTTTACGTGAATAAACTTAACATAAGTCCCAGTTTATAAACGTGATTTTTATCCTACTATTCAGCAGTCATTTTATCTGTATGATAAAAGAGAATTCTAATTATGCATGATAATCAGAATTCTCTAATGTTTGAAAGAAAATAGATTTTAGTTGTAGTTGGTTTTAGAAGAACAACCACAACTGTCCAAACAATCTTAAGAACAACCAGTTCAAAGCATAAATAATGATTAACACTACCATCAGTGAAATATCAATCATTCCAATGGTAGGGATTATGCGCTGTACTGGAGACACAATCGGGTAGGTAAGCTCAGCACAGAGCTGACTTACACCACGGGTAGCTGGAAGCCATGAGGTTAAGGCCTGTACCAGAAGTAAGACAATGAGCAGATAACCAAAGGTCTTAACTGTCATCAAAAGTCCTAAGATTGGAGTTGCTGCCAGGAGATCGCCTGATCCGAAGTACAGTGACATCACCAGCCAGAATATGAGTGCAACTATCAGGGCGATGACAAAGCCTGCATAGAAAAAGCCCTTGATGTGCTTCTGGCGGAAAGGCATAAAGCGGATCACAGGATCAGTAAGCTTGGCCACACTCTGTGCCAGAGGATGGTAATAGCTTACAGAGGATGACTGCAACAAGGATCTGAGCAGAAAAAGCATAATCACCGCCTGTGCAATGAACACGGCGATGGCATAAGGATTGTACATAGAATAGTGTTCCTGAAATTGATTTAGAACATTTTCTCAAATTCAGCGGTGCGATCAAGACTTGCCTGCACAACTTTTTGCATCATGTCCTCAAAGTTGCCTTCGGTCATCTTGCAAAGGCCTGCGTAGGTGGTGCCTCCCTTGGAGGTAACTGCTTCACGAAGAGCAGCCACAGTGCTGTCCTGATTATTTATAACCATGTCAGCAGTGCCCTTGAACAGCTGCTCCATGATCCTGCGACCTTCCTTTTCATCGATACCGTGACGTGAAGCCTCGGCTATCATGGCCTCCATAAAGCGGTAGATAAAGGCAGGGCCGCAGCCTGCAACAGCGCCGATGACATTTAATAACTGCTCGCTGCCTTCTGAGACCATTCCCATACCGCCTAGCATCAGGCGTACGATCTCTTTATCAGGATCGGCACAGCCTGAGCCATAGGATACTGCCGTAACGCCTTCACCGATCTTGGCAGGGGTATTGGGCATTATTCTTACCAGACGGGATGACTGCAGCTGCTTTTCAATTGATGCCAGTCTGAAGCCTGCAGCCATTGAGATCACAAGCTTCTCCTCAAAATCTATACCAGATCCTGCAAGCTCCTCTAAAACAGCAGTCAGCATCTGCGGCTTTACTCCCAGGAAGATGATGGCACTGTTTTTAGCAGCCTCTATATTTGAGGTGGTAATGGCAGCGCCCTTATCTTTAAATTTCTGCAGCTTTTCAATATGCGGTCCGGAGACGGTGATATTGCGGGGTGACTGATGCTTTATCACACTCTCAAAAATGCAGGATGCCATGTTGCCGCCACCAATAAAGGCGATAGTTTGCTTATCGTTCATACGTTCCTCTGCGTAAATACGTCCACCAAAAATTGCGGTGCCGATGCGAACCTCAGTTGAGCCATAGTTTATGGCCTGCTCCAGATCATGAGTCATGCCCATGGAGAGCTCTGTAATTGTCGGATATTTCTGTCTTTTCTCATTAAAGATCTGCTGCAGATGAGCAAACTCGGATTTTATTTCATCCATGTCTGCAGTATCTTTGGCAATGCCCATAAGTCCTTTTAAGATTAAATTCGGTTTGCTTGCTACTGCCTCTAAAAGAGAGTCTAAATCAGCAGGGGCACAGCCTGACTTCTGCTCCTCATCTGAGATATTTACCTCAATATAGATTTTAAGCGGGGGAAGATTCTCAGGTCTTTGAGATGAGAGCCTGTCAGCGACGATAGCTCTGTCCACGCTTTCAACCACATCAAAATTCTCAGCAATCAGTCTGGTCTTGTTTTTCTGAATGGGGCCTATGAAATGCCAGCTTATATCATTAAGTCCCATCTCCTTAATCTTCTGGATCTTCTCGGAAGCCTCAACAGCATAGGATTCACCAAAGGCTCTTTCTCCGCATTTATAGGCCTCAAGGATCATCTCAAGAGGCTTGGTCTTGGATACGCACAGGAGCCGTACTTCATCACTGCGCCTGGAGCTTATCCTTGCCTCATCAATTTTTCTGTGAATTTGAGATAGATTGTCGGTTATGCTTAACATTTTGAAAACTTCATATAAAATAGCAAAAATTTATTGCATTATAGCTAAGCTCAATGCTTGCTTGTACATTGATTCTAAATGGTGAAAATATGTTTGTAATTGACAAGGAACTGTGTTCTGCCTGCGGCGATTGCAAAGACGCTTGCCCATGCGATGCCATCACTGAACATGACACCTACTGTGAGATCGATCCTGATCTCTGTGCCGAGTGCGGTGCCTGTCAGGACGTTTGTGAGCAGGGGGCTGTGTCTGAGCAGGAGATCCCGTCTGTTCAGGTATGATTTCCTGTTTTGGAAAAAGTTAAGGCAGCAAAGATGCTGCCTCTTTTTTTGATGGCTCTCAGAAGAAATTCCTGCTGAGAGCCTCTTCACAAAGCAGGCTTTAAGCCTTGAGCTTATCCTGCTTCTGCATTGATGACTGCTCCTGAGCCTTTTCAGAGAAGCCGTCCTTTGCAAACTGCTGTCCCTGCTTGAAAGCCTCCAGAAATTCACCCTGTTCCAAATTCTTGATATTGACATCCATCTGGTTGAAGGGGATCTCAATACCATATCTGGCAAACTCAGATAAGGTTGCAGAGCAGAGGTAGTCATTAGTAAGCTTGCGCTTGCCGATCTCGGCTACATAGAGCTCACATTTGATAGTGACTGCAGAGTCATCTAAGGATGCCACATAAATTAACGGAGCCATGCCCTTTGCGGTATAGCGGCACTTTCTGATGATATTGCTCAGAAGTTGCTTGGCCTTGTTGACATCCGCGCCATAGGCAATGCCCACGGTAAACTCAAGCTTGGTTACGGTATTGGTAAGTGACCAGTTGGTTAAGGCCGAGGTGATGAAATTGCGGTTGGGGATCATGACCTCCTTGTTTTCAAAGGAGAGAATAGTGGTGGAACGGATGCGGATGCGGTTAACTGTTCCTGATAGATCTCCTAGAGTGATGATGTCGCCTACACGGATCTGACGTTCAAAGAGAATGATGATACCGGAGACGAAATTAGCAAAGATTTCCTGCAGACCAAAGCCTAAGCCTACTGACAAGGCCGCAACCAGCCACTGGAGATTTTCCCACTTGATACCTATGGCACCTGCTGCAAAGATGGTACCTAAGGCGACGATGATATATGAGGTAATGATCTTTACCGTATAGCTTGTAGAGCGATGCTGCGCGCCCACAGCCTTCCATAAAAACATTCTTTCAAGCAGTGACGGCAGGTTGCGGTTTAAGAGCATGGTGATGGCGATGATGATGATCGCAAGCAGGATATCAGCCATAGTAAGGGTATTTACTATGATCTCCTTGCCACCTGAGATCTCACTGTGACTCCACAGGACGATGTTCTTAAGATAGCCCAGAGCTCCAGCGAGATCACTCCACTGCAGATACATGAAAAATACAGTGGCAACGATTAAAACGGCATTGATAAGCTTGAAGGCCTTGGCTGAGAGATTTTCAAGACCTAAGGTTTCCTTAAAGAAGGATAAATTGGTCTCCTCCTTTGGAGAGTCATCGTTGTCCATCTCTTTTAGAGCATAGTTCTTACGCTGTATTTTAGACTGGAATACATAGACTGCACGATGGACGGTGTTGGATATTAACCAGTAGCCTAAAACCGTATAGCAGGTGTAGGCAACACGGTTTACCAGCTTGATAGTGGTGTAGTAATAGCCGTAGGCAACAGCAACTGCAATTGCAAGCGGTGCAATAAAGCCTGCAACAGAGATGAACCACAGCGCCGAGCTCATGCTGTCGGTACTGTGAAGCTGTGATCTCAACCAGCGGAAGGATACTACGACCATGGCCAGAGCACAGATGATCATCACGATAAAGCCGATGCAATCTGAGTAGATACCGGATGACTTGGTTTCAACAATGTTAGCTACGATTAAAATCGGGATCAGAGCATACCAGATACCCGTTAAGAGCTTTCTGTCCTGATAGAGGGCATCCGGGTTCATAGAGAAATGGCGCTGGGCAAGAGAGTTCGGCCTTAAAATCTCAAGCAAATAGACAAACACAAGAATATGCAGCAGCAACATACCTATGACCTCCAGCTGATCGGTGGTGTTGCTCAGGCACATGCAGATGATCACTGTACCTGCCAGAACCCAGATCAGAGCCTTAGGCAGTACCATGATGAAGTTTAAGAGTATGGCAAAGGGGGTTACGAGTATGCTGTCATTCTGACGGTCGAGGCGTCCTGCCAGATGATTATTGATGCGGCGGATACGTGGACTTAGCAGGAATAAAATCAGGGCAATGATCATGGCCGGTACTACTATAGTAAGCATGGTAGTAGCAGTTGCCTTCCAGTACTCCTGATCCTGCAGCTGAGATCCAAATGAGCTGAGCTCGCCGGATATTGAAGGGATCAAGGTCAGGAAAAAGTCACGTCCTACAGGCTGGTTAGACTTCAGCCAGAAGAGGTTTTCAGTGATGATATTAGTGGTCTTGTTCCTGATATCTACAAATTCCTCATACTTAACCTTTAAGTTAATCGCTGTTGTAAGCTGTGAGGACATGGCCTGATAGAGCTCATTTAAAAGCTGACGGCGTTTTATCACTACGTTGATTAAGCTTTCACGGGCATCCTGCAGATCATGATTTTTGGCAATGAGGCTGTCAGCATAGGCATTGATATCAAAGAGCTTGTCGCGATTTGCACGCAGATCGTATAGCCAGATGGTAAGCTCGGGAATGAGTTCGTCTAGGTTTTGTGAAAGCCTGATGGCCGGGATCTGCTCTTGCTGATGATTTAAAAGACGGGACAGCAGCAGGCTCTTATCGAGGCTTGCGATCTCATTTTCAACTGATTCTGAGAGCTGCTTTACTGTGGATAAGGCAGATTCCACCTGATGGGCATCACTTACAAGAGCTGCCGAGCTTTGCTTGTATTGAGCTATATAGCCTTGTATAGCGGCATTTGTCTTAAGCTCTGACTGCAGCTCCGGGTGATTATTAGCAATCTTGTTGAGCTCTTCATCTGAGATGGAATCGGTATCTGCCTGCAGAAGCTTGTTCTGCTTATCAAGCAGAGCCTCCAGATAATTCTGATAATAGGTGTTCTTCAGCGCTGCAATACGCATACGGTAGTTGGCAATATCCAGAAGCTCGGTATGGTTGGCAAGCTCGGTCTGCAGGAGAGCGTTCTGCAGTCCCAGAGTATAGATCTCAAGGGCCTTCATCTTGGCAGAGATGGTGGCGGCATCATGCTCATTGCCTAAGGCACGGTTTAAATCACTGATACGCTGATTGTTTTTGGTGATGGTATTCTGCGCACGCTCAGTCAGTGTCTGCAGATTGTTATAGTCTGCAGTTTTGCTTATATAGTCACTTTGAGCCTTGGCACTAAGCTGTCTGTTGTCCTCAACTAAGGTACCGATATTGTCTGATGTCAGAGCATCGACAGAGGGTATTTCCTGATACTGCTTTTCATCCTTATATAAGGTAGATGAAAGAGTACGAATGGTCTGAGATGACTGGCGCAGTGTCTTTTTAAGCTCGTTAAGCTCAGTTAAATAGCCCTGGGCATTGGTAAGATTGGTCTTGGCGTTTTCTATCTCAGCTGCTCTGTCATTGCGTGTAGTCTCATCAAGACTTGAATCGCTAGAAACTGCCTTCTGCATTTCATTAAGCTCAGAGAGTGCAGGAAGTGCAATATCTCCTAGATCTGTTGCAACAGTCTGGAAAATTTTTGTCTGGGATGCTGTCTGAGCTTGCATTTGAGAGGTGCTGGCAGCCAGGCTTTCAGTGCTGAATACGAAAGCTAGCAGGGCTGTGAGTATGAAGTGGCGTGCTTTAAATTTCATCATAAAAAAACAGATGATGGAGAGTGATGCTCCATCTTAAAAATGTGGCGCTTTTTGTTAGGTGCCTATTGTAATGGTATTTTGCCGTGATTGCAGTTAAAGCTTATGGAAGCGGTGGGAAAATCTCTGCTTTTACTTATTCCACAACATCAAAGGCAATTATCTGACGTTTTGTAACCGAGAATACCAGGGCCATGCGGATGAGCTTTTTGTCCGTGATATGTTGCTCTCCATATCTTTTCTCTTTGATTTGAGCTATTGCCTCAGATAGTAGCTGCTGTGCCTTCTGTTCAAGTTTTTCATCATCAAGATCCTCTTTTACGGTCTTAAGCTCAAAGACAAAGGCTCTCTTTCCTGCGATAAATTCCAGATCAGAGCGTCCTAGTGCGTTGTGGTTTTCAACCGAGGCCTCAATTCCTGAGCCGTTGACGTACATCAGAAGGTGAGAGCGCAACGATGCTTCATCAACAATTGGAAAGAGCAGATAATCATTGCAGAGAAATACCTGATTAAGCTTTTCTGGGATTTTGTGTACTTCAACACTGGCGAACAAGCTACGGGCCGACATGCCAATCACTGCAGAGGGATGATTATTTTTGTACACCACATCTGAATACAAAAGAGCCATTGATTCTGCAACCTCGGCATTTGGATAGTTCAGTGTTGCCAGCTTTTCATCTGATTTTATGTGTTTGATGGCAAGGTATCCTGTCTGATAAAGCAATGCTACATCCGCAAGATTATTCAGATCTCTTGAGGTATCAAGCTTATCAAGCCTTAGGAGCTGATCTCGGCCATAGTCAGATGGCTTTTGCAGGGTATGTCCTGCAATGTAGTTTAAGAGAATAGCAGCCTGACCTGCAGATTCGTACCAGTAGTTTAAAAAGCCCTCTTGAGGTGAATTTAAGAAGGATAATACTGACCAGGGGGTATAGACATGAGTTATGGCCTTTCTGTCAAAGCAGAAGCCGTCATAGTGTTGTTTTAGCTTCGCTTTGCATTCATCATAGCTGATGCCTAAGACGTGAGAAGCATTGTCTATAAATGGGCCAAAATTATTTAGGATCTCCTCGTCAGTGTAGCCAAGCAACGTGCCCATATCGGTATCAAAGCTGACATCTCTTACAAAATTTACATCAGAGAAGATACTGCGGTTCTTGTACTTACATATTCCGGTAATGAAGAGAAAACGCAGTTTAGAGCCGATTTTTTTGATAGTGGAATAAAATGGCACCAGCTCATTGCGGATCTGATCAAATAACTCAGGATCATTTAGACAGACGTTAAGTGGAGCATCGTATTCATCGATAAGCAGGACCGGATTTATCCCGTTGAATGAATCAAAGAGTGCCTGAATTCTGTCCTGTAGCAGGTAGATATCCTCTGTTTTTGGGGGTAGTGGCAGTCCTGCTTTTTTTAAAGCGGTAGCGACCATACCTGCAAATCTCTCCTTAAAGTCATCAAGAGTACTGGCCTTGCAGGATGAAAAATCAAGTCTTATTACGGGGTAGGTATTAGGATCCTGCCACAGCTTTTCAATTGCCAGTCCCTTGAAGTCTTTAAGTCCGTTTTTAAACAGGGATTCAAAGGTGCTGACAAGCAGAGTTTTGCCAAAGCGTCTTGGGCGGGTGATAAAGATACGTCCGTATTGCACAGCCATGTTATAGATGATGGCTGTTTTGTCTGCATAGATCATATTGCGCGCACGCAGATCGGCAAAATCATCAATACCACAGGGAAGCCTGGCAAGCTCGGCATAGGACATCAATGTTGAGGATGAATTCATAGCAGATCCTTGAATGGAGAGGGGCAGAACGTCTGATGCATATATGCCGCAAATTGCGGAAATATCGGCTTTTGGATACATTTTCTTGCTGCTGCAATTACCACAGTGCCTGCAAAAATTAGGTACGAGCCATAAAACGAAGCTGTGCAACGGCTTATACAGACTGTTTTATGTAGCCGATTATAGAAGAATTTGTCAGCGCATTAGGATGCACCATGCAATTAATCGGGGATAGAATGCAATTTTTAGGTATAATCACGCCCTCGGAGCAGTAAGTTTTTACTGCTCCTCATCATTATGCAAACTTCGTCACAAAAAAAATTGAACTTTTGACGAATTCCACAGTCTTAGCTATGTAAAGGGTTGAAGAAGAGCTTATGAGTCCCAATGCCTATGACGCGAAGAGCGCAAGCGATGAAGAGCTTGTCCGCCGCGTGCAAGGCGGACAGTTGAGCGCATACAATCTCCTGGTGGTGAAATACCAGCACCGCATTATCAGCGTCGCTCAGAAGTATGTGAGTGATTATGCAGATGCCAGTGATATCGCTCAGGAGACTTTTATCAAGGCCTATAAAGCCTTGCCCAACTTCAGAGGGGAAAGCTCTTTTTACACATGGCTGTATCGCATCGCCACGAATGTTGCCAAGACTTATCTTGAGAATATTCAAAAGCAGCGCAGTCAGGTTGACATCGATGCCGAGGATTTTGAATCCAAGGACACCAGTGGTGTAATGACCGATGCAACCACACCTGACAGGATCTTAGAATCTGAAGAATTAAAAAGAGTGATCCTGAAGGCGTTGAATGAATTGCCCCCGGAATTAAAAGAGGCATTCACCCTGAGGGAAGTTGAAGGACTTTCCTATGAGGAAATATCTGACAAGGTGCAGGTTCCGATAGGAACTGTGAGATCAAGGATCTTCAGAGCCCGTCAGTATATAGAATCAAAGATGCAGCAGTTTCATTCATGAAACGCTGTAATTAGCCGATCAATCGGAGAGACACATGCAGAACACTAACGTTGCCAGCAGAGCAGAGAGCCTTTGCGCTAACTTTGACGGAGAGAGCCTGGAGAACCTCCCTGAGACTCTGTCAAAAGAAGAGCGTGCTCATCTTGAGAACTGGGCAGCAATCAGCGCCGCCTTACATGATGATATGGCAGCTAAGACTGACTTGGATTTTGCATCAAAGGTTATGGCCTCAATTGCCTCTGAGACTGATGTGGTAGTCGATCAGACTACCGTCTCTCAGGAGAAGGTGGAGACTGTTGAGTCTCACCGCTTCCTAAGCTTCAAGAAGCTGGGGTTAATCCTGACCGAAACCGTAGTGGCAGCATCCTTGTGCATGGTTACCATCTTTGGCTATCAGACATGGAATGCTGAGGACAACATGACCATCGCTGATGCCGCCTCAACTGTCGGCACAGTAGGCGGGGTGAACCTTGCAAGCTACCAGAACCGCAGCAACGATCATGCAATTACTCTTGATCAGAACGGTATCAGCAATCAGCGTCCCCTGACTGCTCAGGAGCAAAAGGAGCTTGCTCAGAAGCGTGAGCAGGAGGCTGAGCGTATTTCCAATTACCTCAAGGGCTATATGATGAATACGGCCTCTAACTGATTTTAAAAACAGAAAGCATAAGTGAAAAAATCCCGATATTTTAAAACCGCCGGTGCATTGGTACTGACGGTTTTGTTGTCTTTGCATACTGCAAAAGCCGCTGATGATAACTGCATGCGAATTTTTAAAAACATGCAGCAGCGCGTCTCTTCCTCTGATCTAAGCTTTACCGCAACAGCAGGAGATATACGCGCCATCTATCCTTATTCCTATCAGCATGCGGTGAGAAACGGGCATGAGTATGTGCAGTGGCGCACCTTAAACGGAGAGGCTCAGGGCTATGCACTGCGTGATCTTGAGGGCTTTGATTTTAATGAAGACAGAGATCTCAAGGCACCTCTTAGCTTTCATATCACTCAGATTTTTGATCGTCTCGTATCAAAGCATACCAGTCTTGAGGGATATCAGTGTATTTTTTCAGGACGTACCCGTCTGAACGGCCGTAAGGTCTCGCTTCTGCGTATGCTCCCCAATGATCAGCGCTACGGCTTCGCTCTGGCCATAGATGATGATTCCTATCTGCCAGTGGAGCTGAATCTGGTGTCACCTCAGGGAAATGGTGTGACCAAGATTTCCGCAACTGATATTAAAAAGGGAATAGCATTTCAAATCCCCTCTGATGAGGACTTTGACAAGTTTGCCCTGTTAAAGACTGCCAGAACGGACAAATTAGATCCCTGGGGCTTTCTGAAGATCCCTTCCTACTTTAAGATGACAGCTCAGGGGGCAATGCAGATGCCTGAGGGAGATGTATGCCCTTATCAGCAGTTCTCAGATGGCCTGTTTACATTCAGTGTATATATAAACTCTCTCTCCTCAGTTACCATGCCGGAGATTTCGGCAGGCGCGGTAAGCGTGTACCGTATGCACGATAAAAACCGTGAGTATGCGGTGGTAGGTGAGATCCCCATGGAGCTTGCCAGGAGCATACTCTCAGAGGTCGGACGTAAGTAGGATTCAGAGAGAAGGTGGTGACTTTTTTCAGGCTGTCAGACAACAACGGAGTCTTTATATCAGCTCCGTTGTAAACAGTCTGCATACCTTGAAACGGTGATTAGAGCTTTATCTGTTTAAGCGGGATCCCAAGCTTTGCAAGCTTGTCCTGTGACTCTTTATCAAGATCCTCCATCATGGAGATTTCTTCAAAATCATCAACCGTGACTCTTCCATGGAATTGAAGCTCAAAGTACTTAAAGAACGGGCAGCGATCGCCTAAAAGCTCCTCAAGTCTGAAGAAGTTTTCTACAGTTAGTTCTTCGGTGGCAATTGCATGGGCGAGCAAACGGTAATGCCTGATAGGATCAAGTCCTAAAATAGCATTTGATGAGCCGCTTAATATACCCTTAGGATTTGCAGGTCCATAGATGCAGGTTGCCTTTGGATCAGTAAGCAAGGTCGGGATCATGTGGGCACAGCTCATAAAATCAATAGAGCTGCCAACAGTTAAAGTGGTGCGGTTAAATAGATGATCCTTTTTAAGCTTGATTGCCGCATCTCCATACTGAAAGGACATGTCGTAGGTTGCAATCTCATTTACAAATGAATCCTTGCAGGATAGATAGCCAAAGGTTGGGTAATCGGCATCTGCAAGCTTATCCCTGTCACAGTTAAAAAGACAGACAGTACTGGTGATCCTGGCCTCACTGCCTCCGTTAGTGGCACTGGTGCCGGTTTCTACAGCGTTTTTTAGGCAGCCGTCCTTTAAAATCAGGGGGATGGTTTTAGGATATACACGTATATATATATCACCAGCCTCGATGATTTTTTTTAGAAAATACTCGATAACTGTCGCACACTCCTGAAATTCTGGAAAAATTCGCATGAGGGAGTAATAGTTGTTCTGATATACAGGCAGGTTTGCAAGGGTAGGAATAGTCATAGGCAGTACCGGGCTTTATGAAATTTTAAACATGTTAGCGCTTTTTTTACGGGCACTCAATTGTCATGATTATCGATTTTCAGCATGTCAAAAGTGTTGGTGGCTGTTGGTAAATCTTCCTTAAGAAAACCGTGAGTTTGTTGCAGTTGTCTGCTGTTGCCAACAGGCTTCAATATCTTCTGGACAGTCCCTTATTCAATGATGAGGAAAAGGGAAATTTCACTCTCTTAAAGGACTTTCATAAGTTAGGCTCTGATGCCTGTCAGGATGTTCTCAGGAGCTCGTTAGGAACTCTTACTGACATGCTCTACCGCTATTATGGCAGGCAGGTTATTGTGCTGATTGATGAGTATGATGTACCTTTAGCCAAGGCCTATGACGGTGGTTACTACCAGGAAATGCTCAAGCTTATCAAGGGGATGTTTTCTGCTGCCCTGAAGGATAATTCAGCCCTTTTCAAGGGGGTGCTCACAGGATGTCTGAGAGTGTCTAAGGACAGCATCTTCACAGGCTTTAACAACTTTGATGTAAACACTGTAGCAAGTGATACCGGTTTTTTATCAGAAAGCATGGGGTTTACCAAAGCTGAGGTTCATACCATGCTTGAGAACTATCATCTCACAGAGTATGAAGGTGCAGTAAAGCAATGGTATGACGGCTACAGGATAGCCGGCAGAGAAATTTTCTGTCCCTGGGATGTGATCTGCTTTTGTAAAAAAGCGATGCTCGAGCGCAGCAACGGTGATCCTGTTTCAGAGCCCGGCAGCTTCTGGACAGACACCAGCTCTAACGATGTGATCTATAAGTTCATGCCATATCTTGACAAGACAGAGTCTGAGCGTATGCAGATCCTGCTTGATGATGGTGAGATTGAGTTTAAGCTGAATGAAAAGCTCAACTACAATGAGATAGGGGAAAAGCATCGCGCCAATGATTTCTGGTCATTACTTTTATATACCGGTTATCTGACAGCAACTAAGGTTACCAGCGTTGCGCGGGAGGGCATTTTCTGCAAGGTACGCATTCCTAATGATGAGGTGTGGCTCGCCTTTAAGGACGGAATTGTCGAATACTATACGTCAGATGGTGTAAGGGAAACTCCGGCAGGTTTTTGAAAGCCCTGTTAAACGGTGACAGCGTTGATGCAGAGGATATTCTGAGGAAAAAGCTTGCCGTATTCGTATCATTGCGGGATCCTGCAACCAAGGGTCCACCTGAGAATTTCTACCATGGCTTTTTAAATGGAATATTTTCCAATCTGAAGCTTGATGAGGAATGCTTTAAATCCAATGCCGACGATGGAAACGGCTATGCTGACATCATGTATTGCTCAAACAGGCCACGTGTGGGAATTGTTCTTGAGCTTAAGAGCACTGGGAATGAAGACAAGCTGATAGATACTGCCAAAGATGCGTTATTACAGATAGAAACCAGAAAATATGCATCGGTTTTTGCAAGACGACGGATTAAGAAGGTCTATTGCTACGGCATAGCTTTCTGCCGTAAGGATTGCTATGTGCAGTGTGAAGAAAAGGTGCTGTGATCTTCGCAGGCTTTTTTTAAGGCTTAATCTTGTAAGACATATTAACGGGAGGCTATGCCTGAGAACTTTTCCTGCCGCTGATTCTGCCCGTCTTTTACCGTGAAACTGATGCCGCCTTGCTCTGAGGTCGCTCATGGCTTTTGCTCAGGGATAAGGCGCTGAATATGATAAAATCATCAGGTTAAACTAAAAGAAGCACAGCTTTGCTATCAGAGATTGATGCAAGCTCAAAGAATACAAAATTCCAAGTAAATCAGGTAACGACATGGCAGAATACGACCGCAGCCTGGTCCGCAATTTCTCAGTTATTGCCCACATCGATCATGGCAAATCCACTCTTTCTGATCGCTTTATTCAGTTATGTGGCGGTTTGACCGAGCGTGAAATGACTGCTCAGGTTCTCGACAATATGGATATCGAGAAGGAGCGTGGTATTACCATCAAGGCTCAGGCAGTAACCCTCAAATACAAGGCCAGGGATGGCAAAACCTACGAGCTCAACTTCATCGATACCCCGGGACATGTGGACTTTTCCTACGAGGTTTCACGTTCACTTTTTGCCTGCGAAGGCGCTTTGCTGGTAGTTGATGCTACCCAGGGCGTTGAGGCTCAGACTCTGGCTAACTGCTATCAGGCAGTGGAGCTTGATCTGGAGGTGATCCCTGTTTTAAACAAGATAGATCTTCCGTCATCCGATCCTGAAAAGGTTATCGATGAAATCGAGGATCTCATCGGTATTGAGGCTCATGATGCCTGTCAGTGCTCTGCCAAGACCGGTGTAGGTGTTGAGGATGTGCTTGAGCGTCTCGTACGCGATGTTCCTCCTCCTAAGGGTGATCCTGATGCTCCCTTGCAGGCCCTGATCATTGATTCCTATTTTGATGATTATTTAGGCGTTGTCTCTCTGGTGCGTGTTAAAAACGGTACTCTGCGCAGGGGAGATAAGATCAAGGTAATGAGCCGCGGAGACACCTGGCAGGTAGAGCGTCTGGGTATCTCAACTCCCAAGCGTGTAGATGTTGAGGTATTAAACTGCGGTGAGGTAGGCTGGGTTGCCTGCGATATAAAGACCATTCACGGTGCCCCTGTCGGTGATACCATCACCCACGCCAAAAACGGCACCACTGAAGCACTGCCTGGCTTTAAGAAGGTTCAGCCTCAGGTATATGCCGGTATGTATCCTGTAAATACCGATGACTACAATGCCTTCCGTGATGCTATGGAGAAACTCTCACTAAACGACGCCTCCCTGTTCTTTGAGCCTGAGAATTCCCAGGCCTTAGGCTTTGGTCTGCGCTGCGGCTTCTTAGGCATGCTCCACATGGAAATTATTCAGGAGCGTCTTGAGCGTGAGTACAATCTCGATCTGATTACCACCGCACCAACCGTAGTCTATGAGGTTGTTACCACCTCCGGTGAAATATTGCATGTGGACTCTCCTGCAGCCCTGCCTCCGGTGTCTAATATTGCCGAGATCCGTGAGCCTATTGCCGAGTGCCGTATGCTCATGCCCTCTGAGTATGTAGGTCCTATCATGCAGCTGTGTCTTGAAAAGCGCGGTGTGCAGAAGAACATGGAATATCACGGCTCACAGGTGGCACTTACCTTTGAGATCCCTATGAGTGAGGTGGTGCTTGATTTCTTTGACCGACTGAAATCAACCTCACGAGGCTATGCCTCATTAGATTATGGCTTCAAGCGCTTTAACCGTGATGATCTCGTGCGTATGGATATCCTGATCGCAGGTGAAAGAGTTGATGCCTTAGCTGTTATTCTGCATCGCAGTGTGGCTGCAACCCGCGGCCGTGACATCATCGTACGTATGAAGGAGGTTATTCCCCGTCAGATGTTCGATATCCCCATTCAGGCGGCGATCGGTGCTCAGGTCATTGCGCGCGTGACGGTCAAGCAGATGCGCAAGGACGTGCTGGCTAAGTGCTACGGCGGTGATATTACCCGTAAACGCAAGCTTCTTGAAAAGCAGAAGGCTGGTAAGCGCCGTATGAAGAAACTTGGTAAGGTCGATGTACCTCAGGATGCATTCATGGCTATTTTGAAGGTGGGTAAAGAGGAATAAAACCTCATTTTGCCTAAGCATTAGCAAATTTAGCTTAGGCAGAATCTGATCAGGTTTTTAATGGAGGCACGTCAGGCGTGTTGTTAAGATGAATACTTTTTCTGTACTGTTGGCAGTGTTATCTGTCATTACCGGGATCTGCTGGGTATATGACTACATTAAAAAGCGTCCTGCCAGATTGAAGAATCTTGAGGTGGCAGCAAAGGCTAATCCTGAGCTTTCAAAGAAGGAGCGCCGTGCTCTGCTTGAGCCTACAGGGATCATAGGTCAGTGTGCTTCACTTTTCTTTATTGTGCTGTTTGTGTTTATCTTCCGCGCCTTCATCATCGAGCCCTTCCGTATTCCCTCAGGCTCGATGCTGCCTACACTGCAGTCAGGTGATTTCATTGCCGTAACCAAATGGAGCTATGGCGTGCGTAATCCCTTTACCAACAGCGTGCTGTTCCGTACCGGTGCTCCTGAGCGCGGTGATGTGGTGGTATTCAAATATCCTGAGGATACCAGTGTTGATTACATCAAGCGTGTTGTGGGAATGCCCGGGGATATCATCATCTATCATGACAAGGAGGTCTATCTGATCCATGCAGGATCTCCTGAGGGTACCACTCCGCAGAAGCTTGATAGAGTTGAGGCCGGCGAGTTTGTTGATGAGTCATCAACCTTTGCCAGGGAAACCTTCGGCGTATATAACGAAAAGCTTGGTGATATCGAGCACCGTATCATGATAAACCCCAACGCTCCCTCCTTTGAAAATAATTTCTTCAGACAGACCGGCGCTCCGGTTGCCGCCTGGAAGGTACCTGAGGACTGTTATTTCGTGATGGGTGATAACCGTGATAACAGCGCCGATTCCCGCTACTGGGGCTTTGTGCCTTATGAAAATCTGATTGGCAAGACTGTCGGTGTCTGGATCTCCTTTGATTTTAATAACGGCAAGGGTGATCTGCTACCCTCCTGGATCCCGTCATCCATTAACTTAAGCCGTATTGGAGGTCTGCACTGATGAGCTGTGAGATGAATCTTTTTGAGCTGCAGAATCTGGAGCTGAGATTAGGCTATGCCTTTTCAGATATCAAGCTTTTGCAGCAGGCCTTAACTCACAGATCCTTTGGCCCGCAGCACAATGAGCGTCTTGAGTATCTAGGTGATTCAATTCTGGGTATGATCATCGCCAAGCGTCTGTTCGATCTCTTCCCCAAATGCCCAGAGGGTGATCTGACCAGGATGCGCTCAACCCTGGTCCGCGAGACCATGCTCGCTGAAATTGCCCGTGAATACGGCATAGGTGACTGTCTGCGCTTAGGACCCGGGGAGCTTAAAACCGGCGGCTCCCGCCGTCAGTCTCTGATTGCTGATGCTGTTGAATCCATCATAGGTGCCATGTTTATTGATACCCATGAGGATTATCCGCGTGTACGTCAGGTGGTTTTAGGCTGGTTTAAGGAAAGACTTGCCAATATCAAGCCCGGTGAGGGACAGAAGGATGGCAAGTCCTCGCTGCAGGAGCTTTTGCAGGGACTGCATCATACCTTACCTGTTTACAATATCGTCAGGATCACCGGTTCTGATAATGATCAGACCTTTGAGGTAAGCTGCGAAATTGCCAATCTGCCGGTATTTAACGGCAAGGGCACCTCGCGCCGCCGTGCCGAGCAGGCTGCTGCACTTAAGGCATTAGATTATCTTAAAGAACACCCAATTAAGGCCAAGCGTAAGTAAGGCACTGGAGATATAAATGGCATCACATTTTGGTTTCGTGGCTATCATCGGCCGTCCGAATGTCGGTAAATCAACGCTAATGAACCATCTCATCGGACAGAAGATTTCCATCACCTCAAGAAAGCCTCAGACTACGCGTAACCGAGTCCTTGGCATTGATACCGTAGGTGAGTATCAGGTGGCCTATGTAGATACCCCGGGTCTTCACCGTAAGGAGGCCCGTGCCATCAACCATCTGATGAACCGGGCTGCAGAATCTGCCTTAGGTGATGTCGATTTAGTCTTGTTTGTTGTTGATCCCTTTGTGTGGAATGACGATGATGAGATGGCCTTTGCAAGAGTAAGACAGGCGCATAAGGTAGGCTGTCCTGTAGTGCTTATCCTAAACAAGCTTGATCAGGTAGGGGATAAGCAAAAACTGCTGCCGGTTATTGAAAAGCTTTCTGAAAAGCTTGATTTTTCAGCCGTGATCCCGGTTTCTGCCTTAAAGGCTGTAAATCTTGATGCGGTAAAGAATGTTATCAACGAGCATATGCCTGAGGGTGAGCACCTCTTTGATGATGATTCTGTAACCGACAGATCACAGCGCTTCCTTGCAGCTGAGATCATCCGTGAAAAGCTTATGCGTCAGATGGGGGATGAGCTTCCCTATGCAGCCACCGTCGAGATTGAAGAATTCCGTGATGATAACGGTCTGCAGCGCATCAGCGCCTGTATTTTAGTCGAGCGTGACGGTCAGAAGAAAATGGTCATCGGCGCCGGCGGTTCTCGCATTAAAAAGATAGGCTCTGAGGCCCGCATCGACATGGAGAAGCTTTTTGATGCCAAGGTCTTTTTAAAGCTTTTCGTAAAGGTCAAGGCCGGCTGGGCTGATGACAAGCGTGCGCTAAAGAGCTTAGGTTATGATGACTTTGAGGCCAGATAATGAGCTCAGAGCTCATTGATGCAGGCTTTTTAATTCATCAAAGGCCGTACCGTGAGCGCTCACTGTTACTGGAGCTGTTCACTATCGGTATGGGACGGGTATCGGCCGTATGCCGTATGAGTAAAAAGGGTGAGGCTACCTGTAAGGCAAGATTAAGACCCTTTGCTCCTCTGGACCTTACTCTGATTCAGGGACGATCGGAGCTTTTGATTTTAAAAGAGGTCAGTGTACGCGAGCGGGTAGATGCCATCGCGGCCCCGGAGATCTTCTGTGCCGAGTATCTAAATGAGCTTTTGCATTATCTCTACCGTGATGATGCCGGCGATCCCAGACTTTTTTCCTGTTATATGCAGGCCTTAGAGATCCTGCGCAGCTCTCCGTCAAGGGATATGCTTGAGGGAATTTTGCGCAATTTCGAGCTTTTGCTCTTAGATATCTTAGGGTATGCTCCTGATTTTAAATGTATTGACGGCATGTGGGAAAATGGATCCTCCTACATCTTCGTACCTGATACCGGATTTGTAAAAGCTAACACTCAGGATCCAACCTTCATCCTTGGGGATGATTTAAACGAATTACAAAGGGGAGAGAGTCTTTCCCCGCGGGCACGTCGTGCTCTGAAGATGATTACCTCGCGCGCGCTGGCGGTTTTGCTTCACGGCAGAACCCTGAAAAGCCGCGAGCTTTATGCAGATTTCTTGAAGCTCACCTCAAAGTGAGATCTCTTAAAAAGGATTAACCATGGTCACTTTTTACTCTCAGCCTCGTAGCAAAAGCTTTGACAGAAAAGCCTTTGAGCTTGAATGCACATCCTTGGATTTAAAGGGCAGAGGTGTGGGACGGCACAATGATGTCGTATGGTTTGTCGATGATCTGATCCCAGGTGAGATCGCACGTGTCCAGCCCTTATCACGTAAGGGACAGACTGGTGAGGCATCTGTTATAAAGCTTATAAAGAAGTCAGACAAGCGTGTTGAAAGCACCTGTGTCTTTGCAGGGGAGTGCGGCGGCTGTCCGCTTGCACATCTTGATCCTGATCTTTCTCTATCCTCCAAGGCAGAGGGCATTGCAAGACTCTTTAAGCGTCAGGCAAAAATAGATTTAGGGCCATGTGCCTTTATGGAAGTCTCTCCGGTCACTGCCTACAGAAGAGCCTGCCGTATGGCGGTACGTATCGATCATGGACGTCTTTCTATGGGCTTTAGAGGTGAGCGCTCAAAGATGCTGTGCGCTGTCTCTGAGTGTGAAGTTCTGACCGACAGAATAAATGGCTCTTTAACGACTCTTAAAGCCACCCTGGATTCCATGAAATGCCGTTCACGTATCGGCCATGTTGAATTAGTCGACAGTGCCGGGGCTCTGGGTATTTCTCTGCGCCTTATGTGTGATCTCCCTCATGAGGATGATGCTAGGCTTGAAGCCTTGGCATCGGATCTTGGCGCGGTGGTTTCAGTACAGGAGCCCTATATTGAAAAATTGGGCACCGATCGCTCAGAGAAGATCCGTGAGCGTCTGGTAGCAGGCAATGCCGACGATCTTTATATCATCTCTGACGGGATCAGGATCAAGTGCACCCCCACATCTTTCGTGCAGGTAAATCCTCATATGAATGAGAGGATGATTGCGCGCGTGCTGGAGGCCCTGGATATAAAGCCCGGCATGAAGGTTATCGATCTCTTCTGCGGTCTTGGTAATTTTACTCTGCCCATTGCTAGGGCCGGTGCACAAAGCTTTGGCGTGGATGTAGTGCGTAACATGATCTTGCTTGCACAGAAAAATGCTGAGGAGAACGGTATCAGCGGCGCGAGGTTTGCACAGGCTGATCTTGAGGCTCCATTTGAGATGATGAGCTTTGCCAAGGATGGCTATGATGCTGCGGTTATGGATCCCGGCCGCTCCGGTGCTAGACGTGCTAGTGCCTATATATCAAAGCAGAAGGTGCCTAAGGTAGTGCTGATTTCCTGTAATCCTCTGGCTGCCGTCCGTGATATTGAAAGCTTTATGGCGGCAGGCTATAAGGTTACATCCTGGGGTGTACTGGATATGTTCCCAAGAACGTCACATGTTGAGACGGTATTCACTCTTAGTGCGGAGAAATAGCCTACATACCGACAGCGACGTAGATGTTGAGGAAATGCTTCAGGTGAAGCGCAAATGTGGGGTATGGCGCAGTAGAAAAGTAGGAGCTTTACTTGGCAAAGAAAAAAGATGAGATAACCATCCGCTCCAGCGCAGCGGAATACCTAACCTATGTAGCCTCTGTAGGCGATCAGCAGGACAGCATAGAGATGCGCTACGAGGATGAGAACATATGGCTGACACAGAAGATGATGGCCACGTTGTATGATGTAGGCACAAATACGATTAATTATCATATTAAAAAGATATTCGAGGATAGTGAGCTACAGGAAAATTCAGTTATTCGAAAATTTCGAATAACTGCCGCTGATGGAAAAAGCTATAGCACAAATTATTACTCTTTGGAGATGATAATTGCCGTAGGTTTTAAGGTCAATTCTGAACGTGCGGTTCAGTTCCGTAAATGGGTAAACCAGATTTCAAAGGACTATACCATCAAAGGCTGGGTCATGGATGATGAACGGCTGAAACGTGGAACATATCTGTCAGAAAAGTATTTTGATGAGCAGTTAGAGCGCATCCGTGAGATTCGTGCCAGCGAAAGGAAGTTCTATCAGAAGATAACAGACATATATGCCACAGCCATTGATTACGATAAAAACTCTGCAACAACGAGAAGATTCTATGCGACAGTTCATAATAAAATGCATTACGCAGTTCATGGGCATACGGCGGCTGAGTTGATCGTAGAAAGAGCCGATCATACAAAAGAGCATATGGGATTAACTACCTGGGCAGATGCTCCAGAGGGTAAGATTAGGAAAAGCGATGTTACGGTTGCCAAGAATTATTTGAGTCAGGATGAAATGAAACTACTGAACCGTATGGTTACGGCATATCTGGATTTTGCTGAGAACATGACACTGCGGCATATTCCTCTTACAATGCAGGATTGGGAGAAAAGGCTTAATAGCTTTATTGAAATGTTTGATTACGGTATTTTACAGGATGCAGGAAAAGTGTCCGCAGAAATAGCAAAGCTTCATGCTGAGACTGAATTTGAAAAATACCGCGTGATACAGGATAGATTGTTTATGTCTGACTTCGACAGGTACATGCTGGAATTGGAAGAAAATACAAAGAAATAATGCCCTGATTCAGGAGCAATATGTCAGAATCAGGCAACTCCGCTAGGCAGAGTGTATTGGCCCATCAGGTGTCAGCACTGGCACATTATGTGGAAATAAGTCAGCATTTAGCGTCTCGACTGTCGAGGCAGTGGTGGATAGTCGTAAGGGTGAAAGTCTGCGAGAAAAAACTGAGTTAAGGATACTGAATTTGAAAAAATTCAAGAAACAGTATCCTTAAATGCCTTTTTTCTGATGTAACTGATACCTTATGAAGATGGAGGCGCAGGCTCAGTGTCACTTTTAGAGAAGAACCCTAACAGGATCTGGGTTTGCAGAGCATATATATATATATATATTAAGGTCATAACTTGGATCACATTAACCTGTAATAACAGGTGCTTTTGCCTTTTCCTTCCTTTTTCAGTTCACCTAATGCAATCAGATCTCTAAATGCTTTTTCAATTGAGCTGTCGCTAA
>CAVFIO010000005.1:0-45552 GCA_963622535.1 Akkermansia muciniphila
TTCGTTCCTGCACAGACTATGTGCACGACTTAAAAAGGCACTCTTACGCTCTTTCGCATCACTCTCGGACAATCCCTCATACTCCGAGGCCTTCTTTTTAAATTCAATATAGATCCCCGAATCCTCTTCATGGACCTTGACTAAAGCCGTGGTATTGTCAATAACCATAGGCAGACGTGATTGCAAATCCTCAAGTGACAAGGAGGTCTCATCCGGTTTAAAAATTTCGTTGTAACCGACATAGCACCCGAAAAGCGCTATACACACTAATATTGCATGAAAGTTCTGTTTAGAAAGCTTTTTTTTAGGATCGGATCTGGTCATTTGCTTTACCCTCTCTAATCTTGAAGCAAAACGGGCTGTAACCTCTTCATCTGAGACGCTCTTATCCTGCTTCGCGCCTTGCTTTAAATCCTCCTCTTGTTCACGCAAAAACTCCTCACGACGTCTTTTGATATCATCAGGCAGTCTGTCAAGGCAAGAGCTCTGTCTTATTCCGAGCACAACACCATGCTCAAGTCCTGAAGATTCAGCATTTTCCAAGGCTGTGGTGCCATCTGTTTCCTCAGATGCCTCATCTTTTGCATTTTGGTGCTGTTCATCCATGTTCTTTAGCCTTAATCATATGCCTTCGTGCGCTATAATTGACAGGTAAAAAATATCATCAAATTTGTATGGCGTAAATTATTACGCTGTTTTACCTACAAAAGGCAGCATTATGACCAGTATAGTCGGCAAAGACGCTCCCCTTGAGACATCCATAGAACGCTTTCGCGAAGGCTTTAGGAAACTGAACCTGGAGGTTTCTGAAACCGGATGGTTAAATCCGCTGCCAAATGTATTCTCTGTACACCTTGAATTTCCGTCCTGCCCTGTCATTTACTCAAACGGAAAGGGCTCATCAAGGCTTGCGGCACTGGCATCAGCATACGGCGAGCTTTATGAAAGACTCTCTACCCATACCTCATTTTCAGATTACTTCCTGGGACAGACCAATGCCCAGGCATCCTTCGTACATTATCCTGATGAACGCTGGACCGCACTTCCCGAGCATAATAATGATGAAGAGGAGCAGGAATTACCTTCAGAAATTCTTAACGAATCTCTGCGCCGTTTCTATACCAAGGATCTTGAACTTACCATGGAGGATCTGGTTGATGTACAGGCCTCCTCTTTCACACGCGGAGTATGCTCAATCCCCTTTACCAATGCACGCAACGGTGAAATAGTCTACTTTCCTGTAAATCTTCTGAATAATCTCTATGCATCTAACGGTATGAGTGCCGGTAATACCGATTATGAGGCCCTGGTTCAGGGATTATCTGAGATCCTGGAGCGCCACGTAAAAAAGGAGATCATTAAAAAAGGTCTGTCTTTACCTGAAATTCCGCAGGAGATCATCGCCGGCTATCCGAAATCAGAGCAGACACTCTCAGAGCTGCAGGGACACGGTTTTCTGGCCAGAGCCTACGACGCATCCTTAGGAGGACGTTTCCCGGTGGTGTGTGTAGTTCTCTACAATCAGTCAAACGGCACCTGCTGTGCCTCCTTTGGTGCTCATCCTATTTTTGAGGTAGCACTGGACAGAACCCTGACCGAGCTCCTGCAGGGACGAAGCTTCAGTGATCTTGATAACTTTGAAGCACCGGTATTTGATCTCGATGCCACAGCAGATCCTGTCAATCTGGTATCCCACTTTGTGGACTCTACCGGCCTGCTTCCCATGCAGATGTTTAAGAAGACGCCTGACTACCGCTTTACCGCATGGGATTTCAAGGGCTCAACTCATGATCAGTATAAGGCTATGCGCTATATCATCGCCAAGCTCGGCTATGACATCTATCTGCGCGCCTATAAGCAGTTAGGAGTTCCTGCCTACCGCATCATTGTACCCGGCATGAGTGAAGTCTATCCCTTAGATGATCTCGTCTATAACAACACCAATGCTGCAATTGATTTCCAGCAGGCGCTGCTTGCGCTGCCTGATTCAAACGAGGAGCGTGAAGTCTATGCAAGCTACTACAGCGAGCTTGATGAATCAGAATGTGAGGATGAGGCTCCCGTATGCCAGATGCTGGGAATTCTGCCGCAAAAGGACAGTGCCTGGTCGACACTGCGTTTTGGCGAGCTCAAATGCCTGCTCTCACTTGCAGGCGGCTTATATGAGGATGCCTTAAACTGGTGTCACTGGACTCTATCCTACTGTCATGATGATTTCTCTTTAGACAGATTGCGTTTCTACCGCTGCCTTGAAAAGGCTCTGGAATGCAAGACCTCAGGAAATTTGAAGCTTGAGGATTATGAAGAGTGCTTATCTGATCTCTATGGTAATGAAACCTACAGCACAGTCCGTGATCATATAGACGGCTCACAGCGTTTTTATGAATTGCGCGGAACAGATCTTGATCTCAGAGGCTTTGAAAACCATCAGGAGCTCATCCGTATCTATTCAATTATCAAAGAGGCCGCATTAAATGACTAGGTCTTCATTTAAAAAGCTTGCTCTGATAGCACTTAGCTCAGCTGCACTCTATCTTTCAGGCTGCAGCACTGACAATTCACTCTCGCAAGGTCCGTTTACTAGCTGGGAGAATAATTATAAAAGACTGCAGAACCTAACCTTTTATAAGGCAGACGGAAGACTCGGGATCATTGCACCGCAGAGCCGTGTAAGCTCCAACTATGAACTGGAAGGGATCTCAGGCGGCTTTGTGTTCACCATCAAGGCTCCTGTGATCGGCTCTTCACTTGCTGTTGCCACTGTAACCGACAACACCTTATCCTTATCCATAGGCGATAAAAGCTTCAGGGATGATTATGCAGCAGCCATGTTCGAGCAGGCATTCGGTCTTAGGATCCCGACAGACAAGCTCAAGGCTATACTTCTTGGGCTTGCTGACGGTGACCGTCAATATGATGATGACGGCAGGATCATAAGCTCCAGCTGGGATGGCTTTGAAATAAGCTATGACGGCACAGTTGAGAATTCCGGGCTTAAGGTGCCTAAGAATATCAGTGTCAGCTACGGTGACTATCGCGTGAAGGCGACTATCACCGGTTTCTCCCCCAAACAATCAATATAGATCAGAGCTCAATATGGCTGTAATCAAAAGCTTTTCCTGCATATCCCCATGCAAGATCAATGAATTTTTATACATTGTGGGCAGAAGATCTGACGGCTACCACAATTTGCAGACACTGTTTGTGGTGTTAGATCATGGAGATCCCATGACCTTTGATATCACCGATGACGGCATAGTTGATCTCAAAACAGCTTTTGATTTTCCCAGGGAGCAAAACCTCATTTACAAGGCTGCCATGCTCTTAAAAGAGCGCTATGAGGTAAAGGCAGGCTGTCTTATATCCATTGACAAAATACTGCCTCAGGGCGGCGGCTTGGGTGGAGGCTCAGGCAATGCTGCTACGGTATTACAGGTACTCTCTCATCTTTGGGGATTAAATCTTGATGATGAGACTTTAATCAAGCTTGGAGCCACTCTGGGAGCTGATGTTCCGCTTTTTATCAAGGGAGTTACCACCTTTGGCGAAGGGATCGGTGAGCTTTTAACCGAGGTACCATGGCCTGAGCGCTATTATCTGGTTGTAAATCCAAACTGCAAGGTTCCGACAAAGGAGCTTTTTGCATCTGCGCTTTTAAAAAGAGACAGCCGACAAAGATCCTTGGATGAGCTTTTAAATACTCCATTTGAAAACTGCTTCACGCCTGTGGTTACCAGACAATATGTGCAGGTTGCAGATCTGCTTAAGCATCTTGCAAAATACGGTCCTGCCCGCATGTCAGGCTCGGGATCATCATGCTTTGTCTCCTTTGACAAGGAAGAAGACTGCGATCAGGCCTTTACAGAATTCAGTGCCCTATACCCCAAACTGCCGGTATTCAAGGCCAAATCCTGCAGTAGAAACTATATAAAGGATGCCCTGCAGCAAGCCTGACAGAGTGTTTATTTTCCTGATGCAAAGCGCTTTTCATTGCTGCAAACAGTGCAATCCTCCTTTTAGCTATGCATTTTTTGGGAAATTTTAGGCCATTTCCTCATAATGGGGTAAAATACGCGCATCTTCTTTTTCACACCTTTATCACAGGATGAAATATCATGGCTGACATGAAGCTCTTTGCTGGTAACAGCGTTCCCGATCTCGCCAAGAAAATTGCTGATCGCCTCTACACCAAATTAGGTGACGCCACAGTTGACACCTTCAGCGACGGCGAAATTCACGTTCAAATCAATGAGAATGTCCGTGGCGATGATATCTTCATCATTCAGTCAACCTGCGCTCCTACCAATAACAACCTCATGGAGCTCATCGTCATGATCGATGCAATGCGTCGTGCATCTGCAGGTCGTATTACTGCTGTGATCCCCTACTTTGGCTATGCCCGTCAGGACAGACGTCTGCGCTCTGCCCGCGTACCAATCACTGCCAAGGTTGTTGCAGATTTCCTCTCATCTGTAGGTGTTGATCGCGTGTTAACCGTTGATCTCCATGCCGAGCAGATCCAGGGCTTCTTTGATGTCCCCGTTGATAACTGCTTCTCATCTCAGATCTTTGTTGATGACATGCTCTCACTCGGATTGACCAATCCCTGCGTTGTCTCACCTGATATGGGCGGTGTAGTTCGTACCCGTGCTATCGCCAAGCTTTTAAACAATGCGGATATTGCTATTATCGACAAGCGCCGTCCCCGTCCTAATGTCTCCGAGGTTATGAATCTCATCGGTGAGGTTAAGGACAGAGACTGCATCATTGTTGACGATATTGCCGATACTGCAGGAACTCTCTGCAAGGCCGCAGCAGCCCTCAAGGAGCGCGGAGCAAAGCATGTGTATGCTTATGTAACCCATCCGGTGCTCTCAGGCTCTGCTTATGAGAACGTTTCAAAATCCAGCATTGATACCCTGGTCGTATCTGACTCAATTCCTCCTACAGAGCGTTTTACTGCACTGCCGAACTTCCGTCAGTTAACTCTCTCCTCAATGCTTGCTGAGGCCATCCGCCGCATCAATAACGAGGAATCAATCTCTGCAATGTTCCAGAGCGCTTTATAAAAAAGCTAAAGAGAGACAAAGGGGACGGTAAAAACGTCCCTTTTTGTTATATAGTAATAGCTGAATATTGCGATATATATATCCATCTGGGTAACTGATTACGACAGAGTTATCAGTGTCATTTAAGGATAACCTGCCAGTTTCTTCTTCTCATAAAACTTTACAGTGAGACAGCTGACAGCTCCTTTTTTAAAGATCTGGTGAACGTCTGGAAGCAATGACAGTAATCATATGCAGATGTGATCCCTGGCCTGAACTGACTGAACACTGACCATATGAAATTTCAAAAAATTGCAGTTGGTGATCCAACATTTACTCAAATTGTCAGAGACAACTGTGCCTATGTTGATAAAACTCAGTTTATTGAAATGCTCGAAGAGCAAAGGACCAAATATCCTTTTATCATACGTCCGCGCCGCTTTGGAAAAACCCTGTTTCTGAATACTCTCAGAAGTTACTACGACATAAATCTGAAAGACCGGTTCGACGAGCTCTTTACCGGCACTTATATACACGAGCACAGGACTCCGCTGCAGGGTAGCTTTTACATTCTGAAATTTGATTTTTCGGGAGTTAACAAGGATCCTGACAGGCTTCTTGCAAGCTTCACTGCCAAGGTTGAATGCGGGATCAGTGAATTTTTCAGTAATTATAAGGACGTAGCTCAGGTTGCAAAGCCCTTGATAAAGGATGAATACGACTCCCCGGCATCTCTTATCAGTGCATTCTGCCAGGCTGTAAATCCGATCACAGGGCTTAATGTATACCTCATAATCGATGAATATGATCAGTTCACCAATGCCCTGCTGTCAAAGAATGTAAATGTATTCAGAGATATCACCAGCAGCGAAGGCTTTCTTAAGGATTTTTATGCCATCTTAAAAGAAAGAACCCAGAATACCTTCAGCAATATCTTTATCACCGGAGTTACCTCCATCTCGTTAGATTCAATGACTTCAGGTTTTAACATTGCAGAAAATCTCACCTTCAACCCGAACTTTGCCGCAATGTTCGGATTTACCGAGGATGAGCTGCGTGCGCTTATCTACAAGACAGTTGATCTGTCGAAGGTAGCAAAAAGCATCGATGAAATCATTGCAACCATGAAGGATATCTACAACGGCTACCGCTGCAGCAATGAAAGCCCAGTAACCGTCTATAATCCCTCGATGTGCTTATACTATTTAAAGCATCTTGCAACCACCGGCAGAGAGCCAAGACAGCTGTTTGATCCTAATGTTACGAGTGATATCTTCAAAATTGACGGGATCTTAAGCCTTGCAGAGGATCGCAATCAGATAAGGGACATCATTTCTGCAGTGCTCAATAACGAAAGCATCTTTATGGATGTCCAGCCGGTACAGCTTAACATGAACGAGCTTGAACACCTTGGACATTGCGAACTGCTGTCAATTCTTATGTATATGGGATATCTGACCTGGTCACATGACAGTGACGAGCATATATGCTGTCCGAACAAGGCCATGCGGGCACAGTTTTTCTCCTACTATTTCAACCTCATTAAACCGAATTTTACTCTGCGCTATGAAATGACGGACAGCCTGCTAAGAAGCTTTCAGGAATTAGATTCCGGCAATATCAGGCCCCTTTTAAGGCTGGTAGCAGATAAGCTGTCCCACAGCTCTGGCATAGCCTCGGCGAAAAACTTTAACGAAAAGGTGATCCAGATAGCTGTGCAGATGGCATTTCTGGCAACAGCAAAATACACGGCTACTGCAGAGCTTGAAGCCCTTGGGAAAGGTATTACCGATCTTTTCATCGAAGAAAACGGCAACTGCGCCTTAAGCCGCCGCTGCTGGTTACTTGAATTCAAGTACACAGGCAGGGCTGAGGCAACAGAGGCCAGAATACGGCAGCTTAGGGATAAGGCAAGAGAACAGCTTATCCGCTACAGCACCAGCGATACGTTCAGTGCTCTCACTAATCTTAAGAGAATAGCGGTTATCTTCAGCGGTACCGAGCTTATGCTGGCAGAAGAGGTTTAATACTGCAGGATCTGCCTGACTTTATTCAAAGCAGCAGATCCTTAAAATTCAGTCAGTGATCCTGCCTGAGAGAATTCCTATTACCGTATCGGCCCAGATCATGGCCTCATAGTAGTCACAGAAGAACTGCTCGCGGGGAAAGCTCATGCCGATGCGATCGGCTAACTGTGCCATTGCCTCATAATCACGCAAAGTGACACACTCATATCCCTTGACTACCAGACCCAAGGTGCAGTTTTCCTTGTAGAAATCAGCAATAGCAGTAAGCATAAACTCGTTGTCACAGTGCTCCCTGCTGTCCCTCATAAGAGCAGGTAACAGCCGCAGTAATCCTACGATAAAAGCATGATTGGTTTCATAATCATCACAGATATCAGCAGCCAGCCTGCTGATGGCTCTGGCGCCGATCAGGGCATTTCTGAAATACCCGAAACCTGATGAACGGAAGTTTGGAGTATAAGGAGCATCATCGCCGTTTAGCTTACGTACCGCCTTATCTGTTTCACATGTCAGACCGTATACCGTAGCTATGCACAGCAGATTAACCAGATCAGTCTTTGAATAGCGCAAAGGCCTTGATGCACTGGCAAAGGCACCGCCGCGCCTTACTGTCAGTGCCAGAAGCCTGTTTGAGCCGAAAAGAGATTTGACCGCAAAGCTCATCTCAGGATAACGTGCACTTAACCTTATGATCTGCTTGACATCATAGATCCCGGAAAACTCCTCAGCCAGGGTACGTAACAGCTCATGCTGCCACAGGGGACGCTCTCCTGCATAATCATATAAATCCTGACTGACAAGCCCCAGCACCAGATCAAACTGTCTGGCCTCATCGGGGGAAAAATCCTGACCAAAGGCTTTCACACCAATGTTCCTCAAGCCAGGCAGCTTCTGCTTAAGCTCAGTATAGATGGCCATCTGCTCTGCGTACTTATCAGAATCAACAAGCACATAGTCGACACATTTTAGAAGCTCTTCATTCTCAATGATCGCACCCGTCTCAACTAGGGATATGGCAAACTGAGCACCGTTACGGCGAAGACCGAGCATCACACGCTCCTCAGTCGGGCTGGGCTTATATCCGTCAGGAAGGCGGATAATCAAAAAGCGCTCGCTTATATGATCACGGTATTTAATCCAGTCATCGGTGGGAACAGCCCGCAGAAAAATACGACCGGTGTCCTTGATCCTGAACCTTTCAAGATTAGATGAAGCCAGAAGATTCTGCATGAGATCTTCCATCTGCTCAGCTCCGACATATTCCTGCCCTGCAGAATTCCCGGGAGATAACACCAGCGCATTAAACTCAGCATTGCCAAGAGGATCACTTACAGGCAATGTTCCAAAGAGGCAGGCCCTGTTTCTCACCGGCATATCTCTGGTAAAACTTGGATTATAGATATTAAGATCAGCCATCTTTACCTGTCTACTTCTTAAAAGCTTTCAAGCGAGTATCAATGCTTTTACCATATCATGAAAACAGCACCTGTGCTGAGATTTACCCCTGATATTTTTCCGCAAGTCTGTCTAAAAGTTTCTGATGAATACCGCCAAAAGATCCGTTGCTCATCACCAGTATGGAAGAGCCTCTGGCAGATGATGCAACTATCTCTTTTTGCAGCTGCTCAAAATCATGAACCACATGGATATGCTCACTGCTCAAAGCATCCACATTCCACTTGATTTCAGGTGATGCATAGATATACGTTTCATCGGCAGAGATAAAACTTCCTTTAAGCTCCTCTGCATTAGCGCCCATCTTCATGGAATTTGAGCGCGGCTCAAAAACAGCAATGATATGCGCGTGATCTCCAAGATGACTGCGAAGTCCGCCTAAGGTGAGCCTGACTGCAGTAGGATGATGGGCAAAGTCATCATATACGCTTACTCCGTTTACCACTCCTCTAAGCTCCATGCGGCGTCTTGGCAGTACAAAGGAGGATAAGGCAGCTGCGGCATCAGCAGCAGCAATGCCTACATAATCTGCAACCGCAATGGCATTTAAGGCATTATGCACGTTGTACTCACCGCTGCAGTTGAATTTAACCTGAGCGAGGCATTTTCCATCCTTTAATACCTTAAACTCCGATCCGTCAGCCTTTATGAGACTGTAGGACCAGTCAGCGCAGGCTGCATCCTCCTGCTTTGAGGTATAGCTGACATCGGTCCAGCATCCCATATCCAGGGCAGCTTTAATATTGAGATCGTTCTTTGGAGCTACTATCACCCCCTTTTGCGGGATGGTACGCACCAGATGATGAAACTGCTTTTCAATGGCTGCAACATTTTCAAAGATATCGGCATGATCATATTCAAGATTATTCAGGATCGCCGCTTCCGGATGATAGTGGACAAACTTTGAGCGCTTATCAAAAAAGGCACAGTCATACTCATCAGCTTCGATTACAAAAAACGGCGAATCACTGCTGCGTGCGGATATACCGAAGTTTGACGGAATACCACCTATCAGAAATCCAGGATTCAAACCGTTTTTCTCCAGGATCCACGCAAGCATCGAGGAGGTGGTGGTCTTGCCGTGGGTACCTGCAACCGCCAGCACTCTTTTTTTAAGCAGGTAGTGCTCCTCAAGCCATTGCGGACCTGAAACATAGGGCCAGCGCTCATTTAACATACGCTCTATCACCGGCATGCCGCGCTTCATCACATTACCGACTACTATAAGATCAGGCCTGATATCAAGCTGCCGGGCATCATAGCCCTGATGCAGCTCAATTCCTGCCTGCTCAAGCTCAAGTGACATGGGAGGATAAACATTCTGATCAGCGCCGGTTACCTTAAAGCCGGCCTGGCGGGCGATCATGGCAATTCCGCCCATGAAGGTGCCACAAATTCCCAGAATATGAATATGCATTTACCTATTCCTCCTTGCAATCAAGGTATTTTTTAAAGGCACTGCTAAAGCGTGCATAGGGCTTGCCGTCCTTAAGCTCAATGGTATAGATGGCAGTGTTTGTTTTCTCAGCCCATGACAGAGCCCTGTCAGCCCCCATCACCAGAAGACCGGTATCCAGAGCATCTGTCTCAAAGGCGGTCTTTGCGATAACCGTTACCGACATGGTGTTATGCTCAACCGGACGTCCTGTTTTAGGATCGATTGCGTGGGAATAAATTTTGCCTGACTGTGCATCCTTGTAGAAATTTCTATAGGATCCTGCAGTAGACATTGCCATCCCCAGAGGACAGACAGCCGCAAACGGTTTGTGATCAGGGGTTGATGGATCCTCAATTCCGATCCGCCAGGGTTTACCCTGCGGATTATGCCCCTTTGAGCGTGAGGCACCGGCTACTGTTGAAAGATAGTTTTCAACACCCTTTGCATCAAGCATTGCCGCCACGGCATCAGCACCAAGTCCCTCACCAACTGTTGCCAGATCAATACGCACCTCCGGCAGCAGCTTCTGCACATAGCTCTGACCGTTTTCCTCATAGATCCTGAATTTGTCAGGACCTACCAGAGTCCTGGCTTTGGCGATAGCCTCCTCATCAGGCTCACGGTTCAATCTTTTATCCTTGCCAAATCCCCACAGATTCACCAGAGGCCCGACGGTAATATCCATTGCAAAATCTATGCGCGCTGAATAATCAAGGCATCCTTTTATAATCGTTGCCATATCATCAGAAATGGCAACAGGCTCAGTGCTCTTCAAGTCATCAAGCTTATAGAGCTCGGCATTTTTATCAAAGGTTGAAATTACATCCACCAGCTTTTTGTACTGAGCCTCACAGTCAGACTGAAGACTGGCCTCACCTCCCTGATAGGAGGAGCTCTGCACCATGTAGTAGGTTCCCATGGTCCTGCCCGAGACCTTAAGCGGAGTATAGGATGAGGATTGCTGATCATCACAGCCGCCAAGAGCTATGACACAGGCCACTGCTATAAAAGCAGGAGCAAAATCTGAAAGTTTCTTTGAAAACATGATTCAATATCTTTATTCACAAAGAGGCAGAGCTCACCGGAACCCTGCCTTGTGCAAATATCATAAGTAAGATTTAGTTATTCAGCTGAAGTCTCGCTTTTACGGCTGGAAGCGGTCTTTTTAGAAGAGCTTTTCTCTGCCGCATCCTTATCAGAGATATTAAAGATCTCCTCAAGCTGGCGGTTGGACATCTCACCTATCCACTTCTCACCGACATTTACGGTCATGTCAGCTAATTCCTTCTTGGATTCAATCATCTGATTGATACGCTCCTCAAAGGAATTGGCGCAGATCATACGGTACACCTGAACATTCTGCTTCTGACCGATACGATAGGCACGATCGGTAGCCTGAGCCTCAACTGCAGGATTCCACCACAGATCATAGTGGATAACCGCCGAAGCCTCAGTTAAATTAAGACCGGTACCTGCTGCCTTTAAAGTTAAAATCAGGACCTTTTCAGAGCGTCTGGTCTGGAACTGCTCAACAATTTCAGCTCTTTCCGAGGCCTTGACTCCGCCGTGGATGAACTTAGGCTTAAAGCCCATGCGCTCCTCAATCCAGTGCTGCAGAATATCGCCCATTTCCTTAAACTGAGTAAAGATGAGCACCTTACGGTGAGCAGAGCGCAGATCCTCTAATATAGAGAACATGGTCTCGGCCTTGCCTGAATACTCAGGTCCCTTGTGCGGCTCCTCCTGATTGTAATGCTCAGGTGCATTACAGATCTTCTTGAGCTTTTCAATCATGTTTAAAATGACGGCACTGCGCTGGAAATTTGAGCCCTTGCCCTTGAGCACCGCCATCTGTGCCATGCTTTCATTGAGCTGATTCTGATAGAGAGCAACCTGCACCGGAGTTAAGGTGCAGTAGGTATCCTGCGTGATCTTCTCAGGCAGATCAGAGATCACGCGCTTGTCAGATTTCAGACGGCGCATGATAAACGGAGCGGTCACACGGCGCAGACGTGAGGCTGCCTCCTGATCACGGTTGCGCTCGATAGGATCGGCAAATTCTGATTTAAAGTCAGAAACAGAGCCGAAGAGCCCCGGATTTACGAAATCCATAATCGACCAGTACTCAAGCAGACGGTTCTCAACAGGAGTGCCGGACATGGCAATCATGGAATCCGACTCAAGGCTTCTTACGGCCTTGAAGAGCTGGGATTTTGAATTCTTGATGGTCTGTGCCTCATCGATTACCACCACACGCAGTGCCATGGTCTTGAAGGTCTTAAGCTGGGTTCTCAAGGTACCATAGGTGGTAAGCACGATATTGGTGGTGGTATCTAAGGTCTTGTTGCCTGCATAGACCACACTGTAGGTCATCTTAGGGGCAAACTTGCTGATTTCACGCTGCCAGTTAACCAGCACCGAGGTAGGCACCACAATCAGAGCCTGCTTCTTATCAAGCTCGCCGTCAAAGCGGAGTTTCTCAAGAGAGGCAATGACCTGCAGGGTTTTACCAAGTCCCATATCGTCAGCGATAATAGAGCCCATCATGGTACGCATATTGCGTACCAGCCAGCTGAAGCCACGCTCCTGATAAGGACGCAGCTGAGCATTTAAGGTATCAGGCACACTTAAGGCTTTTTCTGATAAGAGCTTATCTAAGGCTGCCTTGAGCTCCTTGGTAATATACACAGAATTATTACCGAAACGGCCGGTGAGAGCGGCTGCAATCAGGCGCTGCTTGGTGGGAGTTTCCTTTTTGCTCTCCTTAAGCTTCTTGCCGATACGGGCAACGGTCTTGGGATCAACATAGACGAACTGATCACCAAAGCGGACCATACGTCCTTCATACTCCATCAGACGCTCAAACTCATCCTGCGAGATAGGGTTATTGCCAAGAGCCAGCTGCCAGTTAAAGGAGAGCATGGATGCCAGCACACCCATGCCGTCCTCAAATTCAAACTTACCCTCAATGCCAAGCGATACCGAGGCCTTGGGATTTAGGATCTTAGTTAAGGTCTTAGGAATGATAAGTCTTACGCCCAGAAGCTTCATGGCAGGGATTGAAGAGAGGATCACATTTGCCAGCTCCTCAAGCTTGATTGTTCCCTCTCCGCCGCGGTTTTCCAGAAGATCAGAGAGCTGCGGGCAGATCTGAGACAGACGGCTTACCGTACGCATGCATTCAAAACGGATCTTGCCGTATCTTGGATCACCCAGAACATCCTTTAAGGGGATAAAGACCTCATCAGGCAGGCCCTGCTGATCTACACGGTTAAAGCCCATGGAGATACAGATGCCGTCCTCATTATCAAACATGGAGTCATCATGCTCTACCTTGCCCTCGACTATGACCTCGGTCTCAACCTCCTGCTCAGGATCCTCACTGTCATCATATTCGTCAATGTTTTCCTGATCAAACTCAGTATCGTAGAAGATATCCTCATAGAAGCTTTCATCGAGATCCTCTTCATCCTTTGCTCTCTTGCGCTCAACCAGGCTTGACAGATTGATGGATGAATTGACGCTTCTGTCCTCCAGGATCACCACCGGACGGACCTCGAGGTTTTCAAGATAAAGTGGTGACAGCCAGGACTCAAGGCCCATGCGAACGCGTTCACCTGCACTGAGATCAATGATGTCTATCACTTTGCGCAGGAATAAAGCCTCAATCTCAGGGGCATAATCTTCATCAAAGCCTGAGAATGAAGGAGAGTCTACAAAGGAGGCAACAACATAGCTGTCGATAAAAGCACCAAGAACCGCCTCACCTACCACACGGCCTGAAAGCACCTCGGGACGGCGGTCAATCTGCAGCACACTCTCAGGAAGAGACAGCAGTGCACGACCTACATCATCGGTTAAGGTATTGATATCCTTCTGCATGAAGGCCGGGATCCAGCGGATGATGAAGTTTTCATCAATAGGCTCATAGATCTGGGGAATTACCGCGCCCTGCTCCACAAGCTTGGTTGCAATAACCCACACATTATAAAGAGCCTCTATTGCCTCATGGCTATCTGCCAGAGCTTCCTTGTCAGTGGCACCTGAGAACATCTCATAGAGGGGAGTGTGCTCCTCATAATCTCCCTCACTTGGATCAAATGGTGTTGCCACATAGGATTCACCAGAGCCTTTGGCAGGATATACACTCCAGGACAGGGAATGTGCAAAGTGTACCCTTCCCCAGGAATCGATATGAATGAGAGGCTCCTTTTCATCCCAGGACGGAATATCGCGGTCAACCTTGTCCTTAAATTTATTGGCAGCAGCCTTCTGCGCTCTGCACAAAACCTTGGTTAGAACATTGCGCAGTGATGATCCGGTATAGCCTGCAGGGGATTCTGTAAAAAGACCGATCACCGATTCTAAAAGCGGATTTATCTGGGTAAAGGAGAGCTTCTCTAAACTATCTAAGGCAAGAGGTCCACCTTGTGCACGCACATTCAGCAGATCCTTCCACGAGGGCATCTCGGTCTCTTCAACCTGCTCAAAATCTATCCCCTTATCCGCAAGCTCGGCTACTAAATCCAGCCCCTTTAATTCAAATAAAATGAAAGGATTGGCATCAATTTCCTGAGAGATCTTATAAATTACTGCCGCAATATGCTTGCAGGGCACAGCATAATCAGGACATGAGCATTTCACATCCAGATCGTTCCATTTTTTAGGGAAAATATTAATTCCAAGAGAACTTGCTATCTGCTCAATCTGCGGATCAAGCTCACGGGCTGAAAGATGAGCTAAGACTACAGGACTGTCGGCAATAGCGGTAACCAGCTTATCAATTTCTTCCTGGCTAAAGCGCGTAAGTCTTATCTGTACTGAATAAAAAGGATCATAATTACCCTTAACACGTGCCTTGATCAGGCCGCGATTAGTATCAAACTCAATGCGATAGACCTTACCGGTATTTGCATAGATTTTGCCACGCGGAATACGGTTAGCGTTATCAATACCAGTAAGGGCGTTAAGCCACTCCTGTCCCCACCATGTTGTACCGTAGTCTTGAGATGCCATAAATTTTTTAATCTAGTGAAAATCTTACAAACGAAAAAAGCGGCCCAACCTCAGGCCGCCTTTAAATTATCTAAAGTTAAACTGCTTTGTGCGGAATGCTCATTGCTGAGCCGTCACAGTTACTGGTAGGAGTGTGTCCTCCTTTTCCTGCATAGCCGCAAAGGGAACTGTGACAGGTAGCGCAGGACATGCTCTTTAAAATTGCGGCAGTTGCTTCATCCTCAGTCTTCAATGGACGTTTGGAAATAATCATCCCCATAGCCATTGCACCTGCAAAGAAGACAAATAATACAAAACTTGCAACGAATACCATGCTCTACTCCGCTAAAAATTTACAGGTGACGATACACCCTGAAGCATTATATCAAAGATAGCGGCTATACACCTTAAAAAGGCCTTATGCTCGGGCTTTTCCTCACTTTTTGCAGAGACGTGTATAATACTGCGCAGAATTTAAAACCATATCTTGTCTCTAAAATTCAGAGACGCTACGGAATTTACTCATGAGAACTACACAATTTTTGCTCTCCACCCTGAAGGAGACTCCTGCCGAGGCTGTACTTCCTAGCCATATTTTAATGCTGCGTGCCGGCCTTATCCGTCAGATAAGCTCCGGTGTCTACACCTGGCTTCCCTTGGGAATGCGTGTTTTAAACAAGGCTATCAACATCGTTCGTGAGGAGTACGACAAGGCAGGTGCCCTTGAGGTCATGATGCCCTTTGTACAGCCTGCTGATCTCTGGCGTGAATCCGGCCGTTATGACAAATACGGTCCCGAGCTCTGCCGCTTTAAGGATCGCAAGAAGAACGAGTATGTGCTGGGACCTACTCATGAAGAGGTCATCACCTCTATTGCCCGTCGTGAGATTAAGAGCGCCCGTCAGATGCCGACCTGCATGTACCAGATCCAGTGGAAATTCCGTGACGAGATCCGTCCCCGCTTTGGTGTAATGCGCAGCCGTGAATTCTTAATGGCTGACGGTTACTCCTTTGATCTTGACACCGACTCCTTAAAGAAGTCCTATGAGTCTATGTACAACGCCTATACCAAGATCTTTACCCGTATGGGCTTGAACTTCCGCCCGGTTGAGGCTGATACCGGCTCTATCGGCGGCTACAAATCTCATGAATTCCAGGTACTGGCAGAATCCGGCGAGGATCTGATTGCCTGGTCTGACGGCTCTGACTACGCTGCCAATATTGAAAAAGCAGAGACCCTGCCTCCGGCTAATGAGCGTGAAGCTGCAGGTGCTGCCTACAGCGAGGTTGCAACTCCCGGTGCCCACACTGTAGATGAGGCCTGTGCCGCAGTTGGTGTTCCTACCGAAAAGATGCTCAAGTCATTAGTAGTTCACGGTAAGAAAAATGAAGACGGCACTCACGAGCTTGTGATGATCTGCCTGTGCGGCAATCAGGAGTTAAATGAGATCAAGGCAGTTAAGGCCGGCGGCATTGCAGATCCTATTGAATTTGCATCAGACAGCGAGATTTTGGAGGCTATGGGGGCTCATCCCGGCTCCTTAGGTCCTGTAGGCTTTAAGGGCCGTATTCTGGTTGACCGCACTGCTGATCGTATGGGTAATTTTGCCTGCGGTGCCAATAAGGATGGTTACCACCTCATCAATGTTAACTGGGACAGAGATGTTTCTGATTATGAGGTCTTTGATCTGCGTAATGTTGAGGAAGGCGATCCCAGCCCTGACGGCAAGGGAACCCTGCATTTACGTCGCGGCATTGAGGTAGGTCACGTATTCATGCTCGGTACCAAGTACTCAGAGGCTATGGAATGCACCGTCACTGATGAAAACGGTAAAGCCATTCCTATGATCATGGGTTGCTACGGTATCGGTGTCACCCGTGCTATCGCTGCTGCTATTGAGCAGAACCACGATGATCGCGGCATCATTTGGAATGATGCACTAGCTCCCTTCCAGGTAGCAATTGTCTCTGTTCGTGCAGATAAGTCTGAGGCAGTACGCCAGAAATCAGAGCAGCTTTATGCAGAGCTTACAGCAGCCGGCATTGAAGTACTCTATGATGATCGTGATGAACGTCCAGGCTTTAAGTTTGCTGATATGGATCTGATCGGTATCCCTCACATCGTTACCATTGGCGATAAGGGACTTGATAACGGCGTTATCGAGTACAAGGACCGTCGTACCGGAGTAAGAGAAAACCTCAGCGCTGATGACATGCTCAAGGCTGTTCTTAGCAAGCTTGGCAAGTAATTCTTGCTCTGTCTGATGATTACGGATTAGAAATAAAAGGAGTATCGAGAGTGATGCTCCTTTTTTGTTATTCAAATTTTCGCCCCCTGCCGCATAAGTTATTTCCGCCTGAACTGATATCATATAGGCAAAAGACTAAAGTTCTCCAGACATCACTTTATGACAGCAGATACGCATCTAAAAGCAATATCACACGCAAATAGCCCTTTTGCCATCCTGAGGCAAAAATTATCCGCATATTCTACGGATCACATACACTTACACGATCTTATTTTCTACAAAGTAACCTTATTTCAAATCAAATAATGACAGGACTTTTATGACTGCAACTAACCTCATTCCCTCTGCCAGAAGACTTACTGCAATTTTGGAAAAAGGTGATCCCTACAGTGTACAAAGCATACTTGATAACGTATTCAGAGGGATCGCCATTCCCAATCCAGACATCAACTTTGATGAAGAGGTAAAACCGACCGCTCTTGGAAGATTAGGTCATATTGATCTTTTAAAGAGTCTCTATAAGGGTAAATTCCTGAAGCTTTCCGAGGACAAAACGACCTTCATAACCGATCCTTACATCATGCAGGACTACTTTGAATACTACTACAAAGTAAAAAATGACTTTGACTCATTGCCCTATGACAGGTGCTCGGGGATTACGAACTATGCCCTTTTAGATGGCGAGGTAGATTGCCTTGTTGAACAAGCCGCCCTTTATATACGGGATTATGAAGGGCTGACCTTTGACTACCGTACCGACTGGTATGATCTGATGGAGCCTCTGCAATGGGCACACGAGGATCGTGATGATCTGCAAATGGCCATGAGATGCATGCTCGTCTTATGCGGTGATTATGACAGCTATTGCGATCTGCCACTTGCAGGTGATGATAATGAGGAGCTGACAGCTTTCGTTCTTGCAAAAGCTCATGATCCGCAAAATCCGTCCTTTCTTATCGAGGCTGAAATCATCCCCTATTTTGAGGATTATGAGACCCATCTTGCTCAGGCTGTAAACACGGTTAAGCTCAAGCTGCAACGCCGCTCAAAGCTACCTCAGATAAAAGCTATCCCCAATATGCACTACGCATCACTGGTGATATCAGGCAATGAAATTCTGCATCTTGATGTTAAGAAAAGAATATGCATACGCAAGAAGAAATAGCTGCGGGCCTGATTGAGCGCTCAAAGGAGTTGTCAAAAAAAGCCCTGGACGGATGCTGCCCGCAGACATATGAGCTTATGACTGCGCTTTTAGAGGATGTCGTAAAATTTGTTGCGGCAAATAATTGCACCAGAGAGCATACCGCTATGCTCAACACAGTGATCAGGGATCTGCTTGAGGGGCAGGAAAAGGACGATCTGCTGCGTATCAGCGATGATTTAGGCTTTGAGCTTCCCTATGTCCTTTCAGAAATAGCAGCTCACTGAAATTGCAAAGCCTGAGGCCGGAAATAAGGAAAGGCCCCGATGAGGGACCTTCCTTTGTTTACTTTAAACTATATGTTAGCTATTAAGCATTCTCAACCTGATTGAAGGAATCCTCAACAGCGCCATCCTTGGTATTATCAGGCTTGATGGCAGTGCACTTCCAGGTCATCTTGCCGGGAACAAGCTCGACAACCTCAGTCGGAATGTAGACACCGTCAGCACCTGCAAAGCCATTGAGCAAGTCACCTGCAGTACCCTGTGCAACAGACTTAATCTGGCACTTGGCAATCTTTACATTCTCCATGGTTACTTCATATACCGGTACCTGAGCACCTGCTACAGCACGGCATACTACAAACTGTACCTTTGCTACTTTCTGTCCTGACATGCAGAACTTCTGGAGCTTAGGAGTTGCTTTATCAACTAAATGTGTAAAGCTGAACGGAATAAACTGTCCACGACCTGAAACATCGGTGGCGCGGCCTACTCCTACATTCTGCAGTGAGCCATGCTCAAAGCCAATTACCTCAATCCACTTTGCATGAGCTTTATCATTTGATTCGCCGTCAATGCCGTCAATTTTGATGAAGAAATCGGAAGCCATAATAGTATCTCCTAAAGAAGTAGTTAAACCAAACTTTACATCCTGAATTCATTTGTCTTATCGAGGATGTGACTTAATTATACAGCTAAATTTCAAAGAGTCATTAGTAAAATTCAAGGAAGCATTAGACAACTTACAAATTTACTAACAAGTTACGCGTATCATTGATATGGAAGAATACAACCACTTTCACATAAACACGATATAAATCACGTTTTTAATGATACTTTTTTTATTTTTATATAAGCATATCTAATGCTAGAATAAATTAATCTAATTAAAATTTTCTAGACAAGCTGGGCAAAAACCTGAGATTTGCAACAAAAAAGCCGGGATCTCCCGGCCTTAAAGAAAATAAAAGACAAAACTAAATGATCTCAAGCTCTCCATCGATGGCGCCAGCCTTGTCAAGAGCCTCTAAAACTGACATGAGATCGCCAGGAGCTAAGCCCACCTGATTTACCGCCCGTACCAGATCATCCAAATTAGCCCCGGCATCAAACTTGAACATATTGCCCTTCTTTTCAGAAACCGAGATCTGAGAATTAGGAACTACCGCAGTCTGTCCCTGAGAGAAGGAATTAGGCTGCGATACCTGCGGATCCTCAGATACAGTTACTGTCAACCCGCCATGAGTTACCGCCACCGGCTTTAGCTTTACATTTGATCCGACTACGATAGTACCGGTTCTTGAATTGACGACAATACGCGCCTTATCCTCCCCCTGATCTACCGTCAGATTTTCAATTGAGGAGAGAAATTCAACACGTCTTGCCGGATTACGCGGAGCTAATACCCGTACCGATACAGCATCCTGCGCAACGGCCGAGCCGTCACCATAGAGATCATTGATTGCATCTGCTACGTTTCTAGCCGAGGTAAAATCCGGTCTGTCCAGATTCAGCACAATGCTGTCGGAGGTTGAAAAGCTGTTTGGAACGGTACGCTCAACTATGGCACCATTGGCAATGCGACCTACTGTCGGAGTATTCACAGTCACCTTAGAGCCGTCGGCACCTTCAACCCCCAGACCGCCGACCACCAGCGATCCCTGAGCGATTGCATATACATTGCCGTCAATACCTCGCAGCATAGTCTGTAACAGGGTACCGCCACGAAGAGATGTAGCCTCACCTATTGCTGATACGGTGACGTCAATTGTCTGACCTGGCTTTGCAAACGGTGGCAGAGTCGCATGAATTGCAACCGGAGAGACATCCTTAATCTTAAGTGAGGTTGTATCCGGGACCTTGATCCCGAAGTTATTGAGCATTGAGCGGAAGGTCTGCTCGGTAAATTTACTGTTTTTCTCACCGGTACCGGCCAGACCTACCACCAGACCATAGCCTACCAGCTGATTATCACGCACCCCCTCAACCGAGGTGATGTCCTTGATACGGGTTGCATCGGCATTGAAAGACAGACTAAGCAGAACTAAACCTGCAGCAATACCCAGGAATCTTATAAATTTCATCCTCTCCATCTCTCCTGCATCATTTTTTAAGGTAGTCTACAGCAAAACTCTATCAGGGCTTAACTAGCCGAAGATATTGAAGACACTGTTGAAGAACCTGGACAGCCAGCCACGCTCCTGGGTGCTTGCCAGATCTCCTGTCCCGCCATACTGAATACGGGCATTGGCAATCCGCTGAGATGAGACCGTGTTATCAGAGTTAATATCCTCAGGACGCACCAGACCTGTAACTCGTACGTATTCATTGCCGTTATTGAGCATAAGCCATTTCTCCCCCTGTACCTGCAGATTACCGTTGGCAAGCACCCTTACCACGGAGACTGAGATCTGACCTGAGAGGCTGTTAGACTGTGAGGCATTACCGGATCCTGAAAAATCCTGTGAATTACTGACATTCATAGTGGGGGTGTATTTGCCCAGATGTACATTGCGTCCTGCAATATTCATCTGACCGTAATCTACACTGTTCTCCTTGGACATGGAGGTACCGGCCTTCTTTGAGGCCGAGGTTGATTCCTCCAATGACACGGAAATAATATCGCCTACACGATGAGCCTTGGTATCGGTATAAAGACCGTTGGAGCTGTTATAGGAGCTGTAAATACCGCCGGTTGGAACGGGAGCTGCATAATCCTGCTCAGGCAGAGCCGGAGCAAAGGCGGGATCATCAGGCTTGGGATCAAAGGTATCCAGGGCACAGCCGTTTAATACCCACGCAGAAATCAAAGCTGTCGCCAGTAAGCTTTTTCTCATAATCTCTCTCCGAAACCTCAAGCCTTTTTTCTATGTATATATATTAGCTTTTATACCGATTGTATTAACGATCCCATCATCTCATCGACGGTGGTCAGAACCTTGGAGTTCATCTCATAGACACGCTGTGCCGTAATAAGATTAACAAGCTCCTCGGTAACCTTTACATTGGAGGTCTCAAGCATACTCTGACGGATAGAGCCCATGCCGTCCTGACCTCCGATCCCCTGCTGAGGAGTTCCAGAGGCTGTAGTCTCCAAAAAGAGGTTATCCCCGACAGGCTCAAGACCTGAGGGATTGATAAAATCAGTAACGGTGATCTGTCCTAAATCCTGTGATACCGAGGAATTGCCGAGCGTCACACTGACCTGACCGTCACGGCCTACGGTAATAGAGGTGGCGTTTTCAGGCACCATCATCTGCGGCAGAAGCGGAAAACCATCAGCAGTGACAATGGTACCTTCCTCGTTTTTTGTAAACTGACCGTTGCGGGTATAGGCAGTGGTACCGTCCGGCAGCTGGATTTCAAAGAAGCCTCTGCCCTGAATCATAAGATCAAAACTGTTATCAGTGGTTTCAACATCTCCCTGACCGAACTGCTTTTGTGTGGCTACCACCTTGGCACCGGCACCAAGCATCAGGCCTTCAGGCAGATAGCCGTCAGCACTGGATCTGCCGCCAGGCTGGTTTACCTTCTGGTAAAGCAGATCCTCAAATATCGCACGTCCCTTTTTATAGCCTACGGTATTGGCGTTGGCAAGGTTGTTTGAGGTCACTGAAATATTGGTCTGTTGCGCATCAAGACCTGTTTTACTTATCCATAATGCCGGGATCATATACGCGCTCCTACTGGTAACTTAGCAGACGATCCTGTGCCTGATCCATCTGATTTGCTTCATCAATTAACTTTACAGTGGTGTCATACTGACGCTGAATTCTTATAAGAGAAGTCAGTTCCTCGACAGGATTTACATTTGATCCCTCGAGCATGCCGCTGCGCACCCTTACTGCAGTATCCTGTGCAAGGGCTGTGCCATCTCTGCTTCTGAATAAGCCGTCATAACCCTTTTCTATGTTCTTATAGTCATCTGCAGATACCAGCTTAATTCTCTGGTAATTCTCTATAACATTTGAGTCAGCTCCCTGAGGACGCCCTGAAATCACACCGTCATCAGAGATGTGAATGGCCTCAAGCATGGGAGGAAGAATGATCTGGGAGCCGTTTTCATCCAGTACATCCAAACCGTTCTGGGTTCTTAAAACGCCATCTGCGCTCAGCATAAAGCTGCCCATTCTGGTATAGGCTTCATTGCCTTCCTTATCATTAACTGCAATAAAGCCCTCACCGTTGACAGCTACATCAAGATCTCTGTCGGTAGTTTCAATAGCACCGCCTGCTATGTTATAGCCGGGACGCTCATCCATAGCAAAGGCACGGGTAGGATAGGCATCGGCAAATACGCTCATCGAGCGTGAATTTTCAAAATCCGCCTTGAAGCCTGTGGTATTGGCATTGGCAAGGTTGTTTGATCTGACTGCCAGAGAATGAAAATTCTCCTTGGCGCCGGACATGGCAACCCATAATAATTTATCCATTGATCCTCCGCGTAAGCCTTAGCTGACGTAACAGCTGCATTAGAGCAATTACTATGCCAGCTGTATTAATGCTTTGAAAATGAAAGATTTTTATTGAAGAACAAGAATTTAAAAGGAATAAAAAAGCCTGCCGTCACTTAAATGACAGCAGGCTTTTTAAAACAGGCAGGCCTACATTGAGATCTCTGAGATATCAGAGAGCTTCACATCGCCATAGCCGATAAGGTTCAAAACAGTATCAGAGGTGGTAGTACCCAGGGTAACACTTCCGACAACTGCATAGGTTGAAACAGGCAGACTCACCGTCTTTCCATCCTGAACACCGGTTGCGCTGATGGTATAGACACCAGAGCTAAGAGTTTTTCCGTCAGCGTCAGTACCGTCCCAGCTGAAATCCATAGAGCCTGATCCGGCATCTGCAGTATAGGAGCCGACTACAGCTCCATTTGAATCGGTGATAGTGATCTTAAGATTATCGGCACCGCTGCCGGCATCAATCTTGGCAGTAAGAGCGTTACTGCCATCAAAAAAACCGGTGCTTGAATCGGTAAGCACAGAGCGCCCCACCAGACTCGATGCTGACAGGGCCGAGCTTGATGAGATAGCATTAACAATACTGTCCATACCGGTGGTAATGGTGCTCAGACTCTGTACTACGGATAACTGTGACATGGTATTAACCATCTCCGTATTATCCACAGGTGAAGTCGGATCCTGATTTGACAGCTGTGTGGTCAGAAGCTTCAGGAAATCCTCCTGATCAAGTGTACTGCTGGAGGAAGAGCTGGCGGATGATGCTTTCTCAGCGGCAATATACGATGCGGTCTTGCCTATGGCACTGTAATCAAAGCTGCTCGTATCTGACATGAGGTGATCCTCCTTCCCGCGGCAATCACTGCCGCAAAATTCCTTAGATGCCGCTACTTATTCAATAACTGTGCCAGTTACTCATTATTCAGATTAACTCTTTGTTATTAAATATTATTTCATATGCATTAGCGTGAAATATGCAATATGAACCGGAGTTTTTTCAATAAGGGCGGCAGAGCTTGCCGCAAGTATAGGTGGAGTAAAATTAATCGGCAAGACCTGAAAAGACAAAGCCTGAGCATGATGAAAATTCATGCTCAGACTTAAAATGAAGGGGCAAAATCAGCTAACTGTTTTTTCTCTCAGCCCTGGCAAGCTTCCTCTTTTCAAGCTTGGTCTCAATGTTGGAGATCACAATGGCACCGACAGAATCACCGGTAATATTGATAACAGTACGGCCCATATCAAAAATTCTGTCAACGCCTGCAACCAGAGCCACACCGTCTACAGGAAGACCGACTGAGGTTAAAACCATAGCCAGCATCACCAGACCTGATGAGGGCACACCTGCAGTACCCACAGATGCAAGAGTTGCGGTAAGCACAATGGTAACCATCTGACCAAAGGTTAAATCGATGCCGTAGCAGGATGCAATAAAGATGGCACTTACACCCTGATAAATAGCAGTACCGCCCATATTGATGGTTGCACCTAAGGGTAAGGCAAAGGCGGTGATCTCCTTTTTGGCGCCTAGGTTGTTGGTGCACTTGATATTAAGCGGCAGGGTACCGACAGAGGAGGCAGAGGAGAATGCAAACATCATAGCCGGCAGAATTCCATAGAAGAATTTGACAGGACTCATACCGCCCATGGTTCTGATGATGATGCTGTATACGATAAAGCCGTTTATAAAGAAGCAGATATAGGCAACCAGAATCACCTGTGCCAGTGAGCCGATGATGGCAGATCCGTTCTGTGCGATGATCGGACATAAAAGGCAGAATACGCCATAGGGAGAGAGATTCAGGATCATGTTCATGCACTTCATGAAGATCTCATTGATATCATTCATAAGCGGCACAACACGCTCATTCTTCTCACCGACCAGAATGGTTGCAAAGCCCAGCATCAGGGAAATCACGATGACCTGCAGCATGTTTGAGTGCACCATAGGCTCAAAGAAGTTTGAAGGGAACATGCCAACGATCATATCCATGGCATGAGCACTCTGCTCCGGAGCCTTAAAGGCAAGATCGGTGGTTGCAATAACCGGGAACATCCCCTTGGCCATATCTGACACAAAAAGGCCAATGGCAATGGCAATCACTGTGGTACACATATAGAAAAGGACTGTCTTAATGCCGACGGAGCCGACCTTTTTAATGTCCTTCATCGAGATAATGCCGCACATAATTGAGAAGAGCACGATGGGCACCACGATGAACTTGATGAGGTTCAGGAAAATAGTACCAAAGGGCTTGATATATTCCATGGCAAAGTCTGCATAGTTTTGCAGTGCCAATCCACTGATAACCGCCAGCACTAATGCAACGAAGATCTGCATGGCCAGGTTGTGCTTTAATTTTTGCAACATAGCATCCTCTCAAATCTCTACCTCTATGCATTCACACGATCTCAAGATGCATACAAGGCTAAAAAGCGGGCGGATTATATTACTTTATGCGGCTGATGCTTGATTTTTGTGACAAAGTACACAAAATGCTCCTTAATAAGACATTATTGCCCTGTAAAAAAGCATTATCTGTACATGCGAGCCTCTATCTGCAAGGATCTGCACAAGTAAACCTGCTACTTTGAGCAATGAACATTTACGCGCTACCAACTTATGCTTACGAATAAAGAGTCAAAAGGAAAAGTCGCCGAATCTTTAGAAATGCCAACCGTATCTCAGGTAAACAAGGCAGGAGAGATCCTGCGCAAAAATGACTGTAACACAGAGAAGCTCACAGCCGCGCTTGAAACACTGTCCCGATGGAGAACTGCTCACAGCCATGTTCTCGAAAACGTGCATGAGCTGCTTTCTGAATACTGCACCGAGCTGGAATTTTCCGATGCCGTTATTGCAAAAAGGCTGAAACGCTTAAGCTCCACTGTGTACAAGCTCAACAGATTTTCAGGAAGACTCAGCAAAATACAGGACATTGCGGGGATCAGGGTTATTCTCAAGTCACAGGATGAGGTAGAGCGCTTTTACAATAAGCTTGTAGATTCCCAGTTTATTAAAAACCATACCATATCCTCTGCTGACTATATTCAAAGCCCCAAAAAAGATGGCTACAGAAGCATCCATCTTGTGTACAAAGACTGCAGTTCACCTTATGGAGAGCTAAAAGCCCCTGTAGCGGAAATTCAGATAAGAACAAGATTGCAGCATGCCTGGGCAACAGCGGTCGAAACCTTAGGTGTAATCGAGCATACTCATTTTAAATCAGGAGCAGGTGACGAGAGCTTTAAACGTTTCTTTAAGCTTTGCAGCGCTCTGTTCTCAATATACGAAAAAACTCCCGTGCTTGAGGAACTCAGAGGATCTTCTAAAGAGGATCTGGTTGCAGAATTTGAAGAGCTTGAACAAAGACTCAATATTTTTACCAGACTAAAAGAAGTGACTGTTGCAACTCACAGGATCCTGACAAAAGGACCAAATGAGGGGTATTATCAGCTTCTGGAGCTCAACACAAAACTTGGCACTGTGACCGTAATTCCCTTTGCTAAAGATAAGGCTAAAGATGCCGGACAGATGTATACTGCAAAGGAAGTAAGTCTCTGTCCTGATATCATGGTAGTTTTGGTCTCGGTAGGCGATCTGACTAAAGTTATGCAGGCCTACCCTAACTACTTTCTTGATGCGGATATTTTCATCAAAGAGCTGAAAATTATCTGCCAGAGCATAAAGAGCTCAGTCCCCTACCAGAAATAAGGCTCCCGAAATCAGGAGCCTTGCATTTCAATCAAATTGCTACTTATCAGATTTAGTAGCCGGCAGCCAGGCCGTCACCACGGGGATCGGTACCGCCTTCAAGAACACCACTTTCCTGATCTACCAGGATAGCACCGGCATGTCCCATGGTATCAGTGAAGTCATCAACAGCTTTGACAGGATGGCCACGCTTTGCAAGCTCCTTCAGGACCTCTTCCGGAATACGGCCTTCCATCTTGAGATCGTTTGAGGCCTTACCCCAGGTACGGCCATAAAGCCATCTTGGAGCATTGATTGCCTGCTGCGGAGTCATACCGAAATCAACCACGCGGGTTGCAATTGCAGCCTGGGTTTGAGGCTGGCCTTCACCACCCATAGTGCCGTATACGAGATAAGGCTTGCCGTTTTTAAGCATCATGGCAGGGTTTAAAGTGTGGAAGGTACGCTTGTGAGGCTGCAGGGAGTTGACGTGGTCAGGAGCGAGGCTGAAGAAAGAGCCGCGATTCTGGAGTAACACACCGGTGCCCTCTGCCACAATACCGGAGCCGAAGTCATGATAGATTGACTGAATAAGGGAAACGGCATTGCCATCCTTATCGACAACACCCAACCAGATGGTATCGCCCTTAGGATCAAGCGGCTCGACCTTGGTTGCAGCCTTGGTCATATCAATACGGGCAGCCTGTTCCTTACCATGAGTGGTGGATAACAGCTTATCAAGCGGAATATCCGCAAACTCAGGATCGGTCAGATACTTATCACGATCAGCAAAAGCCTGCTTGGTGGCCTCAATAATCACATGATAGTAATCAGCAGTGCCTTCGCCCATGCTCTTTACATCAAAGTTATTGAGCACGTTCAGGATCTCCAGCGATGCCATGCCCTGAGTGTTAGGCGGGAAATTGTAGGCAACCAGATCACGGTAAGGGACATGAATAGGCTTTACCCAGTCTGCATGATGGGATTTGAAGTCTGCTAAGGAGAGCATGCCGTCGTGAGCTTCAAGATCAGCTACGATCTTCCTGGCAATTGATCCCTGATAGAATTCCTTGGCGCCCTTCTTGGCGATTGTGCTTAAGGTGTCAGCGAGATCTGACTGCTTTAGGATATCACCTACCTGATAAGGCTGGTCACCATCCTTTAAGAAGATCTTGGAAAACTCAGGGAAGCGCTGCAGATCGCGGAACTCGGTATCAGCAGGATCAACATTGACCTGAGACCAGTAATTCAAGGAGGTGCTTACCGGGAAGCCGTTCTGGGCATACTCAATAGGAGTCTTCAGGATATCTGCCCACTTGTATTTGGAGCCTAGCTCCTTAACAGACATTTTATAGGCCTCATCCCAGCCTGAGACAACGCCCGGAACGGTGTTGGCTGCGTAATAACCGCGGGAGGGGATCTTCTCAAAGCCCTTGCTCTTGTAAAAATCAATGGTAGCTTTTTCACCGGCACGGCCTGAGGCATTCAAGGCCTTCATCTCACCGGTCTTGGCATTATAGATAAGCCAGAAATTATCACCGCCCAAGGTGCACATCTGAGGATAAACCACAGTCAGGGTAGCTGCAGTTGCAATAGCTGCATCAACAGCAGTACCGCCACGGCGCAGAACATCCAGACCAGCCTGAGTTGCAAGATAGTTTGGAGAGGTCACAATACCGTGCGTTGCCAGCGGGTTGGTGATCTGAGACGGGGTCATTTCAGTGTGAGTCCTGGCAACACTCTGCTCTTCATTTGCAGAGCAGGCGGCCAGAACCACAGCTGCGGCCATGATGGATACGGGAAGAAGTTTTTTTATCTGCATGTGTAACTCCACGAGAACTTGAAGAAATTAGCAGAGCTATTGTTACGCGTAAAATAATGATTTTTATCAGCCGCACTGAAAGTTATATCCGCCATCCGACTTTGGTGCAGAGCTGTTTTTCCCGCAAATATGCGGTTGTCTAACAAGTTAAGTCAATAAAATGTGGGACCTGCCAATTTTATGTTGTGCGTAAACAGTGCAGAAAAAGTATGAAAATAAAAAGCCCACACCAGAATTCAGGCATGGACTCTTTCAGATAAGCTTGACGGGCAGGCTAAATCAGCTCTGACTCTGCCCCAGACGCAGCGTTGCCTGAAGCATGGATTTGGCATTAGATGCGATCTGCACTGCCGTCTGATAATTGCGGCTAGCTGAGATCATATCCGTCATTTCCTCAACCGGATTGACATTCGGACGGTAGATATACCCGTTTTCATCGGCAAGAGGATGATTCGGGCTGTATTCCTTAATAGCCGGAGCATCGGACTCAACAATGCCCCTCAGTGCAACTCCAATACCATAGGGCTCGCCACTTTCAGGATCTGCAGGCTCTCCCTGCTCTTTATTGCGCTCTAAGGCCTCGTCCATAGCCGCGGCAAAAAGAGGACGGCGGGCCTTATAAACCGTATCAATAGAGGAGCTTACCGACTCGGCATTTGCAAGATTTGAGGCTGTTGCATTCAAACGCACCGATTCTGCATTCATGGCAGTACCTGCAATATCCAGTATTCTAAAAACGCTCATGGCAAGGCTCCTATGAATTTGATTTCAAAGCTGACATCAGCTTGCTGATACGACTGTTTAAAAAGGTAAGTGATGCTTGATATTCAAGAGTATTTTCAGTGTAGTTCATACGCTCGGTATTGCTTTCAACGGTATTACCGTTACCGGTATCTGCCTGATACGGATTACGGTATTTAAGCGTAAGCTCAGGATCCTCCGGCAAGAGATCAGGATCCATATGACGCTCATTGGTTTTTACCATCAAAGCGGAAGGGTCGGTATTGTTTTTAAGCAGAGAACGCCCGGCTGCCTGTGATAAGGCAAGGGAAAAATCCAGATCACGCGCCTTATAGCCCGGCGTTTCAGCATTGGCCAGATTTCCTGCCAGAACCTCGGCACGCTTCGTACGTACATCCATGGTGTACTGATGTACTCCGAATACCTTATCAAAAGAAACCGACATATATGCGCTCCATGCAGCGTCAAAAAAAATGCTCAAGCTGCGTCTATGCAGTCTTGAGCATGTTTTATGCCAGCTTGCTTAAAATTCAGCTGCGCAGTTTGTAAATAATTCCGGGATGACAGCGGATCATTTCAAACCTGTCCGCAACTCCGGTAACAGTCTCGGTTGAGCCCAGGATGAGATACCCGCCGGGATTTAAACAATAGAGGAACTTCTGCAGGATCTGACGCTTTATCTCATGGTTAAAGTAGATAAGCACATTGCGGCAGAAGATGACATCAAAATGCCCCATAAGAGCAAAGGAGCCCAGAAGGTTTAGCGGTCGGAACTCAACCATTCTGGAAACACGCGGATCAATCCTCATAAGAGAAGGATTATGCGTAGGCTTGAAGAATTTTGCTCTTCGCTCTGCAGTCAGACCCCGCGATAAAGCATGGGCATCATATAGACCTTCATGACAGCGCTGCAGCATCTCAGTTGAAAGATCTGTTCCAACTATCTGCACCAGTGACGGATCGATATGGATCATCCTGGCCATCATTTCCTGAATGGTTATGGCTATTGAATAAGGCTCCTGACCTGATGAGCAGGCAGCCGACCAGATCCGCACCTGTTTATCCGTACCGCGGGCAACAAGATCAGGAATGATGATGTTTTGCAGGGCCAGATAAGGATAGGTATCGCGAAACCATAGGGTTTCATTGGTGGTCATGGCATCTATCGCATCGTCAACTAAGGCCCGGTCCTTTTCCTCTACAACCTGAGTGATGAAGGTGTCCATGCAGTCGCATTTATACTTATTGACAAGCGATGACAGCCGTGAGGTTACGAGATATTTTTTGCCCTCCCCCAGCACAATGCCGCTTTTAGACTGTAAATAGACTGCAAAGCGATGATATTGCATATCAGAGATCTGAGCCTCCGCCATCGATACACGATGACGTTGGGGAATAACATCAGGATTGCGGTTAATGCTGGTACGGGATGATGCTAAAACTGCCGTTTTATCAGTAGGACGGCCGATTTTGCTAAGACGCTGCTCAAGCTCGGCACTGCTGAGCTTGTTTACAGGAGCAGGTCTTGTGCAGGTATCTGCCGCAGCCTGTCCCCCGGCTTCACAATCAGATAGCGCCTTGCGTCTTGCCTCGGCATCTGCCTTTAATTTTGCCCGGGCGATCTCCACCCGCTCATCAAAGGATAATTTACGCTCAGTACCAGCTCCTGACTTTTCTGAGCGACCTGCTCTGTTTTCAGCACGCGCCATACGGGCAAGCGATCCGACACGCTTACCGCATGAACTTATCTCAGTACCTCCCAACGGCTCACTTAAGTGAGATCCCAAAGTCTGCTCATCTACTTTATCTTTGCTCTTGCGCTTGAAGAAAAACATGCATCAATCCTGAAAAAATGACGGATTATTGTAGCGGATTTGTCTGCCTTATGCATGAGGGCTAGCCTTTGGCCTTAAATACCTCAAGGCTCCTGCCGCTGTTAACAAACTCTATGCCCTTTTTTACGGCCCCGCAAAGCTCTGCTGAATCAAACTTGGGGATAAAATCGTTTACCCCGACCTTCTGTACCATGCTGATGTTGAAAACACCTGATAAGGAGGAGTGCATAATGACATATAAGCCCCTGAGAGACGGATCCTGTCTTATGCTGGCAGTCAAGGTATAGCCATCCATCTCCGGCATCTCCACATCGGAGATCACAAGCTTGATCTTGGATGCTATATTGCCGGTATCCTGCACAAATTCACGTAACATGGTCAGGGCCTTGAGACCGTCAGAGGCTTCAATGGTATCAATTCCCAGCTGTGCCAGGGCTCCCTTAATCTGCTTTCTGGCAACCAGGGAATCATCTGCAACCATCACCGTTACATGATGGTTACGGCAGAAATTGGCAAATTCCTCATCTGCAGACAGAGCCTGAGGCTGAAGCTTGACTCTTGCAGGTGAGATCTCCTCGAGGATCTTTTCAACATCCAGGATTTCAACCAGTTCCTTATTGATCTCGGTTACCGCAGTCATGTAATTGCTATGCCCCACACCATTAGGAGGCGGCAGGATCTGTGACCAGTTAAGATTTACAATGCGCTCCACCCCGGATACCAGAAAGCCCTGCGTAGAGCGGTTGTATTCAGCGATCACAATGAAGGATTTAGCAGGATCTGCCGGTACCTTTGAACCGATAGCCAGAGCAAGATCGATGACGGAGATAGTCTGACCGCGAATACGGGCAACTCCCACAACATATTTCTGCAGACGCGGAAGCCTGGTCAGATGCGGACACGGCAGCACCTCGCGTACCTTGAATACGTTGATGCCATAACGCTGATTCTGTCCTGTAAGCTTGAATAACAGAAGCTCCATGCGGTTCTGACCGACGATTTCGGTAAGCTCCTTTACAGAATCCATAACTCCAATCATATGTACTGTCCCCTATCCTGCTTACAGTGATTGTCTTATTATTACCCAATTACAAATCCAGTACTGCGGGCTTTTTCACAACATCTGCAAAGAGGCTCTGACTGAAATTACGGCAGGTGCTAAAATCTATCCAGATAAACTCAGGAGCAAAAAGTGTATAAAGCAGGCCTTTATCTGTTAACAATCGCTATCATGCTTTGCCTGAGCACACAGGCTCTGGCAAATAAAGAGGATGCCGCCTTTTTCAAAAAAGCAGCCGAGCAGTACATGCTTGCTCAGTTTCCCAAAGATAACAGCGCTGTCAAAATTGAAGTTAAGGCCGGCGCCATCGATGAAAACCGCGACTATGGCGGCAGATGCGACGGTTTTCTTACCGCACAGCTGCAATCACGCCGTATTCTGCGTAACTCGCAGGTAAAATTAAGCTGCAGCAGACCTGATAACAGCTGGACATTAGTGATCCCGGTTACCATCCGTCGCCTTGTTCCTACAGTGACTGCTCAGGTGAATATTCCAAGACGCAGTGTAATCGATGAAAGTATGCTCTCAGAGTCTTACGTTGATGCTGATGTAAACTCTGCATCTGCCATCAATGATATATCTGCATTAGTGGGAAGCCGGCTTAAAAAAGATATCAAGGCAGGAGATCAGATTAAAAACGGAGATTTCTGCATGATCTGCCGCGGAGATAACGTAACGCTTCTTGCTAAAACCGGCGCACTCAGCGTCAAAACCCAGGGACAGGCTATGAGTGACGGCAATCTTGGGGATAAGGTGCAGGTTCGTAACACAAAGAGTAGAAAAGTAGTGACAGGAACTGTGACAGGCGCCGGTATTGTTCAGGTGCCGATGTAGAAACATCAGATAACAGTTTGATATTAAAGTAAGTTTTTTTGATCTTTGGAAAAGCGGAATTTATTTATAAAAAACACTTAAGAATTTTTAAATGATGACGTTAGATAAAGTAGAAAATTTAGAAGGCCTGACAGTGATTAGGCTTTCAGAGAGAGAAAAAAGGGCGAGGTGATCACAATGGCAATCGATATTCTAAATGACCGCAGCTTCGGTTCGGTTAAGGGTAGTCAGGCCTCTGCATCTCGCAATGTGATTGCAAAGGGCTCAGATAAGGCACAGACCGTTGCAGCCGGCAACGTCGCAGGTGATGCGGTGGTGCTTACTGACTCAGCAAAGGCAATGTCACGCGCAACTGCTGTTGCCATATCATCTGATGGCATTGATCATGCAAAGGTAGATAGTCTGAAGGCGGCTGTCAGGGACGGGTCTTACAGGATTAACTACGATTCTATTGCAAGCAAGATGATCGATGATGAGGCGGAGTTAAGCTCGATATTTGGCTGAAATCACAAGCTATAAAAATCCGCCGATCCAGTGCAGGAGCTGGATCGGCGTTTTTTTAGGTTTTAATCCTTTCTTTTAGGAAACCTCTTCATCATCCCCGGACGTATCCTGACAGTCATTTTGCGGATCGAGCATATTGGGTGATACCCTGCGCCCTACCATCTCATTATCTGACTGACCGTTGCCGAAGATATCAGCACAAAGTCTCATCACATACTCACGCTCACTGTCAGGAAGCCTGGCTGCAAAGGCTGTGTCTACCGCCTTTTGCACCGAAAGCTTGCTGCACACGGACATCATGCCTGCAACCCGAAGCAGCACCCGTGTTGAAAACGGAGCGGATAAAGATGCCCGTCCCTGCTCGGGGCAGGAGGTACGTCTAAGCTCAGTTGCAAGCCGTACCAGATCAGACACGACAGATGCGTTTAAATCTGGACAGGACCTGCTTACGATTGCCTTTTCCGCCTGCTCCTTAGGATAGGACACCTCAACAAAACGCCAGCGATCCAGAAAGGCCTGATTCAGCTGTCTCGTGCCGCTGTAAAACCCCAGAGGATCTCCCATGCCCTTGGTATTGGCTGTAGCTATTACTCTGAAGAAAGGATCAGGCCTGATACACTCACCGCAATTTTGCGTAATGATAAGAGGCCGCCCTTCAAGCACATCATTTAAGGCAGACAGCTCCCCCGGCGGCATAAGGTCTATCTCGTTTAAAATCAGGATCTCACCATATTTCATAGCCGTCACCAGAGGACCGTACTCATAAAAAAGCTGCCCCTTGCTTAAGGTGGTGTGACCTATGAGATCGGAGGCCTCGGTACGGGCAGACAAGGTCAGCTGCTGTACCCCCCAGCCAAGCCTGGCTGCAACCTGTAAGGCGACAGAGGTTTTTCCGCAGCCTGCAGGCCCTGATAAAAACAGACAATCCTTCTGCGGATAGGCAAGATATAACAGCACCTGATTTAAAAGCGGCAAATCAAAGATGTAGTTTTTATCAATAGCAGGGATATCATCCCTGGAGTTCATCGCGGGTGCATCAAAGGTATCAATGCAAAGATGCCCGGATGAAAAAAGCTTAGTCAGATCAACCTTGCGCATCACAAACTCCCTCATCACAGGATTTCACATGAACATCCTCAGGATGGATTGCAATGGTATCGGCAACAATCTCGGTCACCTCAATGCTTCTTAAGGAGCTGTCAACGAGGTAACGGTGATGAAGCTGTCCCCTTATATAAAGCTGCTGTCCGTAAGCGATGAGAGCACTGTTTTTGGTTGCCAGCGCATTGGTTACAGAATCCATAACCGCAACATGGTGAGACTCGTAGTAAGAGCTGATACCATCAGAGCCCAGAGTCTTGATTGCAAGATCAAAGAAAATCTTACGCCCGTGAGGAGTGTTGTAGCTCCTGATAGGAGGTCTTTTAACCACCTGACCAATCAAAGTCACCTGATTGTTCAACATAGATAGCTCCTTATGTGAAGATTTAGGATGTCATCCATGCTACAACACGCGATCATGCCAAAAAGGCCGTTTTTGTTTGAATCAAACAAAAAATGCTAACTTATTGAAATTCAAGATAATTTAACGCAATTTTTTGCGTAGCCATTTTTTAACTATTTGATTCATAACGTTTTAATTTTCAAAAAAAAAGAGAAAATCCAAAATTTCCTCTTTTTTAAGGTCGTTTTTTGCGTTGTTTGCGTAAATTATTTTTCAAAAAATGTGAGGTAGCGCAAATAACAGGATCGCGATCAGCGAAGATAAGCCAACCACCGCTTTCCACACTCGATATTCTCTGTCAAGATGAGCCCGCTCTGCAGCCGTAGGAACCTCATCGGCACCTGAGGACTCCATATCCAGCCTGAATTCACCTGCCTTGCCGTATTTTGCTGAGCAGATAAAGTGAATTGCCAGCCCCAGACCACACCATACAGCACCGGTTATAAAGGCATCAGCATCAAGCTCGGTCATCATATAGATGTAAATAAGAGCTGATACCGGAGCACCTATTTTAATAAACGGGGCTTTATAGGTACGTACAAGCTCGGGATGACGTACTCTCAGGGCAAGAGCTGCCACAATACCTATGACGTAATAGAAGAGATCGGCAAATAAGGATAACGATGCGATATACACCAGAGAGTTAGAGGCAATGAGTGCCACAGAGAGCACACCCAGGGTAATGACAGCAATATAAGGGGTCTGGTATTTTCTGGAGGTAACTGCAAATACCTTGGGCATAGATCCGTCACGAGCCATGGTAAACAGATAGCGCGGAGGAGTTGCAATCGATGCATTAAGGGTTGAGAAATCACCGCCGAAGGCAATACCTGCAGCAAGCAGAATCAAAGGGAAGCCTAAAATACCTGCTGAAATCATAGCCTGGGCAAAGGGAGCCTCGGCATTTGCCAGAGATGCAATCTGATCTGCTGGAGTAATACCTACCAGGAACCACTGAAACAGAGCATTAACCGCAAAAACCACAAAAGGAGCCAGAAACAGTGCGCGCGGCAGAGTAATACGCGGGAAACGTATCTCCTCTCCCATAGCCACACAGGCCTCAAAGCCTGCAAAGCACCACCAGATAAGGCATACAGAGCTCATAAATGAGCTCTCTCCGCCTATATCCAGAAACTCAGGAGCATGCACAAAATAAGGCAGATGCACATTGGGGATCATGGTTAAAAACCATATCACAGCAACTCCCCAGAAGAAGAACATGAAGGCATTCTGCAGCCTGCCGGTAAATTTAACTCCGAAAACATTGGCCACAATAAAGCCGATACAGACAATGGATGCAAGAGCCACATCAGAAATTGCCAGATCAAAGCCTGCAGCCGATAACAACGTCTTGAAGTAATAGGAGAAGGCCAGTGCCTCACCACCTGTGACTGCTACCAGTGAAATAATAAAATTCCATCCTGCGAGCATGCCTGCAGCACGGCCCAAGCCTAAGGATGCAAACTGATAGGTACCTCCGGCATAAGGAAGTGCAGCTCCCATCTCGGCGTATAAAAGAGCAGGATAGATGCTTACAAGTAAGGCTATCAGGGTTGCGAGGATCACCAGGGATCCAAGGGTTCCCACAACATTAGAGCCTACGGTAAAAAGACCGACACCAATAACCGATCCTGCAGTAATGGTGATCGCTTCACAAAGACCAAAGGTGCGTTTCAAGCCACCGTTGCCTGTTGCTACAGAAGATTTTGTCGACATTCAGGTATTCCCAAGATTAACTGACAGTCTGTGCTGTCTCTGTTCAAAACTCCCGCAGGGGGACTTTTAAAAATCTACCTGATGTGATAAAAATGCGCAATTTTTTCATATTTACGCACAAAGAAGGGCCGTTTGTCAGCTTTATCGGGCAGCCTCAAGGTAAGATCCCTTGCAGCAAGGAGCAGGGATCCTATCCTTAATAATCCTAGCACTCAACGGATAAGCGCATAGGCCCGCGCGCAGTAGTACTTCCCTTGCAGTTATAGGTCATATTGCGTGTAGCACGATCTCTGGTCTGCATCAGAATTGCAGAAAGACGGCGGGTTGAGTTCATTGCAAGAAAAATCAGACGTCCGTTGATAGCATTCAGCTTTTTACAATCCTGTAATGATGTCCTGATAGCATCAACTCTATCCTTGAATACTGTTTTTAAAAGCTGTGATTCAGGATGCAGACGGAGCTTCTGATCATTTCCCTGAAGCTTCACCATAAGCTCGGACTTTTTCCCCGCAATAGTATTTACCAGAGCCAGCTCACGGTGACGCAGAGCAATACGCTCCTCCTTTAAAAGCTCGGCTAATGAACTTAAGGTATTCTCCTGCTCCTTTAAATAAAAGGCGACAGGCATAGGTTTTATCGGAGCCTGAGTAAACTGATTCATCATAAAGCGCCCCTTATATCGTAGAGATCATAGATAATCTTGGTATCAAGCTCGAGCTCGGTTGTGTAGACATCACCTACAGGATACTGTCTTATCACGCGCGCGCCATGCACATAGCCGTCAACCTCTGTCTTAATAGAATCTGAGATCTCCTTAGTTGACTGGGCTACCTGCGATCTGGATTTTATGTAAATTCCGTTAACCTGCTCGGTAAGCTCACGATAGGCATCAAGCTTGGATGCGCGCATAGCCTTGATCTCACGCTCAGCCTGAGTACCGGACTGTCTGGAAATTGACGCATAGCCGGTGGCATGCAAAACCGGAAATTCATCCGGACGGTGAACAGCGGTATCGGTATATGTGAGATCACGGGTAAAGGATGTGGAGGACAGCATCCCTGAGCAGCCGTTTAAAAAAGGCAGCAGGCTCATGGCTGCAGCCATAATCAAAGTCTTTTTAAACATGCAGGTGCCTCTTAATTGTCATCAATGCGCTGATACTGACTCTGATCATGTACATCGCGAATGAGATGTCCGCTGACACTGTAGCTGTCAGCTGGATAAATAACACTTGAATGGCCGTGCATAGATCCGTGATCGTGGATAAACTCCTCGTAATTACCGGTGGAGGTGGCAGAGACATTAGCTCCTGCGGGGTAATACTTGCTGTTAAAATCAGGATCATGAGCAAGCTTTTCACGAGCCTTGCGATCACGGGCATCCTCACCGGTATCAGCACCACTCTTATAAGTTGCTCCAGATGAGAGCGTGCCGGAGGATGTGCCCGACACAACGGTCACAGAACGGACAGTATCCTTTATGCCATTTTTGTTCACCGCAGTTTTGCCGTTAGATGACGGAATATAGGTCAGATAAGAATCAGTGCCTTCAAAGGAGCAGTTCTTATCTGCTGTGCGGTAGCAGTAAGGCAGATTACGGTAAGGAATAAAGCCGGTTGCCGATCCTTTGACCTCTGATGACTGCATATCGATAATACGTGCAAGTAACACCACGCCCTGCTCATTTCTTGAGATGGTGCCTGCCAGTACATGACGGAATCTGGCCTTTCCTGCAAGCTTCTTCCAGTTACGCGTAAACACATCCTCACCATCTTTGGTAACTGTAATACTACCGGTGAGCTTGAATTCAGCCACCGGAATACCGCGTCTGTCCAGCTCATGGATGAAGAACTCACCTAACTGACGTCCCAGTACCCCTGCATTTTCATAGGTATCAGTGTCTACAAATGAAGTAACTCCGATTGTGGGATAAGCAGTACTGCTACCGTCAATACGGCGCCTGTCCTTAAGATCCAGCCATAAGGTATCAGTGAGGGTATCTGCCATCTGCGAGGCTACCTTAGATATCTCCATGCCGCGCTGAGAGTACACATTGCCATCTCCGGTAGTTCTGCCGCCGGGGGCATGATTTGCCGTGCACCCGCTTATGGCCAGCGCACATAAAAACGCCGCGATCATCTTGATCCTTGCCGTCATCAGAACACTCTCCTGCATTACTGCTTATAATCTTCAGTAGCATAACGGTTAACCGTCACTTAATTTACGGTATGAATAATGCAACTTCAGTGCCAGATGATGTTTTATCGACAGAGGAACCTATGCATAAGAACCTAACCGCAACAGCATTAACCCTGACGCTAATGCTCCCTATCCCCTCTTATGCAGCATGGCATACGGTACAGGGACAGGCTCCGATATTAAACTCTGTTGCTCAGGCAAGAGATGATGCTGTCAATGATGCGATCTACAACGCCAGGCTTGAAGCCGGTGCTCAGGTAAGCATTGAGCAGGAATTTAAGGGCGGAGTACTTGACAGGCAGAATACCAGTGTCACAAGCACGGTACCTGTAAGAAAGGTTGTGGTTATCGGAGAGCAGAAAACATCCGGCAGAGTACAGGTAACGGCTAAGGTACTGCTGGATGAATCACACATTACAAGCTGCGCCGCCTCATCTGTAAAAAAAACAGTTCTCCCCGTCAGCTTTGCCTATGCTGATCAGAATGCCTACACGGGCAGCAGTGGCATAGACACTATTAACCGTGAGCTTTCTGCATATATTTACAGCAGAATTGCCAAATCCCCCTCCCTGCTTGTAAGAGGCGAGGCCAATATAAATCTAAGAGGCACTGATCAGCACGCAGCTCCGGGAAATGCACTTGGTGATGATATAGCCGCCGTTGCCCGTCAGTACGATGCTCAGTATGTATTAACCGGTACTGTTCAATCAGCTGCCGCCTCTGATGCAGGAGAGAATGTCTTTGACAAGCTTTTTTATCAGAGAACACGTACCCTTGCCTTCAGCGTTAATCTCTATGAGGCCTCAACAGCCGCACTTATCTATAGCAAGAGCTACAGCATGACTTCTGACTGGCCTTTTAAACAGGGAGAATTTTTAGATCTCAGATCAGAGAGATTCCTGAGCTCAGAATTCGGTCAGCGCATGCAGGAGCTTTGCAATCTGGCAACTAATGAAATCACTCAGGCTCTGCAATGCCGCATGCCCGAGGCAACCATCATTGATATAGAAAATGATGGCTTTATTATCGATATGGGACAGGAGAGCGGGATCAGCCGTGGCATGAAATTTTCAATGCTTGAAACCTCTGAAAGCTATGATATAAGCGGTACCGGTTACTCTCAGCAGGATAAAACCCGGGGCATATATATTGTCGAAAAGGTCTCCCGTAATACTGCCAAGCTCAGATCCTCGGATCTCGATGACAATGTTATCAATGTAAGGTTAAACGACAGGGTGGTCCCTGTCCGTTAGTTGCGTAAAATTGCTGAACAGGCATTACATTAGATGTTCAAAATTGCTATAATGCCTGCGCTGTGTCCCTATAGTTAAATGGATATAACAAGCCCCTCCTAAGGGCTAGTTGTAGGTTCGATTCCTACTGGGGACGAATTCACATCTCTCTTTTCTATCCCTTAAAAAGCAGCTCTCCCTTCAGATCCCCTAAAGCAAAAGCCTGCTATTGAAACCTTTGCAGGTGTTGAATTTCAAAAAACGGTGTTAGCAGATGAGTGACAAAATCAAAGAACTGATTAAGAAAATCAAAGAGCAGGATTACAAGCCATACTTTCCTGATGCCGTTGGCGGTAATGAACAGGAAGAAGCAGAGGCTTTTGTACTACAGGTTCTTGAAACCTATGCCAGGCATTTTGTTTATAGCGGAGGATACCTGAAACTCACCATGCATCATGAAGACTACAAGCGGGCCTGCTTTTTACAGGATGCAATTCTGAAGGCCGGTCGTGATAACGGTGTGATGATCGTCTTCAACGATAAGTTTGCAGAGGTATGTAACGTACACGAAAACGAAATGGCCTTTAAATTTTAAAATCATCTGCGAGAAAGCAAAGCCTGATCATATGCAAAACATTGTGACCTTTTTAAAGCATAATAAAAATGTATTTTATTATGTTTTTTTTCTGACTCTGGTTGCCCATGGATTCTTTCTGTTTAACGGCAACTACTCCCATGACTCCCTGATCTTCTATCATGCAAATGACACCGAAAACCTGGGAAGAATAGGTCAGGCTCTGGTTTATTTCTTCAGAGGAACAGCCATCTCACCGGTCTTAATTGGCGCTCTGGCAATATTCTGGAATTCACTTTTCCTAATCCTGTTTTTTAAGGTTTTCAAGCTTACTGACAGATTATTACAGTTTATCGCCAGTGCCCTAACTGTCACAGCCTTTACCCATACCTATATCACTGCAACCTTTGTATACATTGCAGATTTAGTTGCGCTGGCTGAATGCTCGGTGATGCTGTCAGTCTTCCTGATTCAAAGATACAGCTTCAAGGCTGTATTTCTCCCGGCCTCAATCTGCCTTTGCTTTGCTGTTTCAATCTACCAGATCCATCTGCAGCTATTCTGCTGTCTTTGCGCTTTCGTGCTGCTGCTTCATCTTATTGATAACACAAGTCTTAAAGATATAGCAAAGGTATGTTTTAAATATGTGGCAGTAGCTTTAATCAGCCTTGTGCTTTATAAAATTGCGGTCAGCTGCTATCTGAGCCTAAGCGGCACCGTTTTATCCAGAAGCTACAACTCAATTGCTGATGTTGGAAACTACAGTTCTGTAGGCCAGATCCTGAATCTTACAGTATCAGCCATAACCTTTGTCTACAGCACCTACCTGCGCTATCCAAGCTACAGCTATCAGTTATCTGCTCTTATCATCTATGCAATTCTGCTCATCAGTGTTTATTTAGTTTACTCACAGACAAAAGAGCATAAGGCAAGATCAGTAATTGCCCTGGCTTTTCTTTTAATTGCAGTTCCGCTGGCTGCAGATTTTGTATTCATCATCAGCAAAGGGGTCATGCACGGGCTGATGAAATTTTCATTCACCCTGCTTTTGACCCTGCCGCTCGTGCTGCTGCAAAGACAGTTTAACCAAAGCTCCGCTCCCAAAAGCAGCTCAAATGGCAGAAATATTCTTCAGGCAGTTTTTACCAGATACAATTTGGTCTCAGTATTGCTCCTGATTCTGGTTGCCAATTCCGTCATCTTTTCAAATTCGGTTTATATAAAGAAATATCTTGATGACAAGGCTACCTTAAGCGTAGTTACCCGCATTCTTTACCGCATGGAATCCTTTGATGACTATGATCAGAAGACAACACCTGTGTGCTTCATCGGATCTTTATTTACCAATCAGGACATACTTGCAGGACGCGCCATCATTAAGGATCTGAATAAATTTGAGCACACCGGAATTTTCAGTAATTTCTCTATTACCGGGATCCCCGGCAGATACTTTAAAAATATCCTGAATTACAGAATTAAAGAATGTGATTTAGATAGAAACAATCTCAAAGAGATTGCTGATGACAATCATATGCAGGCCTTTCCTAAGACCTCAGCTGTCAGGATCATTGACGGCAGAATGATGGTAAAGCTGTCTGACTGCATGGCCAGGACCCGCTCCGAGGCCTATAGAAAATGCAGTTTCCGGGACTGATCTCAAACAGAAAAAAGCCCCTTCTTATTCAGGAGGGGCAACAACACTTGTTCATACTGCCGGAGGACACTGCCGGCAGTAAAACATCAGGAGCATTTATTTGGCAGTCTCACGTGCCTTGCAGTGATCAATCCACTTCTGGGCATCAGGGATGATGGTACCGAACCACTCATAGAACTTGCCCATCTTCTCATCAATTGCCTTCTGCATCTCAGGAGTCATCTCGTGGATCTTGACACCCTTGGCAGCCAGAGCATCCTTTGATTCCTGATCGTTCTTCTCGGAAATATCCCAGTTGTACTCAATGGTCTTCTTTACCCACTTATCCACAAGCTTCTGCAGATCCTCAGGGAGCTTTTCATAGAACTTGTCGTTCATGAGGAACGGTGCAATAGCGAAGATATGGCGGGTCTCAAGGATATCGCTCTGAACCTCGTTATAGCCTGATGCCAGAATGGTGGCATAGGGATTCTCCTGACCGTCGATCATGTGGGTTTCAAGGGCGTTATAAACCTCAGTCATAGGCATCATGACGTTATTGGTACCTAAGGCCTCGAAGAGATGTACGTGGATCTCATTGTCAGGAATACGGATCTTCAGGCCCTTAAGCTCTTCCATATTGGTTACAGGACGGTTTGATGAAAGCTCACGGAAGCCGTTCACCAGATAGCCCAGGATTTTCACGCCGGTATTCTTCTCGTAATTGCCGGACATAATGGCCTGACCTTCCTCATCATAGACCTTGCGGGCATGATCCCAGGAGCGAATGAGGTAAGGGGCATCAGACAGACCTACATTAGGCTCATCCTTCTTGATCTGTGAGCCGGTTACAGCCATCTGCAGAGTACCGCGCTTGATCTGATCGATGACCACGCTCTCAGGTCCTAACTGGTTGTTAGGGAAGTGCTTGACCTTGATCTCACCGTTGGATTCCTTCTCGATATTCTCCTTGAAGTAATTGATGGAGGCGGTCACAGGGTGATCGTTACCTGCCCAGGTGCCGATACGGATGGTATAGGCAGCATTAGCGGCAGAGGCCATGGATAGCATCACAGCAGATGCCAGAACGGTGGCTGCAAAGGTTAATTTTTTCATCATAAATCTCCTGTAAGAGTTGTTTGTTTTTTTGTTGTTAACTTGTTAATCCATCATCAGCTGTGCAGGCACGGTGATGATCTGCGGGAATACTACGCACAGCGCCAGGTATCCAAGCTCTGCAAAGAGGAAGGGCAGAATACCGCGTACGAGCTTATTAATAGGCATCTTGGCAACTGAGCAACCGACGAAGAGCACTGATCCCATAGGAGGAGTGATAAGGCCGATTGAAAGGTTGATCACCATTACCAGGGCAAAGTAGTAAGGATCGATGCCAGCAGCCAAAACCAGAGGATAGAACACCGGTGCAAAGATCAGAATGATCGGGGTAATATCCATCACGGCACCTAAGGCCAGGAAGACTATGTTCAGTACTACAAGTAACAGGAACGGTGATTCAACGAGACCTGAGAGCAGATCCACAATCTGATCCGGTACCTGAGCCATGGTGATAAGCCAGCCGATGGTGTAGGCGGTACCCACAAGGAACATGACGATTGCAGAGGTACGCACAGCATTAAAGAAGATGCGCGGGCAGTCTTTAATCTTAAGCTCACGGTTCCAGAATACGGCTACGATGAAGGCATACACAGCAGCTACCGCACCGCCTTCTGTCGGGGTGAAGATGCCGAAGCGGATACCGACAATGATGATGATCGGCAGCAGCAATGCAGGGATGGCATCGAAAAACAGTCTGATGCTGTCACGGGCTGAGTACACTACTCTGTCAGTATAACCGTCGCGCTTTACCACGAAATACCATACGGCCATGAGAATAATGCCCAGACAGATGCCGGGGGCAATACCCATGATGAAGAGCTTGCCGATTGAAAGGTTAACGGTTACACCAAGGATAATGAGCGGAATTGACGGCGGAATAATCGGAGCAGTCAGAGCTGATGCACAGATGAGGCCTGTTGAACGGGGCTTGTCATAGCCGCACTTTACCATCATAGGGATAAGCACTGCACCTAAGGCGGCAACGTCTGCAATAGCGGCGCCGGAGAGGCCTGCAAAGAGCATGGAGGCCAGAATTGCCACATAGCCCATACCGCCGTTGAAGCGACCTACCAGCACCTGACCGAAGTTAATGAGGCGCGAGGAGATGCCGCCTTCCTTCATGATCTCACCTGCGAGCATGAAGAAAGGAACTGCAGTTAGAATGAAGGAATCTGTACCCTGCAGGATCTGCTGAGCAAGCAGCAGCGGATCGAACATATCGATAAACCACAGCAGTACGAGAGCACAGAGCATTAACACCATGGCAACCGGAATACCCATGAGCAACAGCAAGAACAAGGGTACGATAAATACGAAGAATTCCATTATTTAGTCTCCTCTGCCTTATTAGCCTCTAATACAGCCTTCATGTCCTCATCGACATATTTAGGCGGAAAATCCTCACCGTTTTTAAGTGCACGTACAGCAAGCACCAGATCACGGATCACGAAAACCAGCACACCTGCGGCACCGAAAATCAGCACTGCAATAATGTACTGGAAGGGAAGACCGGTTACCTGTCCTCTGGAGGTTCCGGACTCTTCAAAATACATAATCGAACCGTCAATCAGCACGTAGAGTGCATAGATGCAGAGCACATAGCCTACGATATGGATCATGGTACGAAGCTTTCTTGGCAGCGCATCAGTCAGGATGGTGACTGCAATATGACCACGCTCGTGGGCAACCTCAACCATGCCAAGGAAGGTGAGGTAAATGAAGAGATAACGGAGGATCTCCTCAGTTGCCACAAAGCCTGAATGCATGAAATAACGCATGAAGGCGTTGACAAAGACGATCATCACCATGACGGCGAGGATCACGACGCATACGAACCTGTAAAAGCGCCCAAACTGGTGGAAAAACGATTGCATATTTTGTCTCCCAAAAGCAAGTTTCCTATTTACTAAAATACAAGCTAACTTGTTTTTTAGTTGTGACACAACACGCAAATTTTTAATTCTGTTTCCGCAGATAAAAAGCATT
>CAVFIO010000005.1:45562-58822 GCA_963622535.1 Akkermansia muciniphila
TAGTAAAATACAAGTAAAGATGTATTTAAGTTGTAATTTTGATCAAAATTTTCAACAGTCTTTTATGCTAGTATCTGCATAAAAGTTAAACGAAATTAATCGTGATACTGCAAGGAACACTTAGTAATGGAGTTCATACATGGATAAGAAGCTGCTGCCGAAATTAAAGCTAAGTCCCAACCGTACGCTCTCATCACAGATTTACGAGTTTTTGCGTCATCAGATAGTTGAAAAGACCATACTGCCGGGCACACAGCTGTCAGAAAACGATCTCACGGCTCATTTTGATGTATCCAGAACTCCGGTTCGTGAGGCTATCAACCACTTAAGCCGTGACGGTCTGGTGGAAATTCAGCCGCAGAACGGCACCTTTGTTACCAAGATCTCGGTAAACAAGCTTTTTGAGATCTGCTTTATGCGCTGTGCCATAGAAACCGAAGCCGTACGCGCATCCCTTACTCTTGATGAAAAGCTTTTCAAGACTATTATCAAAAAGCTTGAGAAAATACTGGAGCAGCAGCGCAGGCTTAAAGACAAGCCCCACCCTGAGGCTAAATTCCTGACTCTTGATGATGAATTTCATCATGCGATCTGTGATTTCTCCCAGACTAATCTTGCCTGGGAGGTATTACAGGGGGTGAAGGCCAATATGGACAGGATCCGTTATCTCTCAATCGGGACCTTCTCCACCATTGATGATTTGCTAAAGGATCATGAGACCTTGCTTAAGGCCATCAGCGATAAGGATATAGAGACCAGCTGCAAAATTCTGCGTCAGCACGCCTATGAAATTACCAAGACCTACAAGCCGGTGATGGAGAAAAACGCCAACTGGTTTGTTGAAAGCAGCACTATCTAAAAGTACTGAGGAAAAAGACTTCCCTGTCTGCCTGAAAAAGGTGATTTATATCAAAGCCCTTCTTTAAAGGAGGGCTTTTCATGTCAGAGTTAAAAGAGAGGATCAGCGCTCAAAATGCAGCTCGTTGATATCTGTGGTACGAGGACCTGAAAGAAGCTTCATGGACTTGTAATAACGCCAGTATACCAGTAATGCTAAAACTGCGGCATAGAGCAGAAAGCAGCCGTAATGCGCCACAACTCCTGCCTGATATTCACCTCTTTGCGCAATATCACGCACGAATCTGAATTCCCACACCAGTGGCCAGACATGGGATACATATTTTACCCAGTCTGTGAAAAACGGTATAGCCATGGTAGCACCGCCTAAGATAAACCCGGGAGGAACAAAGAGGATCATATAGGCAGTTCCTGCACCCGGATCTTCTGAATTCCAGGAGAAAAACAAGGATAAAAGACCGATGCAGACACCGGTTGTAAACAGTGTGAGCAAAAAGAAGGGCCAGGATCCTGCAAAGCGCATCTGCCCGAAATTAATCAGAAGACAGCAGGCTACAGTGAGAGCTGTTGCGTAGATCAATGCATAGGGAAGAACCCGTGCTATCCAGGAGGCATAGCCCATACGCAGACAGCGCTCCATCTGCCCTGAAACTCTTATTCTGCCAACTATCATCAGGGTACTGATACCGAGATAAATAGAGCTGAAGGCAAGTGTAATCGCCACCACGAAGCCGTTAGTTGACGAATATACAGGATCAGTAAGACGGCGGGAGCCCACGGACATGGGCGATACGGCGATGGCGGCGGCATCAGCTGACATCTTTCCCATAGCTGCTACCTTGGGAATTGAGATACTGGCACCCTCCTCACCGATAATTTCATTTAGAGTGCTAAGTGCCACACCGTTCTGGGCAGAGTTGGTGTAATCGGCATAATACCCGAGCTTCATTGAACGCTGTCCGTTTAACAGGTTCTTTTCAAAGTCCTTAGGTATATACAGCACTCCCATGTTTCTGTCCTCCATTAAAAGAGATGACACCGGAACTGCATTATAAAAAATGTCGGTGATCTCAATATATGCCGAGGCATCAAGCTTTTGCGCAAGCTCTCTTGAATAACGGGAATTATCTAAATCAATGATGGCAATACGTCCGTCAAAGGCAATCTGATGCTGCAGGAAAATACAAAAGAAAAGACAGGTTATCAGGGCTACAACCAGAGCTAACTTGTGGTAAGGCATACAATGCCCTGATCGCATAGCCTCGACCTCCTCAGAGAAGGCCTGTTTCATAGCCTCAATCGTAGTCATTGGCAATCTCCACGGTCATACCTGATAAAAGATCCCCGTCCTTATCTGTATATACACGCATCTTAAAGGAGGTAAGATCAGCCTGGCCCTGCTCTCTTGTCATACGCAGATCGGCAAAAGACGGTGCGGATTCTACAAAGCGTACCGTACCGTCAATATTCTTATCCAGGGCAAAGCAGTAGCCTGTAACCTTATCACCTGCCCTGTAATGAGTTGCGGCCTTCTCTGATATATATACATCGTAGTATTTTCTGGTGGTTTCCAGAACTACCGCAGTGGATGATGCAGATACCATCTCACCTTCATCAAACAGTACCTCTAAAACCTTGCCGTCCTCAGGTGCGTAGAGCCTGGTACGGGAGAGATTCAGCTCCTGCTGTGCAAGCTGTGCCTTAAGAGAATCACGTGAGGCTTTTAATGAACGCAGGGTGTTTTCAATATTCTCTGTGTCGGTACGCTGCTGAGAAATTGCAGATAAGGTCATACCGGTAGCATCACGCTGGGTACGCAATTTTTCAAGCTGCTCTTTTGTCGCTCCCAGGGTGAGATTATCAAGATTTTTCTTGATTGAGGTAACTGCAGCCTGTGCCTGCAAATATACGGCACGGGCCTGATCATAGCTTGATTTGGAGACTGCTGCCGCCTTATCCAGATTGGCATAACGTTTGTATTCTGCTGATGCACGGGTAAGCTCTGCCTGGGCGCTGTCCAGCTGAGATAACAGATCTTCAATTGAGCGCCAGGTGGAGATCTCAGTGGTACGCAGCCTGTCCCTGGAATTATCCAAAGTGATCTGCTGCGCCTCTATCTGAGCTGAAAGGTTTTCAATCTGGGCCTTAAGCGATGCGATATTGAATTCGATATCCTGAGAGTCTATCTCAAGCAGAAGATCACCTTTTTTTACCTCCTGAGATTCATTGACCAGACGCTTAATCAGTTTTCCACCAACATTTTCAAAGGCTGTTGAAATCTCGTCTGCAGTTAAAACACCAGCCTGCAGACGTCTTGCCTGGGTTACCGCATCAGATCTGCGCCCTAACATAATGAGCAATGATGCAATACAGACGATGATCACAAAGAACATCACTGTACGGAACACTGGTTTTGATTTTAGATTTTCTAGTTTCTCTTTAACTTCTGACATAACTTTCACACCATCAGGTGTCTTTAAAACAAAAGATACAATTAGCCCCTTACGCCAGTGAAGACGCTTAAAACAGACTTTTCAGTCTGAAAAAGAGAACTGTTAATTAAAGCGGATATTGCGACCTACACCACAGGATCTGACAAGACCTAAGGGCATAGTCATTTGCATGTAGGATTTGCGAGAAGCCATCTTACAGGTAAGTTCCTAAGACAGGTTACGGCCGGCTTATATTCTGCGACCTGTAGCGTGATTTTAATATTTACATACACGCTGTTCAATAACCAGACAGGCTTTTTCCCGCCATTCGTACATAATTTAAAAAGCTAACAGTCAACTGTGAATAAATGAAAGTACAGGAACCATTCCCTGGTACATAAAAACTTAGCTAAGGCTCTCAAAAGAAAAACCGTTATACGCTAAAATTACAACAGCTTGTAACATCCCCCCAAAAAAGAGGTTTTCATGGATAAAAAACAAAAACAGAGCTCAGATAATATGCCTGAGCGCTATTTTCTGGTTAAGATAACTCTCGCGAACTCCAGACCTAAAAGCTGGCGTAACCTGTGCATTCCGGCAGATCTGTCTGTTTATGATTTTATGGACATAATTCTCAGTATTTTTGGCTGGGGCGGCGGCCATCTGTATGATTTTGAAGGATACAGGGAAGAGATACCGAATAATCCTTTTTTAGACGATTATGAAGAAAAATATGCCGGAATGACAGTTAAGGATCTTTTTATCATGCTTGGCTCACCTCTTAGATTCGTCTACGATTATGGTGACTACCACCTGCACAGAATCGACCTTATGAACTCAAATTTCACACCGGAATCAGGGCAGTATCCTGTCTATTGCACCAGATCCAAAGGCGGACATGGTATTGATGACGGCGAATGTATAGACTGGTATGAGGACGAATACAGCAAAATCTACGATGATTATGGAGAAATAAGGGATTACGACGAATTCGAGCAGATCATGGAGGAATGTGCCAAAAGGGTTACTGCTATGACTGCTAATGAGGATATCGAAGGAATCGTAGAACGTCTATACGACCGCAAGCTTGTCTATGGTGATCCCTGTGTAGTCTTAAGCAGAGCTGATGCGGCCGCCCTGAAGAAAGCTCAAAAGGAGCAGGAAAAGGCTCAGAAAGCCAGGGAGAAGGCAGAACAGAAGGCGTTAAAGGCTGCCGAGAAGGCAAAGACAGAGGGCAAGAAAAAGACTGTCAAGAAAAAAGAGGATTGATTAAAATTCGGCTCTAAAATGTGGCGGGTGAATTCAGGTCCGCCACATCTTAAATTACCAGAGCTCCGTACTGTCGCGATACACATGGGGTTCTTTGCTGCGGTGACCGTCATCACTCAGTTTGTCCCTTACTGCATAGAACTCCTGTACCGCAAAACGGTGGATCGGAAAATTGAAGCTTAAGGTTGCCATCAGCAATATTGCCAGAAAAACAGCCATAGCCTTGCCGATCCGCACATAGCTTTGTGACCAGAAAGACGGGATCCACAGCAAACAGCCCTCTACGGCTGATGATATGGTCCAGAACAGCTGCTCAGAATAACCTTGCCCGTACATAAAGCCTGCAAGCAGATCCGCAAGCATATAATTGCCGGTAAGCATCACATTCACATACTGGAAAACATGAACTATCACCAGCGGAAGCAGGCACAGTCTCAGGCAACGCGGCAATACCAGTGCAATCAGAGATAACACCGTCATTTCCACAGCAAGAAATACTACATATTCAAAGCTTAAGGAAAAGATCACCAGACCTACAATGCAAATCAGACGCAAAACATAGGTTAGAAATAAGCCTAAAGGCACTTTTTTCATCTGTATCATAGTATCCTTTCCCGATACTATGAAAGACTCACAGCTACGGTAAAATTGGCATGCTTCTTGATGGGGGGGGGTAAACCGTTATTTTTCATATAGTTACAGAAGCAATCCACCTTATCTTTTATTATTAATGATTTATTTAAAGCAGATTTTACCATATCATGATTTAATTGAAACAGATGATCTAATAAGATGCATCCGCGTCATCACCGTCATTTTTTTCACGGATAATCTTGCGCAGATACAGCGCCTGATAGGGATTCTTTCTAAGATAGCGTGTGCGTACATATTCTGATTTTTTAATAAACTGCTCCGGATCAGGCTCTGATATTTTTACCACCCCCTGATGACGCATACGGGAGAGATCAATATCCTCAAGCTCCTCAGTTAAATCACGTACAAAATTTCCTGCTTTGGCGGCACAGTCAAAAATTATTTTCTGCTCATCGTCAGATAACTGCCTCCATGTTTCAAGGGACATAAGCAGGATGTAATTCATACGTGCATGATTAGTTAGCGTCAGATAATGCATATACTTATCAAGCTTGTTAGAAATAATCATTGAAACAGGCAGCATGATCCCGTCAAGATAGCCATGCTTTGCAGCATATACACCACTGGTAAACGACATCTCATAAGGGAAGGCATTCATTGCCAGCAGATAGTCCATATCAGGCCCAGGTCCTCTGACCCAGAATTTCTGACCTTCCATATCACTGGGGCTTAAAATCTGACGGTCACGCATCAGGATCTGGATATAGCCACCGTACCAGATATCAATTCCCACAAGATGAGTCTTATCAGAGGAAATATCTTGGGTAACTCTTCTGATAAGCTTGCCGCCTGGTACCATCAGATCATCAAAAGTTGAAGCCTGCATAAGATAAGGCACACCTAAAAGCGCAGGTCCCGGAGCTAACTTACTGATACGGTTTACCGGTACCAGGGCCATATCCAGCGTATTCATGACCGTATCCAGCACCAGATCAGAATTTACAGATAATGTAGCATAACGCTTTTGCTCAACCCTGATATTACCAGCTGAGGCCTTTTCCACCTCCCTGGCAAAATAGCGCATAGCCTCAGTAAAAGGAGTGTAGGAGTTATCCTCCAGGGCATAGCGCAAAAGAAGCGTCCCCTCCCTTGTATTTTCCTCGGGAGGCTCATCACATCCCAGCATAAAAAAAGATGCCAGAACGGTAAAGGCAAGTGCAATAAACTTTTTCATATCAACCGGGAATAATCATGCCTTCATCACGCATTCTGGCAATCTTATAACGCAGAGTGCGGGGAGAAATCCCGAGTTTGTCAGATACCATCTGCCGGTTACCGCGAAATTCTATTAATGCATCAAGAATGATCTGATATTCCTGCTGCTTAAGCTCTCCTCCAAGATTTGCCGGGATCTTCTGAGAGCGTACGGGATCATCAGTAATCTCCTGGTGCTCTTCAATTACAGGAGCCTGTCCCTCAGTAGAAGAGCCGGCCGCATCGCAGCTTAAAGCCTCATCAAGCCCCTGCTCGTCAAAAATGATATCAGTCTCATCTATTACATCAGGATCTGCCAGGATCAAAGCACGCTGCATGACATTATCAAGCTCACGCACATTCCCCGGGAAGGCATAGGCTGCAAGCTTACGCTCAGCGCCTTTTGAAAGCTCAGGAATAGCACGGCTTGCATCACGGGCATGCTTTTCCAGAAGAAAACGGGCAATAGGAATGATATCCAGAGGACGGTCCTTAAGCGGCTTCCAGTGAAGTGGAAAAACATTCAGACGATAGTAAAGATCCTCTCTGAATTTCTTTTCGGCCACAGCCTGCTTTAAATCACGGTTGGAGGTGGCGATCACTCTCACATCCAGTGCTATGCTCTTACGCGATCCCAGACGCTCGACCTCCCGTTCCTGCAGCACTCTCAAGAGCTTTGCCTGCAAGGATAAATCCATCTCGGTTATCTCATCTAGGAGGATAGTTCCGCCCTGAGCCTGCTCAAATTTTCCCGGGCAGGCCTGAACTGCACCTGTAAAAGCCCCCTTTTCGTATCCGAACAGGGTGGATTCAAGCATGGTGTCAGGAATAGCCGCACAATTTATTGCAACAAAAGGACCGTTTGAGCGCTGAGATTTATCATGTACAAAGCGTGACAGGATTTCCTTTCCTGAGCCGGAAGGACCGGTAATCATCACGGTGGCATCAGAGGCTGCAACCCTGGCAGCAAGCTTTAAAAGCTCACCTGTGGACGGATCCTTCCACACCGGCTCTCCTTTTACGATACGGCTTACCGGCACATAACGGGAGACCTGATTTAACAGCACCTCAGGTGCAAACGGCTTTGACAGATAATCTACTGCACCGTCGCGCATAGCAGCTACCGCACCATTAATATTGGCATAGGCAGTCATGAGCAGTACGGGAAGATTTGGATATTTTTCGTGGATCTGATTTAAGAGCTTATGTCCGTCCATCCCATCCATCTGCACATCGGTTATAACCATATCCGCACGACGTTTGGTAAGGATTTTCAAGGCTTCCTCGCCAGATCCGGCCTCAATACAGGAATACCCTGCCAGCATCAATGTGTCACAAATAGCCTCGCGTAAGCTGCTGTCATCGTCAACTATCAGGATCTGGCTTTGGCTCATTTTTATCTCTCAAAGAGACTAGGCTGCCTCCGTTTTAGCACCTTGTCTCACAAATTCCGGGATCAGTAATGTAAATTCAACTGGGTATTCTTCACTTTCATGAAGCTCCAGGCGGCCATGATGCACGCGCACCACTGCCGCAACAACAGCAAGCCCCAGACCTGTACCGTTGCTCTTTGTGGTATAGAAAGGCTCAAAAATCTTTTTCTTGAGTTCATCGGCAATTGCCGGGCCATTATTGGCAACAGCAATAGCAATACTGCCGTTTTCTTTCTTAAGGCTTATTTTAACCTTTTTAGCTCCGGCCTCTACGGCGTTTGCCACAAGATTTGACAAAGCTCCGGAAAGTGCTGCCGTATTGCCTAAAACAGGCATGGGACGATCACCCAGCTCTGAGATTAATTCTGCACCGCCTCTTGTCACAATACTCTGACACGACTGAATGCAGTCACTTACCAGATCAACTGCCTCAAGCTCCGCTACAGTCTGAGCATCCGAGCGCGCATACATCAGAATATCAGATACCTGAGCCTCTAACGCCTCAAGACGCGACATAAGCTTTTTCTGAAAAACGGCACGTGACTGCGGTGTCAGACGGGGATTTGCAAGATTAGCACCATAGAGCATGGCAGCAGAAAGCGGGGTCCTGATTTGATGAGCAAGAGAGGCCGCCATACGGCCCAGGGATGACAGCCGCTCCATATGGCGCATTTTATCTGACAGCTCTCTCTGAGCAGTAAGATCGTTCATCTGTACCAGCTGTCCATGAGACAGAGGCCTGGTTAAAACCTGCAGCCTCTTACCGTCACGGGTAGAAATCTCAGTCCCGTCATCCTCGCGCGGACGGAAAACAACATTAATGACATCAATCCATTTGCGACCTACGAGACTTTCCTCACCCAGCATTTCCAGAGCACCCCTGTTAGCCTTTGAAATAGTGCCTCTTTTATCCAGGATCACAATTGCTGCAGGAACTACATTAAAAACCTCTGTAAGGATCTCTGATTCATTTGCTTCCATAAAAGCCTCGACGCCATTTTTGTATTTCTTACATTGCCATATCAAATAGTGTGCCAGCTTTTATTTATTATCTAATTGAAATATCAGCATTTTTAATCGTCAATATTTTGATGGATCCTGAACAGCATAAGGAGGCATATGTCTATTTTAAAATTTTGCGGTTTTACGCAAAATTTTAAAATAGGCTGAATTCAAGAAAATAATTGTCACCAGAGACTGCCCGGCACCTCATTACAATGACAGAGGCTTTCTTTTAATTGGTATATATGATTTTCTGCTCAATGAGAATAGCCTGGATTTTTAAGCCTGCAGACAACAAGCCCCCGGTACCAGGGCACCGGGGGCTTATTCTAACAGGCTAAATCTTAGCCTACGAACACGCGCGCATTACGGAATACTCGCATCCATGGAGAATCCTCACCCCACTCGTCAGGATGCCATGAGTTAGCCACAGTACGCATGACACGCTCAGGGTGCGGCATAAGCACGGTGAAACGGCCGTCTGGAGTGGTAACAGAGGTAATACCCTCAGGTGAACCGTTAGGATTCAAAGGATAGGCTGATGCGATATTGCCGTTATGATCAACATAGCGCACTGCAGAAAGTCCCTGCTCATTCAAGGCCTTAAGCTGCTCTGCTGATGCAAACTCCGCGCGGCCCTCACCATGAGAAACCACGATCGGCATCTTTGATCCGGCCATTCCGGCAAACAGTACTGAAGGGCTGTTCTGAACCTCAACCTCAACAAAACGAGCCTCAAAACGCTCTGAGTTATTGGTAACAAAGCGAGGCCAGTTTTCAGCACCGGGGATCAGATCCTTTAAGGTTGACATCATCTGACAGCCGTTGCACACACCTAAGGCAAAGGTGTCATTGCGGTTGAAGAACTTGGAGAAGGTCTCAGCACCACGTCCTGAGAAGAGCACTGATTTAGCCCAGCCCTCACCTGCACCGAGAACATCACCGTAAGAGAAACCACCGCAGGCGGCAAAACCCTTGACATCAGCAAGATCCACAGCGCCTGAAAGGATATCAGACATATGGACATCTACGCAGGCAAAGCCGGCTCTGTCAAAGGCAGCAGCCATTTCACCCTGGGAGTTAACACCCTCTTCACGCAAAATAGCAATCTTGGGACGAACGCCCTTGCTGATATAAGGAGCGGCAACATCTTCTCTGGTATCAAAGCTGAGATCGGCAAACAGGCCCTTATCAGAGTCATCAAACTTAGCCTCATACTCTTCCCTGGCACACTGAGGATTATCACGCAGTGACTGCATGTGGAAGGTGGTCTCGGCCCAGATGGTTCTGAAATGAGAACGCTTCTGATTGATAACATCGTTGCCGTCACGGACAAAGATGATTCGGTCTTCGTTATTTACGGTACCCAGATCAAATGAGCAATTAGCAAGGCCGTGACCTGAGAGAATATTGAGCACAGTCTCGGCATCCTCTGCACGAACCTGCAATACTGCGCCGGGCTCCTCGTTAAAGAGTACCGCCAGATCATTCTGACCTAAATTGGAAATATCAGCAGTGATACCGCAGTGACCTGCAAATGCCATCTCAGATAAGGTTACAAACAGGCCGCCGTCTGAAATATCGTGATATGCCAGAACCTTGTCATGCTTGTTTAAGAACTGAACAGAATCGAACAGCCCCTTAAGACGGGCAGGCTGATCGAGATCGGCCGGAACATCACCCAGCTGACGGTAAACCTGAGTTAGGGCAGAACCGCCAAGACGGTTACGGCGATCACCTAAATCAACATAAATCAGGCGGGTCTCACCCTTGTCAGTTCTAAGCTGTGGGGTAAGAGTCTTTCTTACATCCTCAACACGGGCAAAGGCGGAAACCACCAGAGACATAGGAGAGGTTACAGATTTCTCAACCCCGTTTTCCTGCCAGGTGGTACGCATGGACATGGAGTCCTTACCAACAGGTGTTGAAATGCCTAATGCCGGGCACAATTCCTCACCTAAGGTCTTAACTGCCTGATAGAGGCCTGCATCATCACCCGGGTGACCATTAGGAGACATCCAGTTAGCTGAAAGCTTGACACGGTTTAATTCACCGATATCTGCAGCTGCAATATTGGTGATAGCCTCAGCAATAGCCAGACGCACAGATGCTGCATGATCAAGCAGAGCAACCTGAGGACGCTCACCAATAGCACCGGCTTCACCATGATAGCTATCGTAGGAGGCACAGGTTACACCGACATCAGCGACAGGTACCTGCCAGGGACCTACCATCTGATCACGGGCCACCAGACCTGTAACAGAGCGGTCACCGATGGTAATCAGGAAGGTCTTTTCTGCAACAGTCGGCAGGCGCAGAACACGCTCACAGGCCTCCAGAACATCAATACCGGAGGTATTGAAGGCCTGAGAATTATGCCTGGCAGACTTAACATCCTTAATCATGCGCGGAGGCTTGCCAAGGAGAATATCCAAAGGCAGATCAATAGGAGTATTGTCAAAATAATCATCGTGAAGCACTACACGGCGATCAGCAGTTGCGGTACCGATAATGGCGTACTGAGCACGCTCGCGCTTACAGAAGTTTTCAAAGGTTTCCAGATCCTCGGGCATAACTGCCAATACATAGCGCTCCTGAGATTCATTGCACCAGATCTGCAGAGGAGACATGCCAGGTTCATCATTTGGAACCTTGCGCAACTCAAACAGGCCGCCGACACCACCGTCAGCAACCAGCTCAGGCATAGCGTTAGACAGGCCACCGGCACCGACATCATGAATGAACATGATTGGATTCTTATCGCCTAGCTCCCAGCAGGCATCGATAACCTCCTGACAGCGACGCTGCATCTCAGGATTACCACGCTGAACAGATGCAAAATCAAGGCTTTCAGAGGAGGCTCCGGAGTTCATGGAGGATGCTGCACCGCCACCTAAACCGATATTCATGGCAGGACCGCCCAATACTATGAGCTTGGCACCGGGATCGATATGATCTTTGTGAATATGCTCACGACGGATGTTGCCCCAGCCACCTGCCAGCATGATGGGCTTGTGATAACCACGTACCTCGCGCCCATTGAAGGAATCAACCTCTTCCTCATAGGTTCTGAAATAACCGCAAAGGTTGGGACGGCCGAATTCATTATTGAAAGAGGCGGCACCCAGAGGACCTTCAATCATGATCTGCAATGCTGAAGCCAGACGGTCAGGCTTGCCGAAGTTGTGCTCCCAGGGCTGCTCAGCACCGGGAATACGCAAATTAGAAACAGTAAATCCGCAGATACCGGCCTTAGGCTTAGAGCCGACACCGGTTGCGCCTTCATCACGGATTTCACCGCCTGAACCGGTAGCAGCACCCGGGAAAGGAGAAATTGCCGTAGGATGATTGTGAGTTTCAACCTTCATAAGGATAGGCATGTCTTCTTCATGATAGGAATAAACATGATCAGGACCTGCAAAGAAACGTCCGGCCTTAGAGCCCTCCATTACCGCAGCATTATCCTTATAGGCAGATAAAACATAGTCAGGGTGCTTTTCATTGGAATTACGCACCATCTTGAACAGGGACTTCTCCTGATGCTGACCGTCAATAGTCCAGTCTGCATTGAAAACCTTGTGACGGCAGTGCTCAGAGTTCATCTGACCGAACATGTACAGCTCGACATCGGTAGGATCTCGTCCCAGATCCTTAAAGCTGTCCATGAGATATTCCATCTCAGGCTCGTTTAAGGCCAGGCCTAATTCAACATTGGCCTTACGGATAGCCTGCATACCTTCAGTGGTCAAAGCTACGGTCTTAAACGGAGCCGGAGTCTGCTTTTCAAAAACAGCAGCAGCCTCTTCCACTGTTGACAGAACATTTTCCATCATGCGGTCGTGAATCAGGGCTGCGACGTTCTTGCGTTCTTCAGCAGTAAATTCACCACCTTCCTTTTCAATGTAATAGGCAATGCCGCGCTCTACTCGGCGGATTTTAGTTAAACCGCAGTTTTTGGCGATATCTGTAGCCTTAGATGACCAGGGAGAAATAGTTCCCACGCGCGGGATAACCATGAAAAGCTCGCCCTTATCCTGAGATTCAGTATTCTTTGGGCCATAGGTTAAAAGCTTCTTCAGGACTTCGGTTTCCTCAGCATTGAGATCCTCTTTGGTGTCATAGAAGTGGACATAATGAGTAGAAACTGATGAGACTTTGATGCCTGCAGCGACAAATTCCTGCATGAGTTTGTCGAGTCTGAAATCAGATAAGGCACGAGAGCCGCGCATGATTTGCATAATAGAAAAATCCCGCATACGAAAAATTAACGGAAATAGCGCGCACAAGGCTTATTCTTGCCTTTTGCGGCAGTGGAGACCGAGTACTAAATCGGCGCGCGTATTTTACCACAGAAAAAAAGCACCGACGGCATAGTTACCGCATCGGTGCGCTCTTAATTTAGATATTGAACTTTATAA